>NZ_CYTY01000056.1:0-28324 GCF_001298995.1 Achromobacter sp. 2789STDY5608615
TGGCCTGCCGCGCCATCGGCCTGCGCCACCCGCCGCGGCTGCGCCGAAGGCGCCAGCGACGACGCCAGTGGCGGCACCTGATCGATCGACAGTTCGCCCCTGCGGCGATCATCGCCCTGCGGCGACGCGCAGGCGGCCAGGGCCAGCGACAGGGCCAGGCCGAGGACGCTGCGATGGGCAGGGATGCGCTCGGGCGTGCGGCGCAAGCGGGACGGCGTCACGGGCTCACCTCTGGTCGCGGGAAATGGGGCTCAACAGCACGACGCCCGCCAGGCCTTCGCCCGGCGCCACCGCGGGATCGCCGGGTTCGGCCTGGTCCTGGCGCTGCAAGGCAACGCGCGTCAACGCCAGCGGAAACGGCGCCGGTCCGGCCAGCAGCCAGGCCGCCAGCGGCGCCGCCGGCGCCCGGTGGAACACGATGCGCCAGGCGCCGGCCGCGCTCTCGTCGGCGCCGAGTTCGTAGCGCCCCGCCAATCCGGCCGCGTCGAGCCAGCGGCCCAGCGCCTCGGGGGAGACCGCGGCCTGGCGCGCCGCCGGCGCCGGACCCGCCTGGCGCAGGACCGCCTTCAGGTCGCGCGCGTTCGTTTCCAGGCGCCGCAATTCCTCCGCGCCGCGATCCGCGCGCGCCAGGGACGGCTCGATCACCGCCAGCCAGCAGCCCGCGGCCGCGACCACCGCGGCGCATAGCGCCAGCAGCCGCCGTTCGTTGTCGGCCAGCCCGCTCCAGGCGGCGCGGGCCCGCCCCTGCCAGGCCTGCTGGCGCGCGCGCCAGCGGCTGCGCCACAGCGCGGGCAGGCCGAGCGGCCGGGGCGGCGGCGCCAGGGTCATGAGCGCTCCGCCGGTTTGCCGCCTGCGGCCTGCGACGCACGCCGCAGGCGCCAGCCGGCGTCGGTCGCCTGCACCTCCACGCCAGCCTGGCGCGCGGCCTGGATCCAGGCCGGCGCGGCGCCTGCCTTGGCGCCCTCGCCCGTCTCGGCCGCTTTCGGCCGGGCGCTGCTCGGCATGTCCAGCTCCAGCGCGCCAGCCTCGTAGCGCCAGGCCTGCATCTCGCCCGCGGCGAACGCCATGTGTTCGCGCGCGGCGCGCAGCAGGAATCCAAGTTCGGCCCAATCGTCTCCCGCGCCGGCCTGGCGGGCGGCGAGCAGCCGGCGCGCCTGCCCGACCGGATCGACCACCGCGCCGACCGTCGGAAAGACGTCGCGCACGCGCTGCGCCAGCTGCTCGCGCGCCGCCTGAGCGGCCTGTTCCAGCCGCCCGGCGTGCAGCACCAGGCCCGCCATCCACACGGCCGCGGCGGCCGCGCCCAGCCAGGCGGCGCGGCGCCAGCCCGACGCGCCGGCCTGACTGGCGGCGGCGGCCGCCGGGATCGACCAGGGTATCTCCGCCATCACGCCGCAGGCCGCTTCGGGCAGCACCACGTCGGCGGCCTCGCGCCGCCACCCGGCCGGCGCGGCGCCGATCCAGCGGCACGGGCCGGCCGCGCAGGCGGCGGCGTCCGGCCCCAGGACCCGCGCGAGGCCGGCCGTTGCGTCATCCACCTGCGCATCCAGCGCATACAGGCTGCCCAGCCCGCCGGGCTGGCGCGCCACCACATAACCGTCCAGGACGCACAGCGTCCAGCCATCCACCGTCTCGGGCAGCCATAGCGGCGTGGGCGCGAACCCCGCCGGCCGCAGGCCGCAGGCGGCGATCAGCGCCTGCAGGCGGTCGGCGGCCTCGGCGTCGAACCAGGCCACGCCCACGCGGCCATCGGCGCCACGCGCGCCGTGGCCGATGCGCAGCGTCTCCGGATCGCCCAACGCCAGCGGTTCGATCGCGCCTTCCACCGCCACCCGCAAGCGCGCTCGGGCGAGCGGCGGCAGCGATACCGCCGTCAGCGTCAGGTCTTCGGGATGCGGGAACGCCGTGGCGCGGGCGCCCGGCCAGCGGCGTCCCAGTTCCGCCAGACCCGCCGGCGGCAGGCGGCGCCAGGCGGTCTTCTCGGCCGCCGCCACGGGCAGCGGCGTGTCGGCGGTCAGGGACCGCAGCGGCGGCAGCAACACGCGGATCGCGGCCATCACGCGCCTTCCCGCGACCAGATGATCTGCGAAACGCCGTCGCCGCCGCGGGTCAGCAACGCCTTCAGGGGCAGGATCATGCCGCCCAGGCGCGCGGCGCCGTCGAGACGGAACCAGCCGCTGGCGACCGCCACGCGCGGCGCCTCGGTCCGCGCCGCGGGCGTGGCGGAGGCGCCGCCGCCGTTGTCCGCGGCGCCCTCGGCCGCGCTCAGACGGTTGGCGAAGTCGCCGTTATTGACGAACCAGAGCCCGCCGTCGCGCTGCGCCACCATGGCCTTGGCCTGGTCCAGCGACATGCCGGGCACGTGCGCGGCGATCACTTCGGCGCTGGCGGTGTTGACGTTGACCAGCGTCACGCGCGGCAGCACCGTCACGTGGCGCCGCAGGCGCGCCAGCACCGCGGCGTCCACCCCCGGCACGCCGGCCAGCTCTTCCAGGCTGCGCGGCAAGGGCGCCAGCCGGCCATGCGGATCGGCGCCCGGCTGCGCCGCCAGGATCCGCTCGGCGATCGCCTGGCCCACTTCCGGCGCGACGCCCACCAGCGCGCACAGGCGCAGCAGCTCGGCCACGCCGTCCTGGTACAGGCGGCCCTCGAACACCAGATTGCGCAGGTTGAACTTGCCCTGCTCGTCCTCCAGCCGGCCGACGAAGGCGGCGTCGCGGCCGGGACGCTGCAGGCGCGTATCGACGATGGGTGCGGCCCAGACGCCGTCGGGGCGCGTGGTGGCCTGCCGCTGGCCGTCCTCGCGCAGCCGCTGGCGCGCCAGGCCCAGCCCGGCCTCCAGCAGGGCCTGGGCCTGGGCGCGGCTCTGGGCGGCCTGCACGGCGCGCAGGAACGTGTCCTGGCGCTGCAGCAGCGAGGCGACGATCATCGTCACCGCGGCCACCACCAGCAATGCGCTGATCACCGCCATGCCGCGCTGCCGTTCACAGCTGCCAGGAGCCGATGTCGGCATTGCCGCCATCCCCATCCGGCTTGCCGTCCGCGCCCAGCGAGAACACGTCGATCTCGCCGCGCGTGCCCGGATTCAGGTACTGGTACGGATGCCCCCAGGGATCGTTGGGCAGGCGGTCGAGGTAGGCGCGCCAGGCGCTCGAGGCGCCCGACCCCGAGGCCGGCCGTTCCACCAGGGCGCGCAGGCCCTGCTCGGTGCTGGGATAGCTGCCGGTGTCGAGCCGGTACAGCTTGAGCGCCTGCATCAGCGCGCTGATGTCCTGGCGCGCCGCCACGGCGCGGGCCTGGTCGGGCCGGTCCAGCAGCCGCGGCACGATCAGCGCGGCCAGGATGCCCATGATCACGATCACCACCATGATCTCGATCAGCGTAAAGCCACGCTGCCGGCGCCCGCGGGGGTACTGCCTATCCGTCGTTAACCGGCCTGCTTTCATCGCGCTTGGACTCCGAAGGCAATCACACAGGGATCCGAAGACGACGATGCCGGCGGCAGAGCGCCGGCATCGCCTTTCGGGTCCGCACAGTGTGGCCAGCCCAAATGTCACGCATTTGACCCGTTGTGTGGAGCTTTGAAAGCCTCGCGGACCGCGTTTGGACGGCGGCAAAGTTGTTTGCAGTGTTAACAGCCCCTAGGGATTTCCCGTGTTTTTTCCACGCGCCCCGCCTTGCGTGGAATTTTTTTCCATTTCATGAAAGGTATTCGGAAGTTTGAATTCTTAGACTCCCGCTTTCATTGGAATGTCAGCTTTTATTCAGACCGCAGTCAGCCTGAATCAAAGCCACAACAAAGGGAGGAATGAATCCAATGCAATCAACACGCAGCATCATCAAGCGCGAGGCGTGGGCCGCGGGCACGATGATCGTGCTCGGCCTGGGCGCCATCGCGCAGGCATCCACGTACAACATCGGCAGCCTGGCGCGCATGGGCCCGGGCATGTTCCCGGCCATCCTCGGCGTGCTGCTGGTCCTGCTGGGACTGATCATCGCGCGCACGGCCTACTCGCCCGTGATCACCGAAGAGGACGCCGAAGAGATCCCCCCGCCCGAATGGCGCGGCTGGGGCTGCATCATCGGCGGCCTGATGGCCTTCATCCTGCTGGGCAAGTACGGCGGCCTGGTGCCCGCCACCTTCGCGCTGGTCTTCATTTCGGCCATGGGCGACCGCCAGCACACGCCGCGCAGCGCCGCGCTGCTGGCCGTGGGCGTGACGATTCTCGGCGTGGCCGTTTTCTCGTGGGCGCTGCAATTGCAGTTTCCGCTGTTCCGCTGGGGCTGATCGATGGAAATCTTCAATAACCTGATGCATGGGTTCTCGGTCGCCTTCGCGCTCGACAACCTGCTGTGGGCCGTGTTCGGCGTGTTCATGGGCAACCTGATCGGCGTGCTGCCGGGCATGGGCGTGCTGGCCGCCATCTCGATCCTGCTGCCGCTGACCTACACCATGACCCCGACCGCCGCGCTGGTGATGCTGTCCGGCATCTACTACGGCTCGCAATACGGCGGCGGCATCACTTCGATCATGCTGAACCTGCCGGGCACCGCCTCGCACGCGGTGGCCTGCCTGGACGGCAATCCGCTGGCGCGCAACGGCAAGGCCGGCTCGGCGCTGTTCATGCTGATGTTCTCGTCGTTCTGCGGCGCGTCCGTCGGCATCCTGGCGATGATCCTGTTCTCGCCGCTGCTGGTCGACGTGGCCTTCAAGTTCGGCCCGGCCGAGTACTTCTCGATGATGATGCTGGGCCTGCTGGCCGGCGCCACGCTGGCCAAGGGCTCGGCGATCAAGGGCGTGGCGATGGTGGTGGTCGGCCTGCTGCTGGGCGTGATCGGCACCGACGTCAACACCGGCACCATGCGCTTTCACTTCGGCATCCTCGAGCTGAGCGACGGCCTGCAGATCGTGGCGCTGGCGATGGGCCTGTTCGGCGTGGCCGACTTCCTCAAGAACATCAACCAGATCGGCGGCGACACCAAGGTCACCAGCACCAAGGTCAGCATGAAGTCGATGCGTCCCGAAGCCGGCGACATCAAGCAGTCGCGCGGCGCCCTGGTGCGCGGCACCGCCATCGGCGCGGCCTTCGGCATCCTGCCGGGCACCGGCCCGACCATCGCCTCGTTCATCTCGTACGCGGTGGAAAAGAAGGTGGCGCGCGAACCGCGCCGCTTCGGCCGCGGCGCCATCGAGGGCATCGCCGGCCCCGAGGCCGCCACCAGCGCCTCGACCCAGACCAGCTTCATCCCCACCATGAGCCTGGGCATCCCGGGCGACCCGGTGATGGCGCTGATGCTGGGCGCGCTGATCATCCACGGCATCCAGCCCGGTCCGCAGATGATGGTCGAGCACGCCGACATGTTCTGGGGGCTGATCGCCAGCTTCTGGGTCGGCAACGTGCTGCTGTTGCTGCTGAACCTGCCGCTGATCGGCATGTGGGTGCGCCTGTTGACCGTGCCGTTCCGCTACCTGTTCCCGGCGGCGCTGTTCTTCGTCTGCGTCGGCGTCTACAGCACCAACAACAACCTGTTCGACGTGGGCATGGTGACGTTGTTCGGGGCCGCGGGCTACGCCCTGATCCGGTTGCGTTTCGAACCGGCGCCGCTGCTGCTGGGCTTCGTGCTCGGGCCAATGGTGGAAGAGAACTTCCGCCGCGCCCTGCTGCTGTCGCGCGGCGACCTGGCGATCTTCGTCACGCGTCCGATCAGCCTGGGGTTCGTGCTGGCGTGCGTGCTGCTGATCGCGCTGCTGCTGGTCTCGGCCGTGAGGCAGAAACACAAGGCGCAAGCGGCCTTGGAGCAATCCCGCTCGGCCGCCTGACCGGCGCCGACGGAATGACGGACAGCCGCCCTCGGGCGGCTGTTTTTCATGGATCGGCAGACCCGCCGGTCGCGGGCGGACAGCGGGCCGCTAGGCCTTGGGCGGCGCGGCCGGCCCCGCGGCATGGCCGTCGATATGGCCCAGCGGCCGGCCCGGATCGAGGCGGTCGCGCACCCGCTGCTTGAGCACCTTGGCCTCCGGAAAGCCGCCGTCGCGCTTGCGGTCCCACACCAGCTCGCCGTCGTAGGTGATCTGGAAGATGCCGCCGGTGCCGGGCTGCAACACCACCTCGCCCAGGTCGGTGGAGAACGTGGACAGCAGCTCCTGCGCCATCCAGCCGGCGCGCAGCAGCCACTGGCACTGCGTGCAATAGAGGATGACGATGCGGGGACGAGGGGCGGCGGGCGGGGTGGCGGTCTGCATGGCGCGGATCATTCTACGCCAGCCGGGTGCGCGCGGCGCGCGGCGCCAGTCGTGGATAATGTCAGGTTTTCCCGGGCGCGCGGTGCGCCCTGAGTCCGCCAATGAAGTCTGCATTACCCGCCCGAAGCCAACGCTGGCTGATCGGCCTCCTGATGGGCCTGGTCACGTTGACGCCGATGGGCATCGACATCTATCTGCCCTCCCTGCCCGCCATGGCCGTCGGCTTCGGCCAACCGATCAGCGCGCTGCAGGCCAGCATCACCCTCTTCATCTTCTCGGTCGGCGTCGGCCAGATCCTGATCGGCCCGCTGGCCGACCGCTACGGCCGCCGGCCGGTGGCGCTCGGCGGCGCGCTGGCCTACCTGCTGGGGTCGGCGCTGGGCGCGGCCGCGACCTCGCTGGAACTGTTCTACGCCGCGCGCGTGATCCAGGGCCTGGGCGCCTGCTCGGCCTCGCTGGTGGCGTTCGCGGCGGTGCGCGACCGCTTCAGCCCCGCGGTCGGGGCGCGCGTCTACAGCTATCTGAACGGCGCGCTGTGCACCGTGCCGGCGCTGGCGCCGATGCTGGGCGGCGCGCTGGCGGTGCATGCCGGCTGGCGCAGCACCTTCGTCTTCATGGTGCTGTTCGCGCTGGCGCTGGCGGCGTTGCTGGCGTGGCGTTTCGCCGAAACCCGCGAGGCGGCGCCGGCGCGCGGCGCGCCCCTGTACAGCCTGCGCCGCTACGCGCCGATCGCCGCCAGCGGCCGCTTTCTGTACTTCGCCATCTTCGGCATGGCCGGCATGGCCATGATCCTGGTGTTCGTGTCGGCCGCGCCGGTGGTGCTGGTGCAGCAGCTGGGCTATTCGGAGCTGGGCTTTTCCGCCTGGTTCGGCGGCAATGCCACCATCAACATCGCGGCCTTCTTCCTGGCGCCGGTGTTCATCGCGCGCTTCGGCCGCTACGCCATGCTGCGGGTCGGCATGACGGCCCTGCTGCTGGCCGCGCTGATGCACCTGGCCGCCTGGCGCTGGGCGCCCGCGGCCGCGTGGATCTTCATGCTGCCGGTGGCGGTGCTCACCGTCGGCTTTTCGCTGGCGCTGGGGTCGGCGCTGAGCCTGGCGCTGGAACCCTTCGCCGACCGCGCCGGCACCGCCGCCGCGGTCTACGGGCTGTTCCAGATGAGCGGCTCGGCCGTCATCGCCACCGCCCTGCTGGACCAGGGCGTGGCGCCGCAGGCTGCCATGGGCCTGATCGGCGTGGTGATCGTGGGGCCGCTGCTGTGCCTGTCGGGCGTCATGGGCCGGCGCGTCGCCGCGTCTTCGCACTGAGCGCCCGCGCCCGGCCCGCGCCGCCCGGCGTGGTTCAGGCCGCCGCGCGCGGCGCGTTCGACAAGTGCATCAGCAGCGCGCCGCCGGCGATCAGGGCCGCGCCCGCCAGGCGGCCGGGATTGAGCGCGCTGCCGACGAAGCCCACCAGCGCATAGCGGTCCAGCAGCAATGCCGCCAGCATCTGGCCGGCGATCACCGCCGCCAAAAAGGCGCCCGCGCCCAGCCGCGGCGCCAGCATCAGCGCCGCCGTGATGTAGAACACGCCGGCCAGCCCGCCGGTCCAGCCCCACCACGGCAGCCGGCCGATCTCGGCGAAGCTGGGCGCCGGCACCCGCAGCAACGCCATCACCACCATGGCCGCGATGGCGCTGATCGCCAGCGAGGCCATGGTGGCCCACAGCGGATGGCCCAGGTGCCGCCCCAGGGCGGCGTTGGCGCCGGCCTGGATCGGCACCAGCGCGCCCGCCAGGATGGCGGCGGGAATGGCGTAGAAGGTCGTGGTATTCAAGGCTTGCTCCGGTTCAAGAGGGATTGGCGTTATTCTCTTATTCGCCAACCATTGAATCCAATTCGATATTTGTCTATTGAATATGCAGCCAGTGAATAACCTAAGGGCCATCGACCTGAATCTGCTGGTGGTGCTGGACGCCTTGCTGCACGAGCGCAACCTGACCCGCGCGGCCGCCCGCCTGCCGATGAGCCAGCCCGCCATGAGCCACGCCCTGGCCCGCCTGCGGACGCTGCTGGGCGACCCGCTGTTCCATCGCACGCGCGGCGGCCTGCGGCCGACGCCGCACGCCCTGGCGCTGGAAACGCCGTTGCGCGACGTGCTGGCGCAGGTGCGGCGCCTGCTGGCGGGCGCGGTGTTCGAGCCCGCGGCCAGCCGGCGCGCCTTCCGCCTGGCGATGTCCGACTATGGCGCGAGCGTGCTGCTGCCGCCGCTGATGCGGCGCCTGCGGCGCGACGCGCCGGGCATCGACCTGGAAATCAGCTATGCCAGCCGCAGCGGCATGATCGCGGGCGTGGCCGACGGCCAGCTCGACCTGGCGCTGGCGGTGTTCGGCGAAACGCCCGCCGAGATCCAGCGCGCGGTGCTGTTCGAGGAAGGCTTTGTCTGCGTCGCCGATGCCGCCGCGGGCCTGCCGTCGACGCTGGAGGATTACCTGGCGCGGCCGCACGTGCTGGCGGCCGCCAGCCAGGACCAGCGCGCGGCGGAAGTGGATGCGGCGCTGGCCCGCATCGGCCAATCGCGCCGCGTGGCGCTGCGGCTGCCGCACTGGACGGCGGCGCCGGCCGTGCTGGCCGGCACCGACCTGGTGCTGACGGTGGCGCGGCGCGCGGTGACGCCGACGCCAGCGGGCCTGGCCGTGGGACCGGCGCCGTTCGCCATCGCCCCGCTGGGGTTCGAAATGATCTGGCACCAGCGCGCCGACGCGGACGCCGGCCTGGGCTGGCTGCGCGCGCTGCTCGGGCAATTGGCGGGCTGAAGCGCGCCGGCGCTGGCGCCTACTCCCGCGCGCGCGGCGCCATGAACTCGGGGCCGACCGGATCGAGGATGTTCTTTTCCAGCAGATCGTCGATGTCGGCCATGTCGGCATCGCTCAGGCGCCAGCCGCAGGCCTCGTCGACGCCGTCCAGCTGCTCCGGGCGACGCGCGCCCCACAACGCGATGGTCGGGCCGCTGTCCAGCACCCAGCGGATCGCCAGGGCCAGCACCGGCTTGTCGTAGCGGATCCGCGCCATGGCCTCCAGTTCCTTGGTGGCGCGCACGTACTGATCGAAACGCGGCCGGCGGAACTTCGGATCCGAGGCGCGCAGATCGTCGGCGCCAAAGGTAGTGTCCACCGTCATGCGGCCCGACAGCAGGCCGCGGCACAACGCGCCGTAGGCCAGCACGGCCAGCCCATGCTCGCGGGCATACGGCAGCACGTCGCGCTCGATGGCGCGCTCGAACAGGTTGTAGGGCGGCTGCACCGACGCCAGCGGCAGCACCGCGCGGAACGCGTCCATCTGTTCCGGCGAATAATTGCTCACGCCCACGGCCAGGATCTTGCCCTCGCGCTGCAGCGCTTCCAGCGTGCGCGCGGTGTCCTCGATCGGCACCAGCGGATCGGGCCAATGGATCTGGTAGAGGTCGATGCGGTCGGTGCGCAGGCGGCGCAGCGAATCCTCCACCTCGCGCCGCAGCCGCTGCGGGCTGGAATTGCGCCGCACGCCCTCGCCGGCCCATTCCAGGCCGCCCTTGGTGGCGATGACCGCCCGGTCGCGCAGGCCCGCCAGGGCCTGCCCCACCATTTCCTCGGAATGACCGAAGCCATACACCGGCGCGGTGTCGATCAGGTTGATGCCGCGCTCGACCGCGCCGCGCAGCGTGGCGATCGAGGCCGAATCATCGGCGCCGCCCCACATCCAGCCCCCGATCGCCCACGTGCCCAGGCCGATTCTCGACACAGGCGTGGGGATACCTTCAATACGCATGGTCTCGACCAGCATGACTTCTCCTACACAAAAAGTTTGATGAGTGTAGGTCAGGTATTATTGAATTGGATTCAACGATTTATTCATCTTCGCCCCGCTTTTCATGCCGTCCTACAGCCGCCACGACCTGGCCGATCTCAGCGCCTTCGCGGCCATCTGCCGGCGCGGCAGCTTCCGCCTGGCGGCCACCGAACTGGGCGTGTCGACCTCGGCCCTGAGCCACGCGCTGCGCAACCTGGAAGCCCGCCTGGGCGTCAAGCTGCTCAACCGCACCACCCGCTCGGTCGCGCCCACCGAAGCCGGCAGCCGCCTGGCGGCGCAGCTGGACCAGAGCTTCGGCGAGATCGGCGAGGCCCTGTCGGAGTTGGGCCGCTACCGCAGCGGGCCGCTGGGCGGCCTGCGCATTAACGTGCCGCGCGATGCCTCGCGGCTGCTGCTCAGCCCGGTGCTGGCGCGCTACCTCGAAGACTATCCCGGGGTGAAGATCGAGGTCGTGGTCGACAACAACATGGTCGACATCGTCAAGGCCGGCTTCGACGCCGGCATGCGCTTTGGCGACACGGTGCCGCAGGACATGGTCTGCACGCCGCTGACGCCGCCGCTGCGCTGGGTGGTGGTGGGCGCGCCCGCCTACCTCGGCCGCCACGGCACGCCCAGGAAGCCCGAGGACCTGCTGCGCCACGCCTGCATCCGGCTGCGGCTGGGCGACCAGACCATGTACCGCTGGGAGCTCGGACAAGGGCCGCAGGCGCACGCCATCGACGTGCCCGGCGCGTTGATCGTGAACGAAACCGACATGGCGCTGGAAGCCGCGCTGGATGGCATCGGCCTGGCCTATTGCCTGGAGCGCTGCGCCGAGCCGCACCTGCGCGCCGGACGCCTGCGGCGCGTGCTGGACGAGTGGTCGCCGGCGGGCGCGCCCCTGGTCATGTACTACCCCAGCCGGCGGCAACTGGCGCCCGCGCTCAGCCGCCTGATCGAGGCGATCCGCGGCGCCAACGGACTGCCCGGCGCCATCGACGCCTAGGGCCTGCCCGCCTCCGGGCGCGCGTCGCGCCGGCCGGCAAGCGGGCGCCGGCCTGCTATCGTGAGGGCTTGCCCCGCCTTCCGGAGACGCCATGCCCGCCGACGCCCTGACCCAGGACCCCTTGCTGTTGCACACGATGCACGATGGCATCGCGACGCTGCGGCTGAACCGGCCCGCGCAATTCAACGCCTTGTCCGAAGGCCTGCTGGATGCGCTGCGCGCGCGCATCGACGCGCTGGCGCGCGAACCCGCGCTGCGCTGCGTGATCCTGGAATCGGCGGGCCGCGCCTTCTGCGCCGGCCACGACCTGCGCGAAATGCGCAGCCAGCCCGCGTTCGATTACTACCTGGCGCTGTTCCGCAAGTGCGGCGGCGTGATGCAGGGCCTGCAGGCCCTGCCGGTGCCGGTCATCGCCAAGGTGCGCGGCGTGGCCACCGCGGCCGGCTGCCAGCTGGTGGCCAGCTGCGACCTGGCCGTGGCCGCGGACAGCGCGCGCTTCGCCGTCTCCGGCATCAATGCCGGCCTGTTCTGCTCGACGCCGGCGGTGGCCCTGAGCCGCAACGTGTCGACCAAGCGCGCCTTCGAAATGCTGGTGACCGCGCGCTTCATCGACGCGGCGCAGGCGTGCGACTGGGGATTGCTGAACGACGTCGCGCCGGAAGCGGAGCTGGATGCGCGGGTCCAGGCGCTGGCCGACGTGATCGCGTCCAAGAGCCCCGCCGCGATCCGCCACGGCAAGCGCATGTTCTACGCGCAGCGCCAGATGGCGCAGGCCGACGCCTACGAATACGCCGCCGAAGTCATGGCGCGCAACATGATGGAAGAGGACGCGGCCGAAGGCATCGACGCCTTCCTGCAAAAGCGCGCGCCGCGCTGGCGCCAGTGACCGGCGGCGCTACGCCAGCCAGCCCAGCGCCCAGCCGCCCGCGGCGGCGGCCAGCACCACCCACAGCGGCGACCAGCGCGCATACACCAGCAGGCCGAACAGGCCCAGCGCCAGCGCGAAATCCGCCTTGGAGAGGATCGCGCTGGTCCAGACCGGGTCGTACAGCGCGGCCAGCAGAATGCCAACCACCGCGGCGTTGACGCCCGCGACCATGTTGCGCACGCCGGGCCGGCGCCGCAGGCTTTCCCAGAACGGCAGGGCCGCGGCCAGCAGCAGAGCGCCAGGCAGGAAGACCGCCACCAGCATGGCCAGGCCGCCGGCCCAGCCGGGCAACGGACCGGACGCCGCCGCGCCCAGGAAAGCGGCAAACGTGAACAGCGGCCCCGGCAGCGCCTGCGCCACGCCATAGCCCGCCAGGAAATCCGCGTTGGACACCATGCCGCCGCCAACCGCCGCCGTCTCCAGCAACGGCAGCACCACGTGTCCGCCGCCGAACACCAGCGCGCCCGCGCGATAGAACCCGGCCAGCTGCGTCGCCAGCGGCGCGCCCGACAGCGAGGCCCACAGCGGCAACGCCGCCAGCAACAGCGCGAACAGCGCCAGGCACGCATAACCGGCGGCGCGCGATACGCCCTGCGCCCGGTTGGCCAGCAACGGCCTGGGCGGCACCTGCAGCAACGCGGCGCCGGCCACCGCGCCCAGCACGATGGCGCCGATCTGCCCCAGCGTGGTCGGCAGCGCCACCGCGATCAGCGCCGCGACGATGGCCAACCCGGCACGCGGCACGTCCGGACAGAGCGAGCGGCCCATGCCCCACACCGCCTGTGCGATCACCGCCACGGCCGCCACCTTCAGGCCATGCACCAGCGGCAGGCTGGCCAGGCCGCCGAAACGCGCCAGCCCCAGGCCCAGCAGGATCATCACCAGCGCTGACGGCAGCGTGAACGCGAGCCAGGCCGCCAGCATGCCGGTCCACCCCGCCCGCTTCAGGCCCAGCGCCATGCCGACCTGGCTGCTGGCGGGGCCCGGCAGGAACTGGCACAACGCCACCAGATCGGAAAACGCATAATCGTCGAGCCAGCGGCGGCGGTCGACGAATTCTTCGCGGAAATAGGCCAGGTGCGCCACCGGCCCGCCAAACGCGGTCAGGCCAAGCCGCAGAAACGCGAGGAACACTTCCGCACAGGTTCCGCGTCCCGCCGGCTCGGCCTCGCTGGCCACCGTTTTACTGGCGACGCGTTCATCGTGGAAAGGGGGCAGCGGCGGCATCGGACGTGGCACTCTGAAACGGTTGGCGCCGGCCGGTCGCGCGGCGCCGTGATTCAAGCTTATAGCCGGGTGGCGTGGCAGTTTCAATCGTTCGCGCGGCGGGGTTCCGCCAGATTACTGCATCAAGCTTCACAATTTCCATACAAAATCCGTTGGATAGCCCGATATACGCTC
Organism: Achromobacter sp. 2789STDY5608615; assembly: GCF_001298995.1. NCBI lineage: Bacteria > Pseudomonadati > Pseudomonadota > Betaproteobacteria > Burkholderiales > Alcaligenaceae > Achromobacter > Achromobacter sp. 2789STDY5608615. The sequence goes on from NZ_CYTY01000056.1 coordinate 13,386, forward strand.
TGTAGAATACGGCGGCCCACCGCGGTGGCCAGATGCGTCGGGCGGAAAATGTGCGGCGCCCGCGCCCACAGGAATTTCAGAATGCTCAAGTTCACGATCCGTATTTTCGTGGTCGCCGCCATTGCCTATATCGCCGCCTCGCAATTGGTGAACCGCAGCCTGGGCTATCTGCTCGACTCGATCAGCGCCGACCTGTCCTACCAGGCCGTGCGCGGCCAGATGTACGCGCTGCATAAGGAACTCGACCCGATCGAGCCCGAATCGCGCGCCGCCTTCATCCGCGACTCCCTGCGGCCGCACTATGGCCTGGAACTGAAACTGGTGACGCCGGAGCGGATCGAGGCCACCGAACAGGAAAAGCAGGACCTGGCCACGCGCGGCTTCATCATGCGCGACGAATACAACACCTACCTCGCTCCCCTGCCCGGCGAGCCGCGGCAATGGCTGGAGATGCGCCTGCCCGGCGAACCGACGCTGGAAAAGTGGATCACGTGGGGCGCCTGGCTGGCGCTGAGCATGGTGCTGGCGGCGGTGCTGCTGTTGCTGTGGGCGCTGCCGGTATGGCGCGACCTCGATTCCCTGCGCAACGCCACGCTGCGCATGGGCCAGGGCGACCTGGGCGTGCGCGCGCGGCTGTCGCATTTTTCCGGTATCCGGCACGTCGGCGAAAGCTTCAACCAGATGGCCGAACGCATTTCGGCGCTGGTGGAAAACCAGCGCAGCCTGACCAACGCCGTCTCGCATGAATTGCGCACGCCGCTGGCGCGGCTGTCGTTCGAGGTCGACATGCTGGGCCAAGAGAAATTCCAGGCGCGGCGCGAGCAGATCCTGCACGACATGCGCACCGATATCCACGAGCTCGAAACCATGGTCGACGAACTGCTGGTGTACGCGCGGCTGGAACGCCCCGCCGACGACGTCGTCAAGCAGGAAACCGTGGACGTGCGCGACTGGCTCGGCGAAGCACTGGCGCAGGTGGCGCACCAGGCCGACGCGCGCGGCGTGCATTGCCACGTGCGCGACGGCCTGCCGGCGCACGTGCAGCTGCATCCGCGCTACATGAGCCGGGCCTTGCTCAACCTGGTGCAGAACGCCGTGCGCTATGCCAACGCGCGCATCGAGATCTCGCTGACGAGCTGCCCCGCCGGCGGCTACGAACTGATCGTCGACGACGATGGCCCCGGCGTCGCGCCCGCTGACCGCGAGCGCATTTTCGAGCCCTTCATCCGGCTCGACGAAAGCCGCGACCGCGGCACCGGCGGCGCCGGCCTGGGCCTGGCCATCGTCAAGCGCGTCGCCGCCAGCCACAAGGGCACCATCGAGGTGCGCGAAAGCCCGCTGGGCGGCGCGCGCTTCATATTGCGGTGGATGTCCACGCCTCTCGCGGCGGACTGATTCGCACGGCGCATGGCGGCATGCCTGGATAGTATTCGCGCCTTTCAGATAATGCCGCGCGGCCGTTGCAATGCGCAGGAATTGTTGCATTCGCGGCCCGGGAAAAATCGTCGACGCAACACCGCACGATTATTCAAATATTTGCGAGTTATTCGGGGCCAAGGCTTCATAACGATAAAAATCAGCCAGCAAGAACCATTCCCGTCGCTCGCAGGATCAGGGTCAGATCAGATTTTCAAAAATTCAGCGTCTTGTAAAATCAGTTTTAATGAGAGAATTTAAAAACAATTATGCTTATTTTCGCTGATTTTAGAATGATTATTAAAATTTCAAAAGATGCTTGAAACAGCCCTTATTGAGCGAAACTCACCTTTCGACGATTATTTCCAATTATATTTACCATTAGTAATTTCAGTATCTATTTGAAAGTTTCAATATGAGAGAAATCGCCTGATTTCTGAAAATAATAGTTACTATTTACGCGAAATTCTTAAAGATCATCTCGTCAGATTCCTTTCAAACTGACTCCAGGTTTAAAAGCGGCACCTAATAAAACCACCGCCGCTCGCGCTTCCCGATGTGCAGCAATCGCCTATTCCAGGCACCGGGCAAGATTGGCGATCCGGTGCTCCAGGAAAGGCCCATTGTGTTTCTGGAGCTGAGATGAAACCTGGCCACCGGCATGGCTTTTCTTTCCTTTCCCTCAACTACGCGTGGCAGGCGCTGATCCTGCTGCTGGCCCCGGTTCCCGCCGCGCTGGCGTGCACCACCTCCGGCACATCGATCCTGTGCAACGACGCCGTCGTCCTGCTCCCGATTCCCAACATCAACACCGTCAACACCAACGTGAACGGCGCCTCGGTGCTGGTCACCGCCAGCGGGCAGTCCTCGTCCGCCTTGGTCAGCCCGTCGATCACCTTGAGCGGCAAGAACACCAGCCTAACCAACCAGGGCACCGTCGACCCGGGCCTGGGGCTGGGCGGACTGCTCAGCCTGGGCGCGACCGGCGCGCAACTGGGCAACACCACCAATGGCGGCTCGGTGGTCGTCAACAACAACGGCGCGCTGCGCGGCACCGGCCTGTCGGTGCTGGGCCTGCCGCTCCTGACCGGCGTGGGCGGCGCCGCGCTGGTGGCCATGAGTGACGCCACCGGCACCATCAACATCACCAATACCAACCTCATCGAGATCCGTCCGGGCCTGCTGCCCGACCTGAGCGCGCTGCTGAGCAGCCCCGTGATCGCCGCCTATGGCGGCGCGCCGATCACCGTGACCAACGCGGCTGGCGCCGTCATCAACGGCCGCGTCGGCCTGGGCCGCTCCGTTTCAGGCAATACCTTCACCAATGCCGGCACCATCAACGGCAGCGTGCACATGGGCATCAACAGCACCAACACCTTCACCGCGGTGACCGGCTCGTCCGTCAGCCAGGGCGGCGCCACCAGCATCGGCGTGGGCGCCAACCTGAACGGACTCGGCGCGAACGTGGCATTGAATTTCTCGGCGCTGGGCCTGGTCGACGGCGGCGCTAACGGCAACAACACGCTGGTGCTGCAGAACCCGGGCGCCAGCGGCGTCAGCGGCGGCGGCACCGCCAGTTCCGCCACCTACATCAACTTCAACAACCTGATCGTCAACGGCGGCACCTGGAACGTCAGCGGCCCGCTGGTGACGGCGCAGGCCACGCTGAATGGCGGCCTGGTCAATTTCGACAACGCGGGCGCCTTCGGCAGCGGCACGCTGACCGCCAACGGCGGCGCCATCGCCAGCACGCAGGCCTTGTCGCTGAGCAATGCGATCGCGCTCGGCGTCAACGGCCTGGGCATCCAGGGCGCCAGCGACCTGACGCTGTCGGGCGCCACCAGCGGCGCCGGTTACCTGGACAAGTCGGGCGCCGGCACGCTGACGCTCAACGGCGCCAACGCCCACACCGGCGGCACGCGGCTGGGCGGCGGCACACTGGTCCTGGGCACCAATACCGCGCTCGGCCTGGGCGACCTGGCGGTCTATGGCGCCGCCACGCTGCAAGCCGTGGGCGCCACCAGCATCGGCAACAACATCGGGCTGGGCGCCACACTCGCCCTGGCCAATACCGGCAACCTGGCGTTGACGGGCAATCTCACCGGCGCCGGCACGCTGGTCAAGAACGGCGCGGGCATACTGACCCTGAGCGGCGCCAACAGCCACGCCGCGACCCAGATCAACGCGGGCGGCCTGATCGTCGGCAACAACAGCGCGCTCGGCAGCGGCGCGCTGACCGTGAATGGCGCCGCCAGCCTGGCCTCGACCGCCTCGATGGCGCTGCAGAACGCCATCGTGCTGAACAATACGCTGACGCTGAACGGCGCCAGCGACCTGACCCTGAACGGCCTGCTCAGCGGCGCCAGCGGTTCGCTGGTCAAGAGCGGCGCGGGCGCGCTGACGCTCAACGGCGCCAACACGTTCGGCGGCGGCGCCACCCTCAGCGGCGGCAGCGTGAACGTGGGCAGCAACACCGCCCTGGGCAGCGGCGGCGTCACCGTCAATGGCGCCGTGACCCTGTCGAGCCTGGCCAACAACATCGCGCTATCCAACACGTTCGCCCTGAGCAACGCGCTGACCATCGCCGGCAGCAACAACCTGACGCTCAATGGCGCCCTGTCCGGCGCCGGCGGCTCGCTGGTCAAGACCGGCAGCGGCACCCTGACGCTCAACGCCGGCAACACCTTCGGCGGCGCCACGCTCAATGGCGGCGCCATCGTGGCCGGCGCCAACAATGCCCTGGGCACCGGCACCGCCGTGGTGCAGAGCGCCACCGCGCTCGACGCCGGCGCGGTCGTCAGCCTGGGCAACCAGTTCGTGCTGAACGACAACCTGTCGGTCCTCGGTTCGCAGGACCTGACGCTGGCCGGCGCCCTCTCCGGCAGCGGCCAGCTGATCAAGAACGGCGCCGCCAACCTGACGCTGGCGACCCAGAACACGCATAGCGGCGGCGTGCTGCTCAACGCCGGCACGCTGACGCTGGGCAACAGCCTGGCGCTGGGCACCGGGCTGCTGGACGTGGAAGGCGCGGCCACGCTGGCCGCGGGCGGCCTGAACGTGGCCAACAACATCCGCCTGGGCGCGGGGCTCGGCCTGAACACCGGCGGCCAGGGACTGACGCTGTCCGGCGCGCTCAGCGGCGCCGGCGGCCTGACCCTGAACGACAACGGCATCCTGACCCTGTCCGGCAACAACAACCACGCGGGCGGCGTCACGCTCAATGCCGGCACGCTGATCGCCGCGAGCGACACGGCGCTGGGCAGCGGCCAGCTGACCATCGGCGGCAACGCCACGCTGCAAAGCACCGCCAACCGCAACTTCACCAACAACGTCGCGCTCAACGGCAACCTGACCGTCGACAGCGGCAACAACATCGGCCTGTACGGCGCCATCAACGGCGCGGGCAATCTGATCAAGAACGGCGCCGGCACCCTGACGCTGACCGGCGCCAACAGCTTCGGCAACACCACCATCAATGCCGGCGTGCTGCAGGCGGGCACCGGCAGCCTGGGCGCCAGCGTGCTCAACAACAGCAAGCTGGTGCTGGCGCAAGGCGCCAACGCGACCTACAGCGGCGCCATCAGCGGCAGCGGCAGCGTCGACGTGCTGGGCAACAACACCACGTTGATCCTGAACGGCATCAACACCTTCACCGGCGGCCTGAACCTGCTGTCGGGCACGGTCGAAACGCGCGGCGGACAGGCGCTGGCCGACAACCTGGCCGTCAATCTGGCGGCCGGCACCACGCTGCGGCTGACCGACAGCGAGACGTTCGGCTCGCTCAGCGGCGCCGGCAATCTGGCGCTGGGCGCCAGTGCCACCATGCAGATGGGGCAGAACAACGCCGACTCCGTCTTCGGCGGCGTGCTCAGCGGCGCCGGCAACATCGTCAAGAACGGCACCGGCGCGCTGACGCTGTCGGGCGTGAACACGCAGACCGGCCTGTTCAACGTGGCCGGCGGCAGCCTGAACGTCACCGGCTCGCTGACCAGCTCGCAGGTCAACGTGGGCGCGGGCGCGAGCCTGGGCGGCACCGGCAGCGTGGCCGGCGTGGCCAATATCGCCACCGGCGGCGCGCTGACGGGCACCACCGGCCAGACCCTGACGCTGGGCGGCCTGAATATGAGCGCTGGCTCGCAATTCAATGTGTCGCTGGGCGCGCCCACGCCGCAGGCGCTGGTGCAGGTCAATGGCAACGTGACGCTCAACGGCAATCTCAACGTGACCGACAAGGGCGGCTTCGGCGTCGGCGTCTATCGCCTGCTGGGCTATACCGGCACGCTGACCAACAATGGCATGGCGCTGGGCAGCCTGCCGCCGGGCACCCTGCCCGCCAACCTGCAGATCCAGACGGCGGTGAACCAGCAGGTGAACCTGGTGGTGGCCGCGGGCGGCAACAACGTGCAGTTCTGGAACGGCGCCAAGACCGCCGCCGACGGCGTGCTGGCCGGCGGCAGCGGCACCTGGGCGGCGGGCCAGACCAACTGGACCGATCAGTCGGGCAACCTGTCGCAGGCCTGGGGCGGCCAGTACGCCGTGTTCGGCGGCGCCGCCGGCGGCAACGTCGCCCTCACCGGCGACCAGGCCGTGACCGGCATGCAGTTCTTCGCCGATGGCTACACCCTGACCGGCGGCGGCCTGCAATTGGCCACGGGGCCGAATACGTTCCGCGTCGACCCGACCATGACCGGCACCATCAACAGCGCCATCAAGGGCGCCGGTCAATTGCAGAAGCGCGACCTCGGCACGCTGGTGCTGGGCGGCGCCAACACCTATACCGGCGGCACGTTGATCAGCGAGGGCGTGCTCCAGGCCAGCGCCGACAACAATCTCGGCGACGCGGGCGGCGCGCTCGGTTTCGCAGGCGGCACGCTGCGCGTGACGGGCACCGGCTACACCGGCACCAGCCGCGCCATCGACGTCGGCGCGGGCGCCGGCTTCGACATTGCCGACGCCGGCAATGTCTTCACGCTGAACCAGGCCCTGACCGGCGCGGGCCGCGTCACCAAGCTGGGCGCCGGCACCCTGGCGCTGGGCGGCAACAACAGCGCCATCGGCGGCGTCACGCTGGCGGCCGGCACGGTGTCGGTCGGCAGCAATACCGCGCTGGGCAGCGGTTCATTCAACATCAACGGCTCGGGCGCGCTGGACAGCTCCGCCGCCGTGACGCTGGCCAACGATGTCTTCATCGGCGCCGGCAACACGCTGACCCATCTGGGCTCGAACGACCTGACGCTCAACGGCGTCGTGGCCGGCACCACCGGCGCCCTGGCCAAGCAGGGCAACGGCACGCTGACGCTCAACGGCGCCAACAGCTATGCCGGCGGCACCACCCTGTCCGCGGGCGCGATCCGCGTCGGCAGCAACACCGCGCTGGGCACGGGCCTGCTGACCGTCGCCGGGGCATCGAGCCTGCTGTCCGACGGCAGCGTCGCCCTGGCCAACAACGTGGCGCTGGGCGCCAACCTGACCACGGGCGGCAGCGGCAACCTGACGTTGAACGGCGCCCTCGGCGGCGCCGGCACCTTGATCAAATCGGGCAGCGGCACGCTCACGCTGAACGGCATCAACACCCATGCCGGCACCCAGCTGAACAGCGGCACCCTGCTGCTGGGCAACAACCAGGCGCTGGGCCTGGGCCCGCTGGCCGTCAATGGCAATGCCGCGCTCGATGGCGGCGTCGATCTGACGCTGGGCAACGCCATCACGGTGGCCAGCGGCGCCAACCTGACGCTGGCGCAGACGCACGACGCCCTCTTGTCCGGCGTGATCGATGGCGCTGGCGGCCTGATCGCCGGCGCGGCCGGCCGCAGCCTGACCCTGACCGGCGCCAACACCTACCAGGGCGGCACGCAACTCAACGGCGGCAGCCTGGTGGTGGGGTCCGGCACGGCGCTCGGCTCGGGCGCGCTGCAAGTCAACGGCGCCGCCACGCTGGCCGGCATCGCCGGCGGCCCGGCCATCGCGCTGGCCAACAACGTGACGCTGAACAACGCGCTGACCGTCAACGGCGCGCGCGACCTGACCTTGTCAGGCGCCATCGACGGCGCCGGCTCGCTGCTCAAGAGCGGCAGTTCGACCCTGACGTTGAACGGCGCCAACACTTACCAGGGCGGCACCACCCTGGCCGCCGGCGCCCTGCGGGTCGGCAACGGCGCGGCGCTGGGCAGCGGCGACCTGACGGTCACCGGCGCGGCGACGCTGGGCTCGACCCAGGCCGTCACGTTGAACAACAACGTGATGCTGAACCAGGGCCTGGCGCTGGATCTCACCAACGACCTGACCCTGGCCGGCGCGATCGGCGGCGCCGGCGGCCTGAGCGCCAGCGGCGCCGGCACCCTGACGCTGGCCGGCGCCAACACCTTCGGCGGCGGCACCCAGGTCAACGGCGGCACCCTGGTGGTCGGCGCCAACACCTCGCTGGGCAGCGGCGCCCTGACGGTCAACGGCGCCACGCTGCAGGCGCTGACCGGCGTGACGCTGGCCAACAACGTGACCCTCAACGGCAGCGCGTTGACGGTTTCCGGCGCCCAGGACGTAGCGCTGAGCGGCATCGTCGCGGGCGGCGGATCGCTGGTCAAGCAAGGCGCCAACACGCTGACGCTGAGCGGCGCCAACACCTTCCAGGGCGGCGTCACGCTGGCGCAAGGCGGCTTGCGCGTGGGCTCGGGCCAGGCCCTGGGCAGCGGCACGCTGACCGTGGCCGGCGCCTCGACGCTGACCAGCACCCAGGCCGTCACGCTGGCCAACAACGTCGCGCTCAACGGCGGCAACCTGACCGTGGGCGGCGCCAACGACGTCACCCTGGGCGGCACCGTCAGCGGCGCCAACGGCCTCGTCATGAACGGCAGCGGCACCCTGACGCTGTCCGGCGCCAACAACTACGCCGGCGGCACCACCCTGGCCAGCGGCACGCTGGCCGCCAACAGCAATACCGCCCTGGGCACCGGCGCCCTGACGGTCAACGGCGCGGCCAGCCTGACCGCCGCCGACGGCGTCACGCTGGCCAACAACGTCACGCTCAACAACACCCTGACCGCCACCGGCGCGGGCAACTGGACCCTGGCCGGCGTCATCGGCGGCGCCGGCGGCCTGATCAAGCAAGGCAGCGGCACGCTCACCCTGACGGGCGCCAACACCTATACCGGCAACACCCAGCTCAACGCGGGCGGCCTGACCGGCGACACCGGCAGCATCCGCGGCAACGTCGCGACCGCCGCCAACACCACCCTGACCTTCAACCAGAACGCCAACGGCGCCTTCGGCAATGTGCTGTCGGGCGCGGGCAACCTGGAAAAGACCGGCACGGGCAGCCTGACGCTGAGCGGCGGCAACACGCTGTCCGGCGGCATCGGCGTGGCGCAAGGCACGCTGGTCGCGGCGGGCGGCAACGCCATCAGCTCGGCCTCGGGCGTGCGCATCGACAGCGGCGCCACGCTGCAACTGACCGGCGCCGAATCCATCGCCAGCCTGACCGGCAATGGCGTGCTGCAGGCCGACGCCAACGTCTCGCTGGGCAGCGCCAGCGACAGCCTCTTCGGCGGCGTGCTGGCCGGCGCCGGCAACATCACCAAGACCGGCGCCGGCACCCTGACGCTGGGCGGCGCCAGCACCAACAGCGGCGATTTCAACATCAACGGCGGCACGGTCAACCTGACCGGCTCGCTGGCCAACGCCAACGTCAACGTCAATGGCGCCGGCTCGACGCTGACCGGCAGCGGCACGGCCAGCGGCAACGTGTCGATCCTCAATGGCGGCAGCCTGGCGGTCAGCTCCGCCAACCCTGGCGGCCTGACGCTCGGCTCGCTCACGGTCGACAGCAACTCCAGCATCGACGCGCTGCTGGGCGCGCCCTATTCCGGCAGCCTGGTCAACGTGTATGGCGACGTCACCCTGAACGGCAAGGTCAACGTCACCCAGGCCCCCGGCTTCGGCGTGGGCGTCTACCGTATCGTCACCTACACCGGCAACGGCAACACCGCCGGCCTGGCGCTGGGCACCGGCGCATCGCCGAACCTGAGCCTGCAGACCGGCATCACCGGCCAGATCAACGTGCTGAACCAGTCGAGCGCGGGCGAGATCCAGTTCTGGCAAGGCGGCAACGGCGCCTGGACCACCGCGGGCACCACCTGGCAGAACGCCACCACGCAGGCGGCCGAGGCCTGGGGCGGCAAGTTCGGCGTGTTCCAGGGCAACGCCGGCACCGTCACGGTCGCCGCCAACCAGCAGTTCCAGGGGTTGCAGTTCTCCACCGACGGCTACATCATCACCGGCGCCGGCGGCCTCACCGCGCAGGCCGGCAGCGACGGCGTGGCGACCCTGCGGGTCGAGCCCAACGCCACCGCCACGCTCGACACCGTGTTGAGCGGCAGTGTCGATATCGCCAAGCGCGATGCCGGCACCCTGATCTTCACCAAGGCCAACACCTACGTCGGCAACACCCGCCTCGAAGGCGGCGTGCTGCAGATCAGCGCCGACAACCAGCTGGGCGACGCCGCCAACGGCGTCGTCTTCGCTGGCGGCACGCTGCGCTACGCCGGCACGGCGCCGGGCGCCGCGAGCCGCGCCTGGACCCTGCAAGGGGCCGGCGGCGTCGACGTGGCCGATGCGGCCGCGGTCTACACCGTCAACGGCGTGGTGTCCGGCACGACCGCGGCCGGCACGCTGACCAAGACCGGCGCGGGCACCCTGGTGCTGAACGGCGCCAACACCTATGTCGGCGGCACCCAGTTGCAGGCCGGCACCCTCAAGGTCGGCAACAACACCGCGCTCGGCACTGGCGTGCTGACGGCCGCGGCCGGCACCACGCTGGCCAACGACACCGCGCTGACGCTGGCCAACAATGCCGTGCTGCAGGGCGACCTGACGGTCCAGAGCAGCCAGGCCCTGACCTTGGGCGGCAGCCTGTCGGGCGCCGGCGGCCTGGTCAAGACCGGCACCGGCACCCTGACGCTGGCGGGCAACAACAGCTATCAGGGCAATACGCAGCTGACGGCCGGACAGATCACCGTCGGCAGCAACACCGCGCTGGGCACCGGCAGCCTGATCGCCGCCGACGGCACGCAGCTCGATGCCGGCGCGGCGACGCAACTGCAGAACGCCGTCGTGCTCAACGGCGCCCTGACCTTGCCGGGTTCCAACGACCTGACCCTGGCGGGCGCCGTCAACGGCGCCGGCAGCCTGGTCAAGAATGGCGCCAGCACCCTGACGCTGGGCAACGCCAACAGCTTCGGCGGCGGCGTGCAGCTGAACGGCGGCACGCTGGCGGTGGGCAACAACGGCGCGCTGGGCAGCGGCACGCTGACGACCAGCGGCGGCGCCACCCTGTCCGCCACCGCCCCGGTGACCCTGGCCAACGCCGTCACGCTCGGCGCCGGCACCACCACCGTCACCGGCGCCAACCTGGGACTGAGCGGCGTCATCAGCGGCGCCGGCGCGATCGACAAGACCGGCGCCGGCGTGCTGACCCTGACCGGCAGCAACAACTACGGCGGCGGCACCACCCTGGCGGGCGGCACGCTGGTCGTGGGCGGCAGCAGCGCGCTCGGCAGCGGCGCCCTGACGGCCGCCGCCGGCACCACGCTGAGCGGCCTGGGCAACGCGTCCCTGACCAACAACGTGACCCTGGGCGGCAGCGTGACGGTCAACGGCAGCGACAGCCTGACGCTGGCCGGCGTGGTCGACGGCAGCGGTCCGCTGGTCAAGACCGGCACCTCCACGCTGACCCTGAACGGCGCCAACACCTACACCGGCGGCACCACCCTGGCGGGCGGCACGCTGGTCGCCGGCGGCAACACCGCGCTGGGCAGCGGCGGCCTGTCGGTGACCGGCGCGAGCACCCTGCAGGCCGGCGCGTCCGGCGTCGCGCTCGCCAACCTGGTCAACCTGGGCGCGGCGCTGACCGTGTCCGGCGCCAACGACCTGACGCTGGCCGGCAACATCACCGGCGCCGGCAGCCTGACCAAGTCCGGCGCCGGCACGCTGACGCTGAGCGGCCAGAACCAGTACAGCGGCGGCACCACGCTGGCCGGCGGCACCCTGATCGGCGACACCCACAGCCTGACCGGCGCCATCGGCACCGCGACCGGCACCAGCCTGGTGTTCAACCAGGCCACGGGCGACGACGGCAGCTTCGGCGGCGTGATTTCCGGCGGCGGCAGCCTGACCAAGAACGGCGGCGGCACGGTCACCCTGACCGGCGCCAACACCTATACGGGCGGCACCACCATCAACGCCGGCACGCTGGCGGGCAACGCCACCAGCCTGCAAGGCAACATCAACATCGTCGACGGCAGCGCGCTGATCTTCAACCAGACCGGCGCCGACGGCACCTATGGCGGCAACATCACCACCACCGGCAACAACACCGGCACGCTGACCAAGGACGGCTCGGCCAACCTGACGCTGACCGGCAACAACACGGTCGGCGGCGGCACCACCGTCAACGGCGGCACGCTGCTGGTGAACGGCACGCTGGGCGGCCGCAACGTCACGGTCAACGCCGGCGGTTCGCTGGGCGGCTCGGGCTCGGTCGCCACCGACGTCACGCTGGGCAACGGCGCGCACCTGGTGGCGGGCACGCCGGGCAATCCGATCTCGTTCGCGCAGAACCTGAACCTGTCGACCGGCACCCAGCTCGACTTCACGTTGGGCGCGCCGAACTCGGCCACCACCGCCGTGACCGTGGGGCAGAACCTGGCCCTGAACGGCATCCTCAACATCTACGACGGCGGCAATCTCGGCACCGGCGTCTATCGCCTGTTCTCGTACGCCGGCACGATGACCGGCGCCGGCCTGACCTATGGCGTCCTGCCGTCCGGCTACACCAGCGCCAACCTGACCCTGCAGAACCAGCCGAACCAGGTCAACCTGGTGCTGCAAAGCCAGCCGGGCGAGATCCTGTTCTGGAACGGCGCCAAGACCACGCCCGACGGCGTGATCGCCGGCGGCAGCGGAACCTGGAATGCCGCGGGCAACAACTGGACCGACGCCAGCGGCAACCTGGCCAGCCACTGGAACGGCAAGTACGCGGCCTTCTCCGGCGCCAGCGGCACCGTCACCATCGACGGCAGCCAGGCGGTCACCGGCGTGCAGTTCCTGACCAGCGGCTACACGCTGGCCGCGGGCGCCGGCGGACAGCTCGGCATCGCCCAGGCGCTGACCCCGTTCCGGGTCGAGGCCGGCGGCACCGCCACCATCGCGGCGCCGATCACCGGCGCGGGCGGCATCGAGAAAGGCAACGGCGGCACGCTGATCCTGGCCGGCAACAACACCTACACCGGCAACACCTCGATCCGCAGCGGCGTGCTGCAGGTGACCCAGGACAGCCAGCTGGGCAATGGCGGCGCGATCTCGCTGAACGGCGGCACGCTGCGCATCGCCGATGCCGGCTACGCCACCACCGCCCGGACGATCTCGCTCGACGGCACCGGCGGCGGCCTGGACATCGTCGCGGCCAACCAGACGTTCACGCTGAACCAGTCCATCAACGGCACCGGCGCGCTGCTCAAGCAGGGCGACGGCACCCTGGTGCTGAACGGCGTCAACGCCTATGCCGGCGGCACGGTGATCGCCGGCGGCACGCTGGAAGGCAACAGCGCCAGCGTCAAGGGCAACGTCAGCACCTCGGCCGGCACCACCCTGCGCATGAACCAGGGCGCCGATGGCGCCATGACGGGCGGCATCAGCGGCGGCGGCCAACTGGTCAAGGACGGCGCCGGCGCGCTGACGCTGACCCAGCCGTCGACCTACACCGGCGGCACCCGCATCAACGCCGGCACCCTGATCGGCGACACCAGCAGCCTGCAAGGCGCCATCACCAACAACGCCACGCTGGTGTTCAACCAGGGCTCGGACGGCAATTTCTCGGGGTCGCTCGCGGGCGCCGGCACTATCGTCAAGCAAGGCGGCGGCTCGCTCGGCGTGGGCGGATCGCAGACCTTCAATGGCACCGTCGCGATCAACGGCGGCACGCTGCAACTGGGCAGCGCCCAGGCGCCGGCCACCCTGCCCGCCGCCGTGCAGGTCAACAGCGGCGGCACCCTGTCCGGCTACGGCACCATCGCCAGCCTGACCAACGCCGGCACCGTGGTCAGCGGCTCGGGCGCGGGCGGCGGGCTCAAGGTCAGCAACAACTTCAGCAACGGCGCGGGCGCCACGCTGGCGGTCGGCGTCGGTCCGAACGCCGGCCCCAACGTGCACGTGACCGGCACCGCCGCCCTCGGCGGCACGCTGAAGGTGACCAGCAACGGCCCGCTGACCGGCAACGACACCTTTACGGTGCTGACCGCCGACCAGGGCCGCCAGGGCGTGTTCGCCAGCACCGTCCTGCCGCAGCTGGCCTTCGTCGACGCGGCGGTCGGCTACGATCCGAACAACGTCACGGTGTCCTTCACCCGCAACCAGACCGGCTTCGGCTCGGTGGCGCAGACGCCGAACCAGCGCGCCGTGGCAGGCGCCCTGGGCGGCATCGACCCCAACTCGGCGCTGTATGGCGCCCTGCTCGGGCTGACCGCCGACGAGGCCGCCGCCGCGTTCAAGCAGTTGTCCGGCGACAGCCACGCCTCGCTGGCCTCGGCGCTGATCCGCAGCTCGGAATCGGCCCGCGCCCTGCCGCTGAACCACCTGCGCGACAGCCTGCAAAGCGAGAACACGCAGGACGGACGTCCGTGCGACGAAGCGCTGCGCACCAACGGCGGCTATTCGCAGCGCTTCTCCTGCCAGCGCAACATCTGGGCCGAGGTCATCGGCAACTGGCAGAGCCAGGACGGCGACGGCAACGCGCCCAGCTACAAGCAGCGCGTGGGCGGCGTGCAGGCCGGCGGCGATATCCGCGTCGGCGACGGCTGGCGCGTCGGCATGGCGCTGGGCTACCAGGACAGCACCATCTGGCAGGACAGCCGCAATGCCCGCGCCAAGGTCGACAGCTACAGCGTCTCGCTGTTCGGCGGCAAGTCGTTCGTGCAGCCCGGCGGCTCGGCCTGGAACCTGATGGCGGGCGCGGCCTACAGCTGGCACCGCATCGACAACCGCCGCGACCTGACACTGGCCGGCCAGAACCAGGAGCTCAAGACCAAGTACGACGGCAACACCACGCAGATCTTCGGAGAACTGGGCTACGCCATTCCGGTGTCGCCGCGGGCCACGGTCGAGCCGTTCGTCGGCGCCGCCTGGATCAAGCAACGCATGGGCGGCTTCTCGGAAAACGGCGGATCGGCGGCGCTGTCGGCGGGCAGCGACAGCAACGACATCACCACCACCACCGTGGGCCTGCGCGGCAAGCTGGACACCGAGATCGCCGGCGCACCCGCGCGCCTGCGCGCCTCGCTCGGCTGGCGCCACGCGATGGGCGATGTCGATCCCGAGCGCACCATGGCCTTCAGCTCGGGCCCGTCCTTCACGGTGGCCGGCACGCCGGTGGCGCGCAACGCCGCCGTCACCGAACTGGGCGCCGAGATCGCGGTCTCGAAGAACGCCTCGATCGGGCTGGGCTACCAGGGCCAGTTCGGCAACGGCAGCCGCGA
>NZ_CYTY01000056.1:28589-33256 GCF_001298995.1 Achromobacter sp. 2789STDY5608615
CATCGGCCAGGTCCGCCACCTCCAGCACCCGCGCCGCCTCGGCCAGGGCCAGGCGCCCGTCGAGCAGCCACGAGCCGTCGGACAGTTGCAGCGCCTCGGGCGGCGCCTCGCTGTCCTCCGGCAGCTCGCCGGCCACCGCGGTCAGCACGTCCATCGGCGTCACCAGCCCTTCGCACACGCCGTGTTCGTCGACCACGATCAACATGTGGTCGCGCGAGGCGCGCAGTTCTTCCAGCACCTTCAGCACCGGCGTGGTCTCCATCACGTAGCGTGGCTCGCGCGCCAGCTCGACCAGGTCGATCGGGCCCGGGTTCTGCAACAGCGGCAGCAGGTCCTTGAAGTGCAGCACGCCCAGCACGTTGGCCGGATCGCCGGCGCACAGCGGCAGGCGCGAGTGGCCCGAGGCGAACTTGCGCACGATCACGTCGGGCGTATCGGCCACGTCCAGCCAGATCATCTCGCCGCGCGCCACCATGATGGCGCGCACGTCGTGCCCGCCGATGGCCAGCACGCGTTCGATCATGGAGCTTTCCTCCGGCGCGAAGGCCGGCTCCTCGCCGGCGCCGTCCACCAGCGCCACCACGTCATCGGCCTGCTGCGACGCCTGGCCGCCACGGCCGGCGCGCAACAGCCGCAGCACGGCCTGCGCGGTGCGCTGGCGGCGGCCCAGGGCGTGCGTGCCCTTGGCCCGGTTGCGGCGCGCCAGCTGGTTGCACAGCTCGATCAGGATCGAGAAGCCGATCGCGGCGTACAGGTAGCCCTTGGGCACGTGGAAGCCCAGGCCTTCGGCCACCAGGCTGAAGCCGATCATCAGCAGCAGGCCCAGGCACAGGATCACCACGGTCGGGTGACGCGCCACGAAGCCCATCAGCGGGCGGCTGGCCAGCATCATCACGGCCATCGCCACCACCACCGCGATCATCATGATGCTCAGGTCCTGCACCATGCCGACCGCCGTGATCACCGAGTCCAGCGAAAATACCGCGTCCAGCACCACGATCTGCAGGATCACCTGCCAGAACACGGCGTGCTGCACCTTCTGGCCGCTGTCGTGGCCGCTGCTGCCCTCGACGCGCTCGTGCAGCTCCATGGTGCCCTTGAACAACAGGAACAGGCCGCCCAGGATCAGGATCAGGTCGCGCCCCGAGATCTCGGCGCCCAGCACGGTGAACAGCGGCGCCGTCAGGGTCACCACCCAGGCGATGCTGGCCAGCAGGCCCAGCCGCATCAGCATGGCCAGCGTCAGGCCGATCATGCGGGCGCGGTTGCGCTGCGCCGGCGGCAGCTTGTCGGCCAGGATGGCAATGAACACCAGGTTGTCGATACCCAGCACGATTTCAAGAATGACCAGCGTCGCCAGGCCAAGCCAGGCGGTCGGGTCGGACATCCAGTCGAAGATCATCAACGTTCCACAAGAAGGATCAGGATCGAGTGCGCGCGGGCGTCCGGCAAAGGCGGCGCCATCGCAAGGGACGGACTCGGACAGAATAGATCAGGCGCGCGGGTCCGGGTGGGACGCGCGGGCGGTGTCGGACGGATCGGCGGCGGCGCGCGCCCGCCTATGCGAGGCGTGGGCGCTGCCGCGAGATCGTGTGGAACCGACCGGGAACGGCCGGATGCCGGAAGTCGGCAGGGAGGGGAAACCGGGCGCCGCCACGTGAGCGGCGCCGTACTAGGAGGCGGGTCGTCGGTCATAGATGGCGAAACCGTCCGCGCTTGCCGGGCAAGCGCAGGCCGCGTGTTCCGCCGTGCTCTCATTCTTTCAGGAACCTGAATATTAGCTGAAATGCAGCAGTCGGAAAAATTTGGGTTGGCCCGCATCGGGGAGTTGTCGCCGCCCCCAGATCGGTGACACACTCAGTGCACGTACACATAGGCTGTCGCGGGATCCCTTTCACTCGGGAGCCAAACGCTCCGGAGGTCGTCGCCTCGCGGGCCGCAGCGCCGTGGGGCCGGCCTCGCCGGACGTCGGCTCCGCCGCTGGAGCGATGAATGAAAGACCAACCTGTTTCCGCACGGCGCGGGCTGCTCAAAGCCCTGGCCGTGGGCGTGCCCGGCGCCGTCTGGGCGCCCCACGCCGCCGCCGCGCCCGACCCCATGGCCGCCCCGGCCGCCGCCCCGCCCAACCGCACGCTCAAGTTCTTCAACGCCCAGGAAGCCCTGGCGATGGACGCCATCGCCGCGCGCCTGATCCCGGCCGACGAGCTCGGCCCCGGCGCCAAGGAAGCCGGCGTGACCCAGTTCCTCGACGGCCAGCTGGCGGGCGCCTGGGGCGCGGGCGAGCAGTTCTACCGCCAGGGGCCGTTCGAGGCCGGCACGCCCGAACAGGGCTACCAGCTGTCATTCACGCCCGCCGAGATGTTCCGGCGCGGCCTGGCGGCGCTGGACGCCGCCGCCCGCAAGCAGGACGGCAAGCCCTACGCCGAACTGGACGCCCAGCGCCAGGACGCCTGGCTGCACGACATGCAGGCCGGCAAGCCGGATTTTTCGCCGCTGCCGTCGGCCGTGTTCTTCCAGGCCCTGCTGGACGCCACCATCGAGGGCTTTTTCTCCGACCCGCTGTATGGCGGCAACATCGACATGGTGGGCTGGAAGCTGGTGGGCTTTCCCGGCGCCTACGCCTCGTTCTCCAACGACATCGAGCGCCACGGCGTGATCTGGGCCGGCCGGCCCGTGTCCATCGCCAATGCCCGCGTGCACACGATGAAACCGGGAGACGGCCATGGCTAAGACGCTCCCCCCGGTGGACGTGGCGATCGTCGGCGGCGGCTGGACCGGCGCCATCATCGGCAAGGAACTGGCCGCGGCGGGCCAGCGCGTGGTGGTGCTGGAACGCGGCGAGGCGCGCTGGCCCTCGCCCGATTTCCAGGGCCCCTACGTCCACGACGAACTGAAGTACACGCGGCGCCACGAATTGCACCAGAACGCGGCCACCGAGACCTTCACCTTCCGCAACAACACCGACCAGAAGGCGCTGCCGATGCGGCGCTGGCAGTTCGCCTATCCCGGCACCCACCTGGGCGGCGCCGGCAACCACTGGTCGGGCGCCTACTACCGCTTCGACCCCACCGACTTCCGCCTGCGCAGCCACTACACCGAACGCTATGGCGCCAAGATCTTCGACCCGGAACTGACCTGCCAGGACTGGCCGCTGACCTACGACGAACTGGAGCCGTACTTCGACCGCTACGACTACCTGATCGGCGCCTCCGGCCAGGCCGGCAACCTCAAGGGCCAGAAGCAGGAAGGCGGCAACCCGTTCGAGCCCTGGCGCTCGCGGCCCTACCCCAATCCGCCCATGAAGGTGCCGTATGCGCCGGCCCTGTTCGGCGAGGCGGCGCGCAAGCTCGGCTACCACCCCTACGTGCAGCCGTCCGCGCTCTGTACCCGGCCCTACGTGAACAGCGAAGGCCTGCACATGAGCGCCTGTGTGTATTGCGGCTTCTGTTCCAACTTCGGCTGCGAGCACTTCGCCAAGGCCTCGCCGCAGGTCTGTATCCTGCCGGTGGCGATGAAGCTGCCGACCTTCGAGATCCGCACCGGCGCGCACGTGCTGCGGGTCGAGCTGACGCCCGACAAGCAGCGCGCGCGCGGCGTGACCTACGTGGACGCGGCCGGCGCCGAGATGTTCCAGCCGGCCGAGATCGTGGTGCTGTGCGCCTTCGGCATCAACAACGTGCGCCTGCTGCTGCTGTCCGGCATCGGCCAGCCCTACGACCCGGTGACCGACAAGGGCGTGGTGGGCCGCAACTACACGCACCAGACCACCTCCGGCGTGAACCTGTTCTTCGACGAATCCGTGAACATCAATCCGTTCATGGGCGCCGGCGCCGTGGCGGTCACCATGGACGACTTCAGCGCCGACAACTTCGATCATGGCCCGCACGGCTTCGTCGGCGGCGGCTACCTGCAGATCCAGGTGGTCAGCGGCGCGCCGATCGGCTTTCACCCCACGCCCAAGGGCACGCCGGGCTGGGGCGCCGAGTGGAAGAAAGCGGTCAAGCGCTACTACAACCACGCCGCCAACATCACCATCACCGGCTCGGCCCAGCCCTGGCGCGGCGGCTACCTCAGCCTGGATCCCACCTACAAGGATGCCTGGGGCCTGCCGCTGCTGCGCGTGACCTACGACTTCCCCGACAACGACATCCGCATGTCGGCGTTCCTGACCGAGCGCGGCGACGAGATCGGCCGCGCCATGAAGGGCGTGACCCAGACCGAGCCCGGACCGCGCAAGCGGCCGTTCTCGGCCACGGTGTACCAGTCGACCCACCTGACCGGCGGCGCGGCCATGGGCAGCGATCCTGCCACCAGCGTGGTCAACCGCTACGGCCAGTCGTGGGACGTGCCCAACGTCTTCGTCACGGGCGCGGCGCTGTTTCCCCAGAACTCGGGCTACAACCCCACGGGCACGGTGGGCGCCACCGCCTACTGGATCGTCGAGAAAATCAAGGCGGACTACCTGCGTTCGCCGGGACGGCTGGTGTCATCATGATCGAACATCGCAACGGCATCCTCATCGCGGTGGCGCTGATGGTGGGCGTGCCCGCCATCACCCTGATCGCCACCCTGCACCAGATGTTCGGCACCGGCGGCGACGGCCCGATCCGCGCCTCCGCCGTGCAGGCCCCGCCCGCGCCGGCCCAGCCCGCCGCGCCGGCCGCACC
>NZ_CYTY01000057.1:0-32704 GCF_001298995.1 Achromobacter sp. 2789STDY5608615
CCCCTTCGTCATCTTCGTCACAGCCTTCGGCTGTTCCTTCAGATTCCCTCGGGCGCATCTACACGCCCCGTCCTCCCCCGCCTGCCCCGCCACACGCTCGCGTTGAGACTTAACGGCCGGTGCTGGGGCGAGCTGTTTGCTTGGCGTTCTTGCCGTCAAGGTGCGGGGTGGGGAGGATCTTGCGGGGCCCGCCGCAAGACGGCCGCGCGGGCGGCCTTTTGCGGCTTACGTGGTGTCTTGCGATTTGTGATGACGCTGTCGCGCGCGCGGTGGTTTTTCCGGTTGCGCGCGGTGGGCGCCAGGCGCCCTGCCGGGTCAGTTCAGTTTGGCGCCGGAGACTTCGACGGCTTGTTTCCAGGTGTCGAGTTCCTTGGCGATGTGGTCGGCGAAGGCGGCGGGGGTGGAGCCTACGGTTTCGTAGCCGTAGCTGTTCAGCTGGGCCTTCAGGTCGGGGGTGTTGATGGCGGCGGCGATGGCGGTGCTGAGGGTGTCGAGGATGGCGGGTGGCGTGTCGGCGGGGGCCAGGATGCCGTACCAGCCGTTGATGACGAAGCCGGGGACGGCTTCGGCGACGGTGGGAACGTCGGGCAGCAAGGGGGAGCGGTGTTCGCCGGTGACGGCCAGGGCCTTGAGTTTGCCGGACTGGACCTGGGGCAGCGAGGTCGAGATGCTGTCGAACATCAGCGAGACTTCGCCGCCCAGCAGGGCGACGACGGCGGGGCCGCTGCCTTTGTAGGGGACGTGCAGCATGTCGGTGCCGGTGCGGTGCTTGAAGATTTCGGCGGCCAGGTGGCTGGTGTTGCCGTTGCCGGCGGAGGCGAAGCTGAGCTTGCCAGGATGCTGTTTGGCGTAGGCGATGAGTTCGGGGATGCTGTTGGCGGGCGTGGACAGCGGGGCCGAGACCAGCATGGGCAGGGTCGCCACCAGGGAGACCGGGGCGAAGTCGCGGCGGGTGTCGTAGGGCAGCGAGGGGTAGAGACTGGGGTTGATGGCGTGGGCGGCCAGGACCATCAGCAGGGTGTAGCCGTCGGGCCTGGCGCGTGCCAGTTGCGACGAGGCGATGGCGCCGCCGGCGCCGGGCTTGTATTCCAGCACCACGGGCTGGTTCCATTTCTTCTGCAGGGCCGCGCCGAGCGGGCGGGCCAGGATGTCGGCGCTGCCGCCGGGCGGGTACGGGATCAGCAGCGTGATGGGCTTGTCGGGGTAGGCGCCGGCGGGTGTTGCCGCCGCGGGCTGTGCGCGGACGGTCGTCGCCGCGGCGAACAACAGGCTGGCGGTTGCCAGGACGGCTAGGACGGGACGGTGCATGGCGGACTCCGGAATGGCTCGGACAGGGCGGGTTGCCTCAGCCGCTGACGTAGCGCGGCGCGCCGGCGGCATCGAGCGCGATGACCGATGGCGTGTCGGCAAACCGCAAGGGCGCTTCGGTGGCGGCCTGCAGCGCCTCGGCGCTGACGCCCTGCAGCATGGCGTGCACGCGCAGGCCGTCGGGCGTGACGTCGATCACGGCCAGGTCGGTGTAGATGCGGGTGACCACGCCCGCGCCCGTCAACGGGTAGCGGCACTGGCGCAGGATCTTGGGCGCGCCGTCGCGGCCGCGGTGTTCCATCATGGCCAGCACCTGGCGCGCGCCGACCGCCAGGTCCATGGCGCCGCCGACGGCGGGAATGGCGTCGGCCGCGTCGGTCTTCCAGTTGGCCAGGTCGCCGCGTTCCGAGACCTGGAAGGCGCCGAGCACGGCGTAGTCGAGGTGGCCGCCGCGCATCATGGCGAACGACACGGTGTGCTCGGTGATGGAAGCGCCCGGCAGCAGGGTGATGGGCTGCCGGCTGGCGTTGATGAGGTCCGGATCGACGGCGTCGCCGGCCGCGGCGGGCCCCATGCCGGTGATGCCGTTCTCGCTGTGCAAGAGGATGTCCTTGTCAGGCGGCAGGTAGTCGCCGACCAGGGTCGGCATGCCGATGCCGAGGTTGACGACCGAGCCGTCGGGGATATCGCCGGCCAGCAGTTGCGCGACCTGCTGGCGGGTCATGGGGGGTGATCGTCGGCATGTCAGGTCTCCACCCGCACCACGGTTTTCACGAACAGGCCGGGCGTCATGATGTGCTCGGGCGTGAAGGCGCCCAGCGGCACGACCTCGTCGACCTGGGCGATGGCGTGGCCGGCGGCCATGCACATCACCGGATTGAAATTGCGCGCGGCATGGCGATACATCAGGTTGCCCCAGCGATCGCCCCGGTGCGCGCGGATCAGCGCGTAGTCGCCGCGCAGCGGCTGTTCCAGCACGTAGCCGACGCCGTCGATCACCTCCTGGCGGCGGCCCTGCGCCAGCTCGGTGCCGTAGCCGGTGGGCGTGTAGAACGGCCCCAGGCCGGCGCCGGCCGCGCGCAGGCGCTCGGCCAGGGTGCCCTGCGGCACGCATTCCAGTTCCACCTCGCCGGCGCGGAAGGCGCGGGCGAAGGCCTCGGAATTGGGCGGGCGCGGATGCGAGCAGATGATCTTGCGCACCTGCCGCCGGTTGAGCAGCGCGGCGATGCCGCGGTCATGGGTGCCGGCGTTGTTGGCAATGAGGGTCAGGTCGCGCCGGCCCAGCTCGGCCAGGCAGTGCAGCAGTTCGTACGGCACGCCGGCCTCGCCGAAGCCTCCCACCAGCACGCTGGCGCCGTCGGGAATGACGGCCACGGCGTCCCTCATGCAAGCCTGAATCTTGTCGATCACTTATTGCTCCTGCGCGATGCCCGCGGCGTCCACGATCTGTTTCCAGCGCGTGCGTTCCTGGTCGATGAAGGCGGCGAACTCGGCCGGCGTGTTGCCGCCGGCCTGCCCGCCCATGGCGCGGAAGCGCTCGGCGATATCGGGGCTGCGCACCACGTCGCGGGTGGCCGCATAGAGCGTGTCGACGACGGTGGCGGGCGTGCCGGCCGGCGCCACCAGGCCGAACCAGGCGGTGACGACCATGTCGGGCACGCCGGCCTCGGCCATCGTCGGCACGTCGGGCAATTCCGCCAGCCGCCGCGCGCTGGTGACGGCCAGCGCGCGCAGCTTGCCCGACTGGATATAGGGCATGGAGCTGGGCAGGTTGTCGATCATGAAGGTGAACTGCTGGCCCAACAGCGCCGCCACCGCCGGGCCCGCGCCCTTGTAGGGCACGTGCGTGCCGCCGATGCTGGCGCGCTGCTTGAACAGCTCGGCCGACAGGTGCGGCGACTGGCCGCTGCCCGAGCTGCCGAACGACACCTTGCCCGGGTCCCGCTGCGCCAGCGCCAGCAGGTCGGCCACGCTGTGCGCGGGCGAGGCCTCGTTGACCACCAGCACGTTGGGCACGGAAATCACCAGCGTCACCGGCGCGAAGTCGGCCGGCTTGTAGGGCAGCGCCTTGTAGAGCGCGTAGTTGATGGCGTTGGGGCCGATGTTGCCCATCAGCACCGTGTAGCCGTCAGGCTTGGCGCGCGCCAGGGTCTGCGCGCCGATGATGCCGGCGGCGCCGGCGCGGTTCTCGACGATGACCTGCTGGCCCAGCTTCGTGGCCAGCTTGTCGGCGATCAGGCGCGCCGCGATGTCGGTGGTGCCGCCGGGCGAAGCCGGCACGATGAGGGTGATGGGCCGTTCGGGCCACGCCGCCAGGGCGGGACCCGCCATGGCGAGCGACAGCGCGCTGGCGGCCAGCCAGCGTTGCGGGTGCGGCATGCTTGTCTCCCTGCGTGATCCTGGTGCGAATCAACTTGTGCGGGAGAGTGTGGCCGCGATGCCTTGAAATGCCTATTCCGGAATCTGGAGGAGCGGCTTCGCCTGCGCAAAAGAGCGCATCGTTTCAGCGCGGCGGGCGCGCCGCGATCTGCGCCGCCGTGCGCAGGAACGCCTGCAGTGCGCGGTTGCCGTCGTCGCGCCGCGTGACCGCGTAGACCGTGCCGCTGCCGACCGCGGCCGGCAGCGCGCACACCACGATGCGCGCGCCGAAATGGCCGCACGCCGAGGCCGGCACCAGGGCCACGCCCAGCCCGGCCGCCACCAGCGCCAGCTGCGCCGGCACTTCGGCCACGCGCTGCGCCACCGATTGCGCCAGGCCGGCGCGGGCGCAGGTATCGGCCAGCTCGCGGGCGAAGGCCGAGGTCTCGGTGCGCAGCATCACGAACGCGTCCTGCCTGAGGTCGGCCAGCGCCAGGCGCTTGCGCCCGGCCAGGCGGTGCCCGGGCGGCAGGGCCGCCACCACCGGATCGGGCCACAGCGCCAGCGATTGCAGTTCGTCGTCGTCCACGGCGGTGCGCGAGATGCTGACGTCGATCCGGTGGCCGCGCACCGCGTCCAGCTGCGCGGCGGGATTCATCTCGTTGAGCAGCACCGACACCTGCGGGTGGGTCTGCGCATGACGCGCGATCAGCGCCGGCACCGGCCCCAGGAAGTGAGAGCCTGACAGGCCGATCTCGACCCGCCCCGCCCTGCCCTGGTCGACGGCGCGCGCCCGCACCGTGGCGTCCTTGAGGCCGGCGAGCGTGGCGCGTACGTCGTTCAGGAACGCGGCGCCGGCCTCGGTCAGCGTCACCCGCCGGTTGGTGCGGTCGAACAGCCTGACCTCCAGCTCGCGCTCGAGCTGGGCGATCTGCAGGCTCAGCGGCGGCTGCGAGATATGCAGCCGGGCGGCGGCGCGGGTGAAGTTGAGTTCTTCGGCCAGCACGGCGAAATAACGGAGTTGGCGGATTTCCATGGCGGCCAATGATTTGCGAAAGATATGAAACCAGACAAAAACTATATTGGAAACTATCGTTCGCGGCGAGCAGAATCGGCTTCTCGCGTCCACCCGGGCGCTGACAACGCTTACCGGAGACCCGCCATGACCCAGTCGCCCCGCGTCCTGCGCATCGGCCAGATCGTTCCCAGTTCCAACACCACCATGGAAACGGAGATCCCCGCCATGCTGCGCCGGCGCGAGACCATCGCGCCCGAACGCTTCACCTTCCACTCCAGCCGCATGCGCATGAAGCAGGTGACGGCGGCCGAGCTGGCCTCGATGGACCGCGAGTCCGACCGCTGCGCGCAGGAACTGTCGGACGCGCGCGTCGACGTGCTGGGCTACGCCTGCCTGGTGGCCATCATGGCGCAGGGCCTGGGCTACCACCGCGCCTCGCAGGAACGGCTGCACCAGGCCACCGTGGACAATGGCGCGCCCGCGCCCATCGTCTCCAGCGCCGGCGCGCTGGTCGAGGGACTGCACGCCATCGGCGCGCGCAAGGTCGCGATCCTGACGCCCTACATGAAGCCGCTGACCAAGCTGGTGGTGGACTACATCGAGCACGAAGGCATCGAAGTGCACGACAGCCTGTCGCTGGAGATCGCCGACAACCTGAAGGTGGGCGCGCAGGACCCGATGGCGCCCGCCAGCCATGTCGCGCGCCTGGACACGCGCGGCGTCGACGCCGTGGTGCTGTCGGCCTGCGTGCAGATGCCGTCGCTGGCGTCGATCCAGCCGGTGCAGGACCGCCTGGGCCTGCCGGTGGTGACCGCCGCCGCGGCCACGGTCTATCGCATGCTCAAGGTGCTGGACCTGGAAACGCGCGTGCCCGACGCCGGCGAACTGCTGACCGGCAAGTACTGAGCGCTATTTGCCAAGCGACAGGATCTCGTTGGCGTTGACGATGGCGCCGGCGATTTCCTCGGTGGTGACGCGCTTGTTCATGGCCTGTTCTCGGATCAGGTCGTAGGCCTGCCCTTCCGTCACGTTGCGCGTGCGCATCAGGATGCTCTTGGCTTCGGCGATGCGGCGCGCGCCCAGCAGCTTGCCTTCGAGCTTGCGCAGCCGGCGCGCGTGCGAGCGGATGTCGTCGTCGACCTGCCGCGCCACCACCAGGGTGGACAAGAGGCCGAACGATCTCACCGGCGACGGCAGCACCGCCTTGGCGCCGATGCGCAGCACCGCCTCGACGATGGTCGGGTTCTCGTAGGTGACGATGGCGATGACCATCGGCGCGTCGTCGCTCTTGGCCCATTCAAAGCCCAGGTCGATGACGTCCGGCCGCACCGCCAGGAACACCGCGTCCAGCCCCTCGGGCAGGGTCGGCGCGGGCGGCCAGAAGGTCTGCACCTGACAGCCGATGCGCTGCAGCTGCTGCGTCAGCTGCCTGCCATCGGCGTCGTCCGGGTGGTAGACGGCGATACGCAGGGTGCGCAGGTCCTTGAGCAACGAAGGCGTCGCGCGCATCACGCGCAGGCGGCTGGCCGGCTCCACCGTCAGATCTCCAGCGAGCTCAGGGTCGCCGTCCAGTCGCCCAGCGAATGGGTGACCAGGTACGGATCGGGATGCACCGGCCGGGTGGCCTCGCGCACGATGGTGAACTGGCCCTTGCCGTTGACCCGCCCCACCCGCGGATAGAGGCAGGTGTGGTGGTTGGTGGGATCGATGCGCACGCGGCCCTGCGGCGCCTGGAATTCGCTTTGCAGCACGCGCGGCAGGATCTGCGCGATCTCGTCGGTGCCGGTGTCGCGGTAGGCGTTGGCGAAGATGTGCATCTGGAAGTACGCGGCCTCCCAGCACAGGTTGGGCACGCAGTCCTGGCCGAAGCGCCGCCGCAGCCGTTCGAGGCAACGGTGGTTGACCTCGGAGTCGATCGACTGGAAATACGGCGCCGACGTGAAGTGCCCGGCCGCCACCTCGGGCTCCATCTGCGAGATCTCGGCCTCGGAGGTGGTCAGGCTGGCGATCGGCATGGTCTTGGGATCGAAGCCGGCGTCGGCGTAGGCGCGGTACAGGCAGGCGGTGGAGTTGCCCACCACGGTCGAGAAGATGAAGTCGGGGCGCTTGTTGCGGATGTCGTCGAGGATCTCGCGGTAGTCGCGCTCGGTCGCGGTCAGCGGCACGTAGCGTTCGCCCAGCTTGGCGCTGTCCTGCCGCTGCAGCACCAGCTCGCGCATGATGCGGTTGGACTCGTAGGGATAGATGTAGTCCGAGCCGATCAGGTAGACGCGGGCGCCGAAGTTGGCGGTCATGAATTCCGCCAGCTGCACGCTGTTCTGGTTGGGCGCGGCGCCGGTGTAGATGATGTTGTTGGAGAACTCGAAGCCCTCGTACAGCGTCGGGTAGAACAGCAGCCGGTTCCATTTCTCGACCACCGGCAGCACCGCCTTGCGGCTGCTGGACATGTAGCAGCCGAAGATGACGTTGACGCGGTCCTGGGTGATCAGCCGTTCGGCCAGCACGCTGTAGGTGGCCGGGTCGGAACGCGGGTCGTAGCGCACCGGCACGATCTCGCGGCCGTCGACGCCGCCGGCCTCGTTGATCTCGTCGATCGCCAGGAGCGTGCCCTGCAACTGGGAACGGCCTATGGTCGATGTGGCCCCCGTTTCAGAGAACAACACGCCCACGCGGATAGGATCTTTGTTTGCCATGGTCGGAGGAACCGCCGCACAGAGGTCAATCGGTCGAGGTGATCAGTTTCAGCATAGGCGCGCGCGGCGTCAACACGTGGATTCCTGGGGGTCAGCCGAGCGTCGCGCGGCTGTAGCCATGCGCCAGCGCGGCCGGCAACGCGGCCGCGTTCTGCACGATGCGGTAGCCGCGGAATCCGAACATCGCCCGCAGCTGGGGTTCGGCTTTTGCGTCCAGCGCCACGCATTGCACCCGCAGGCCGCGGCGGCGCAGCGCCAGCACCGCTTCGCGCGCGTCTTCCACCAGGTAGCGCGGGTCGTGCACGTCGATATCGGACGGCGCGCCGTCGGTGACGACGATCAGGGCGCGGCGTTCGCCGGGCGCGCGCAGCGCCAGCTCGCCGGCATGGCGCAGCGCCGCGCCCAGGCGCGTGGAATAGCGGGCCCGGGCCGCCGCGATGCGGCCCAGGGCCGCGTCCGTGGGCGGCGCGCCGGCATCCAGCAGGCGGTAGTAGTGAACGGCCGCGCGCGTGTCCGAACAGAAGCCGTGCACCGCGATGCGGTCGCCGCTCTCGGCCACCGCGCCCACCAGCAGCGCGGCCGCGCGCTTTTCAAGGTCGAGCACGGTGGCGCCATCCTGCGGCGCCGGGTCGTTGGCCGAGGCCGACAGGTCCAGCAGCACCAGCGTGCTGCAGACGCCGGGCTGGCTGCCCGGCCGCTGGAAGAAACGCGCGTCCGGCGCCAGGTCCAGGCGCCGGTCGATCATGACTTCGATGGCGGCGTTCAGGTCGATGTCATCGCCCTCCCATTGCCGCCGCAGGCGCCGCGCCCGGTCCAGGCGGCGCGCGCGCGGCAGCGCCAGTCGCGGCTGGCGCAATCCCGCCAACGGCGCGGCGTCGGCGCGCCAGCCGGGCAGGCGTTCGATCACGGTGCACCAGTCCGGCCGGCCGCGCGCCAGCCGGTAGTCCCATTCCGGATAGCCGTAGCGGCCCAGCTCGACGTCCTCATCGGATTCCGCCTGGGTCTCGCCCGGCGCCGCCTCGCGCGCCTGCGGCGCCGCGCCCTGGCTGCCCAGGGCCAGCGCGGGCGGCGGCTCGGCGGCGTCGCCGTAGTCCCACAGGTAGCTGTTGTCGTCGCGGTAGGCCACCGGCACCACGTACTGCAGCGGGTTGAAGCGCACCCGCATCTGGCCCAGGTCGTTGGCCAGCAGCGAGGCCAGTCGGCGGAAGGCGGCGATGTCCGCCAGGTCGGCCGCGGCCTGCGCCTCGAACAGGTCGCGCGCCTTGTTGACCCAATGGTTGTCGTCGCGCAGCGCGGGATCCATCAGCAGGCGGCACAGGCGCCGCACCAGCGCGGTAAAGCTCAGATCGGTCGGATCGGGCGGCGGCGGGATGAACGGACGGAACCAGCGCCGCACGCCGGGATACAGCGCCGCCAGCACGCGCTCCACGCGTGCGTCCTCGACGGCGGACACCACCGCCAGGCCCATCGGCTTGAGGCTGGCCACGGGTTGGGCGGCCGGTGAATACAGCAGGTGCGCGGCCGCGTGGGCCACGGCGGCGCGGCGCAGCGCGGCGGCGTCCGGCGCATCGACGCGCGCCGTGGCGCCCGCCACCGGCTCCCCCGGCGCGCCCGCCGGCAGCAACAGATGCGTGGCCGTCAGCACCGGCCGCGGCGACGCGCCGGCCGCCGCCGGATCCAGCGACTCGACCGCCATGGCGCGCCCGGCCAGGCCGCACAACAGCCACGACAGTTCCGGCTCGGCGGGATCTCGCGCGGCCGAACGCACGCGCGCGACCGCCGCGCCCTCCCCTTGCCCCGGCGAATGCAGGCCGCGCATCGTCATTCCAGGTTGGCGTCGATCAGCGCCCGCAACGCCGCCGCCATGTCGGGATCGTCGGTCAGGGCGCGGGTCATGGTCATGTCGCAGCTCTCGGCCGGACTGACGCCGTCGCGGATCAGCACGCCGGCGTAGATCAGCATGCGGGTCGACACGCCCTCGTCCAGGCCATGGTGCTTGAGCTCGCGCGAACTGTGCGCGATGCGCACCAGCCGGCGCGCCAGGCCGGCGTCGATGCCGGCCTCGTGCGCCACGATCGCCGCTTCGTGCTCGGCGTCGGGATAGTCGAAATCCAGCGCGACAAAGCGCTGCCGCGTCGACGGCTTGAGGTCCTTGGCGCTGCTCTGGTAGCCGGGGTTGTACGACACCACCAGCTGGAAGTCGGGATGGGCGTGGACCACCTCGCCCTTCTTGTCCAGCGGCAGGATGCGGCGCGCGTCGGTCAGCGGATGGATCACCACCGTGGTGTCCTGGCGCGCCTCGACCACTTCATCCAGGTAGCAGATGCCGCCGTGGCGCACCGCCAGCGTCAGCGGGCCGTCGTGCCAGGCGGTGCCTTCGGCGTCCAGCAGGTAGCGGCCGACCAGGTCGGAGGCGGTCATGTCCTCATTGCAGGCCAGCGTCACCAGGGGCCGGCCGAGCTTCCAGGCCATGTATTCCACGAAGCGCGTCTTGCCGCAGCCGGTGGGGCCTTTCAGGATCAGCGGCAGCCGGTGCGCATAGGCATGCGCGTACAGCTCGGCCTCGCGGCCGCTGGGACGGTAGTACGGTTCTTGCGCAATCCGGTAGGAGTCGAGCGGAGCGGCCACGGTACGGGTCCTGTGCAGCGGTCCGGCCGGCGCGCGGCCGGACCTGGCGAACGAAAGGGAACTAGCGGTGTTGCGGCGCCTCGTTGGGAATGCCGTCGATCGGGCATTCCGGCGTGCCCACGGTCGAGCGCGTGAACGACTCGACCTGCTTGCGCGTGCCCTCCGGGTCGTTGATCCAGTTGGCGTAGAAGTTGTAGGGGCAGGCGGCGACGCCGGTGGCCTCCTCGCCGGAATTGATCTTGCCGGTGTAGCCGCGGTGCACCAGCTTGAACAGGTGGTTCTGCGACTGCATGTTCTTGCGCGCGTCGCGGATCAGGCTGGTGGACAGCTCGGCGTACTGGATGCCCATTTCCTCTTCGCCGCATTCGCCCAGCGTGCGGCCGTCGAAGCCGATGATGGCGGAATGGCCGAAGTACGAGTACACCCCGTCGAAGCCGGCGGCGTTGGCCACCGCCACGTAGACGTTGTTCATCCACGCCATGGCCTTGGACACCATCACCTGCTGGTCCTTGGCCGGGTACATGTAGCCCTGGCAGCGCACGATCAGCTCGGCGCCGCGCATGGCGCAGTCGCGCCAGATCTCGGGATAGTTGCCGTCGTCGCAGATGATGAGGCTGATCTTCAGGCCCTTGGGGCCCTCCGACACGTAGGTGCAGTCGCCCGGGTACCAGCCCTCGATCGGCACCCACGGCATGATCTTGCGGTACTTCTGCACGATCTCGCCCTGGTTGTTCATCAGGATCAGCGTGTTGTAGGGCGCCTTGTTGGGGTGTTCCTCGTGGCGCTCGCCGGTCAGCGAGAACACGCCCCAGACGTTGGCGCGGCGGCAGGCGTCGGCGAACACGGCGGTCTCCTCACCGGGAATGGCCGAGGCGGTGTCGTACATCTCCTTGGCGTCGTACATGATGCCGTGGGTCGAGTACTCGGGGAAGATGACCAGGTCCATGCCGGGCAGGCCGCGCTTCATGCCCACCACCATGTCGGCGATCTTGCGGGCGTTGTCCATCACCTCGGCCTTGGTGTGCAGGCGCGGCATCTTGTAGTTCACGACGGCCACGCCCACGCAATCGTTGCTGCTGGAGATATCTCCGTGTCTCATGACAATGCTCCTCGTTGGTTGACGGTCATACCGTCAGGAAAGACCTGATCTTGTCCTGGTCCACGCCGGCCCGGCCGGCCTCGTGCACGATGCGGCCCCGGTCGATGACCAGGAAGCGGTCGGCCAGGTCGAGCGCGAAGCCCAGCATCTGTTCGGAGACGACGATGGCGAAGCCGCGCTCCTCGCGCAGCGCGTTCAGCGCCCGCGCGATGTCCTTGATGATGGAAGGCTGGATGCCCTCGGTCGGTTCGTCCAGGATCAGCACCCGCGGATTGGAGATCAGCGCGCGGGCGATCGCCAGCTGCTGCTGTTGCCCGCCCGACAAGTTGCCGCCCTTGCGCCGGCGCATCTCCTGCAGCACCGGAAAGAAGCGGTACAGGTAGTCCGGCACCGCCTTCAGTCCGCTGCGCTCGGCGCCGGCCATGATGTTCTGCTCGACCGTCAGGAACGGAAAGATCATGCGCCCCTGCGGCACGAAGGCCAGGCCGTTGCGCACCCGCTGGTAGCTCTCCAGTCCGGACAGCTCGGCGTCATCGAGCCGGATGCTGCCGGAACCGGAACGCAGCATGCCGATCAGCGCCTTGAGCAAGGTGGTCTTGCCCATGCCGTTGCGGCCCATGATGGCCACCGATTCACCCGGCGCGACCTCGAAGCTCACGTCGCGGATGACATGCGATTCGCCGTAGCTCACATTCAACTTGTCGATGCGGAACACGGAGGTCTCCCTGTCAATGGCCGAGGTATACGTCGAGCACGCGCGGATCGGCCTGCACCTCGGCCACGCTGCCCTCGCTCAGCAGGCGGCCCTGGTGCAGCACGGTGACCTTGTGGGCGATGCGCTTGACGAAGTCCATGTCATGCTCGATCACCACCACCGACTTGCCGCGCGCGATGCGCGCCAGCAGTTCGGCGGTCTGCTCGCGTTCGCGCGGACTCATGCCGGCCACCGGCTCGTCCAGCAGCAGCAGGCGCGGCGCCTGCATCAGCAGCATGCCGATCTCCAGCCACTGCTTCTGGCCGTGGCTCAGGCGGCCGGCCTTTTCCAGCAGCCGGTCGGCCAGGAACACCTGCGCCGCCATCGCCTCGATGCGGGCGCGCACCTCGCCGGTGCGGCGAAACCGCAATGAACGGAGCACGCCATGCGCGTTCGGCAGCGAGATCTCGAAGTTCTCCAGCACCGTCAGGTCTTCGTACACCGACGGCGTCTGGAACTTGCGGCCGACTCCGGCGCGCACGATGTCGAACTCGGCCACGCGCACCAGGTCGCGGCCCTCGAACATGACCCGGCCGGCGGACGGCCGGGTCTTGCCGCAGATGATGTCCAGCAGGGTGGTCTTGCCCGCGCCGTTGGGGCCGATGATGACACGCAGCTCGTCCTGCGCCACGCTCAGGCTCAGGCCGTCGACGGCGCGAAAGCCGTCGAACGACACGGTCAGGTCCTCGACGCTCAGGATGGCGCCGGCGCTGGGGCGGTCGATGCGCATGTCCATGGCGGGGGACTCCGTCAGATCCAGGGCGCCGCTCATCGCGCACCTCCGGCGGCGCGGCGCGCCTGCAGCTGGCTGATCACGCCGGCCAGGCCGTTGGGCATGGCGACCACCACCACGATGAAGATCGCGCCCAGGAAATACAGCCAGATCTCGGGGAAGGTCTCGGACAGATAGGATTTGAGAAAGCCGATCAGCAGCGCGCCGACCACCGCGCCCGGGATCGACAGCCGGCCGCCGACCGCGGCAAAGATCACCATCTCGATCGACGCCACCACGCCGATGGCCCCCGGCGAGATCAGTCCTACCTGCAAGGTGAAGAACGCGCCGCCGATGGACGACAACACCGCCGCCACGCAGAACACGCAGGCCTTCACGTGCGCCGTGTCGTAGCCGGAGAAGCGCACGCGGTCCTCGCGGTCGCGGATGGCGATGAGGATCTTGCCCAGCCGGCTGCGCACGATCGCCAGCGCCGCCAGCATGGCCAGCGTAAGGGCCGCCGCCTCGATCAGGTACAGCACCAGCTTGCCGTCATCGCCGACGATGTCCCAGCCCAGCAGCGTGCGGAAATCGGTGATGCCGTTGGCGCCGCCGGTGTCGCCCTGCTGGCCGATGATGAGCACCGTCAGCGTCATGGCCAGCGCCAGCGTCACGATGGCGAAGTACACGCCGCTGACCCGCTTGCGGAAGATCGCCAGCGAGAACAGGTACGCCGCCAGCCCGGGCAAGGCCACGATCAGCAGCAGCGTCCAGCCCAGCGAATGGAACGGCAGCCACCAGACCGGCAGGCTGTCGACGCTGCTCCACACCATGAAATCGGGCAGGTCGGGCGCGGACGCCTCCAGCTTCAGGAACATGGCCATCATGTAGCCGCCCAGGCCGAAGAAGATGCCCTGCCCCAGGCTCAGCACGCCGCTGTAGCCCCAGGTCAGCACGATGCCGATGGCGACGAAGGCGAACGCCATGTACTTGCCGACCAGGTTGAGCCGGAACGGATCCAGCGTCAGCGGCAACACGGCCAGGATCAGCAGCGCCACCAGCGCCAGCGCGATCTCTTCGGTCCTGCGGTGCAATGCCTTCATCGCGTCATCCTCGCGTCTTGGTGGCGAACAGCCCGTTGGGGCGGAAGTACAGCACCACGATCACCAGCACCAGGATGGTGACCTTGGCCATCGAGCCGCTCATCAGGTATTCCAGCGTGGTCTGCGACTGCGCGATCGCCAGCCCCGAGAACGCCGTGCCCAGCAGGCTCTGCACGCCGCCGAACACCACCACGATGAAGGAATCGACGATGTACAGCTGCCCCGTGCCGGGGTTGGTCGAGCCGATCATGGTGAAGACGCAGCCCGCGATGCCGGCCAGGCCCGAGCCCAGCGCGAACGTCAGCGCGTCGACCCGCCGCGTGTTGATGCCGACGGCCCCCCCCGCCATGGCGCGGTTCTGCGTCACCGCGCGCACCCGCAGGCCCCAGGCGCTGCGGTACAGCAGCAGGTAGACGCCGATCGCCACCAGCAGCGTCAGGCCCAGGATGAAGATGCGGTTCAGCGGAAACTGCAGGTCGGGCGTCGGCTCCCACGCCCCGCTCAGCCACGACGCCAGCGGCACGCTGACCTCCTGCGCGCCGAAGATCGAGCGGTAGGCCTGCTGCAGGATCAGGCTCAGGCCCCAGGTCGCCAGCAGCGTGTCCAGCGGCCGGTTGTAGAACCAGCGGATGAAGCCGCGCTCCAGCAGGTAGCCGAATGCCGAAGTCACCAGGAACGCCAGCGGAATCGCCACGAACAGATAGATGTCCATCCACCCCGGCGCCCAGTGCTGGAACGCCACCGACACCAGGTAGGTGGTGTAGGCGCCCATGGCCATCAGTTCGCCGTGCGCCATGTTGATGACGCCCATCAGGCCGAACACCACGGCCAGGCCGATCGCCATCAGCAGCAGAATGCTGAACAGGCTGATCCCGTTGAAAAGCTGCATTGCGGCGATGTCGATGTTCATGATCGCGTTCCATGTCGCGTTGCCACCGCCGGCGGCGCGGCCGCCAGCGTCCTGCGGGCCCGTCCTACAGCTTCGGGAAGGGATTGGGTTCGATCAGGTCGGCCGATTCCCACACCACGTCGAACTGGCCGTCGGGCCGCGCGCGGCCCACCCGCACCTTCTTCCAGACGTGGTGGTTCTTCTCGTGCACCCGCACCGTGCCCTCGGGCGCCTCCAGCGTCAGGCCGGCCGAGGCCGCGATGACCTTGTCGGGATCGAACGAACCGGCCTTCTCCACGCCCAGCTTCCACAGGTAGACGCTGTTGTAGGCCACCTCCATCGGGTCGCCGATGACGCGGTCCTGCCCGTATTTGGCCTTGAAGGCCTTGACGAATTTCTCATTGGCCGGATTCTTCAGGCTCTGGAAATAGCCCATGCAGGCGTAGTAGCCGGCCGCGTTGTCCTTGCCGATGCCCTCGATCTCGTTCTCGGACACCACGGTGGACAGCAGCACCACGCGCGTGCCGTCCAGTCCGGCCGCGCGCAGCTGCTTGTAGAAGGCCACGTTGGAACCGCCCACCACCGTGCTGTAGATGCACTCCGGCTTGGCGGCCTTGATCTTGTTGATGATGGACGAGAACTCGGTGTGCCCGAGCGGCGCGTATTCCTCGCCCACCACCTTGGCGCCCATGTGCGCGATGGCCGGCTTGGCGATCTTGTTGCAGGTGCGCGGATAGATGTAGTCCGAGCCCACCAGAAAGAACGTCTTGCCCTTCTCGCGCGCCATCCACTCGACCGCCGCGATCACCGACTGCGTGGCCTCCTGCGACGGGTAGAACACGCGCGCATCCTGCTCCTGCCCTTCGTAGTAGGTCGGGTAGTACAACAGGCCCTTGCTGCGCGCCAGCACCGGCAGCAGCGCCTTGCGCGAGGCCGAGGTGTAGCAGCCGACGATGGCCGCCACCTTGTCGCGGTCCAGCAGCTTGCGCGCCTTCTCGGCGAACACGGCGTTCTCGCTGGCGCCGTCCTCGACCACCGGCTCGATCTTGCGGCCCATCACGCCGCCCGCGGCGTTGATCTCCTCGATCGCCAGTTTCTCGGCATCCACCAGCGACGCCTCGGCGATGGCGATGGTGCCCGACAGCGAATGCAGCAGGCCAAGTTTCACGGTGGCGTCCTGCGCGAACGCGGCGCGGGGCAATGCGGCCATCCCCGACGTGGCGCCCAGCAGGACCATGGAACCACTGTGCTGCAAAAAGCGGCGGCGGTTGTATGCGCTCATCGATACGCTCCTGTGCGTTTCCGAAGGCAAGCCTGCGGCCTGGCCGCCCGGGATTGGGCGGTCACCAGAGGCAGCCACATCACGACGACAACCGTCCGACCGTCATGCACCTTGCTTCGGGCAAAGCTCCGCCCACGGCGCGTCGTTGCGCCATTCGAAAGAAGACGATGTGCAAACGGAAAACGAAAAGGCCCGAGCCGGAAACTCCGGCTCGGGCCTTTTTGCCCCACGCCTGACTGGCAACACTGGCAGTCGGCGAAAATTGGAAGACGATCTTGCGTCTGGAAGGCATTCTGAAGAAGCGCACGGCCTCATGCCATGCGTATTTTCCCTTACCGGACGCGGCCTCGCGGCCGGACTAGGGCATACGGCGGATCACGCTGTTGGCGTACATCGGCCCCTGCACGTGGTGGCCGGTGACGACGTTGGTCTGGTAGCGCTGCACCACGCCTTCGAGCGATTGCGGATCGAGCAGCGCGCGCATCGTCGCGAAGCCGGCCGAGTCCACCCGCGCGGGCGCCTTGCCCTTGGGATAGAGACGGCGCTTGCCCTCGTCCATCGGCGCCTGCAGCACGCCGCCGCTGGCGATCAGGTCCAGCACCAGCTTGCCGTCGCGCAGCCGCGCCGAGCCGTGGGCGCCGAGTTCGGCGTCGTCCAGCAGCAGGCTGCCGGTCAGCGCGTAGTCGCCCGATGGCAGCGGCTGCACGTACAGCCGCAAGGTGTAGGGCGGTTCGCCGTTGCGGTCGTCCAGGGTCCAACGGTACTCGCCGGCGGCCCAGGCGGGCGCGGCTTGCGCCGATGCCGTGGCGGCGGGCGCGGCCGGCGCGGCGGACTGCGCCGCGGCGCCCGCGCACAGCGCCGCGCCCAGGACGGCGGCGCGCAGGGTTTGCGACAGGAATGCGTGCATGGAATTCTCCTCGTGATGCCTGCACTCGATACGTGCAGGCGAAGCGTTCATCAGTACTTGACGCGCATGCTCAGCATGACGCTGCGCGGCTCGCCATAGGCGTTGCCCATGTCGGCGTTGCCCAGGCGCTGGTAATAGACCTTGTCGAACAGATTGTTGACGTTCAACCCCATCGAGACGTGCTCGTTGACGCGATAGCCGACGCGCGCGTTCCAGATGGCGTAGCCGCCCTGCGACACGCGCACGGAGCTGCCGCTGACCGGCCCCTGCGCCGCGCTTTCGGTGTAGATGCCGCTCTTGACGTTGACGCCGCCGCCCACGCTCCAGCGGTTCCATTGGCCCGGCAGCTGATAGGTGGTCCACAGCTGGAAGATGTGGCG
The DNA here is from genome assembly GCF_001298995.1 of Achromobacter sp. 2789STDY5608615. Classification (NCBI taxonomy): domain Bacteria; kingdom Pseudomonadati; phylum Pseudomonadota; class Betaproteobacteria; order Burkholderiales; family Alcaligenaceae; genus Achromobacter; species Achromobacter sp. 2789STDY5608615. The sequence continues at coordinate 17,132 of NZ_CYTY01000057.1, forward strand.
GGGCGTGAAGGTGCGGAAGGCCGCGCCGCCGTTGGTGTTGTCCTTCAGGTAGCGGGTGGTGTTGAAGGTGTAGCCGCCCGCCACTTCCCAGCCCGGCGCGAGCCGGCCCGAAACCTCGGTTTCGACCCCCTGGCTGCGCACCTGGCCGCTGGCCTCGTAGCAGCAATCGCCGACCTCGGGGTAGTTTGGGTCGCGCTGCGCGCGGTTGCGCTCGGTGATGCGGAACAGCGCGAACGAGGCGTTCAGCTTGCCGTCCAGCCATTCGCTTTTCAGGCCCGCCTCGTAGTTGGAGCCGACCACCGGCGGCAGCGATCCGCCGCTGGCCGAACGCAGGTCGCTCTGCACGCGGAAGATGTCGGCGTAGCTGGCGTAGGCGGTCCAGTGGCTGTCGATGTCGTAGACCAGACCGGCATACGGCGTCATGCGGCCATGCTCGCTGATGGCCGGGTCGCCGCGGCCGCTGATCAAGTTGGTGCTCTGCGTGCGCCACCAGCTCATGCGCGAGCCCAGCACCAGCGTCAACGGATCGGCCACCTTCAGGCGCGCCATCGCGTAGAGGCCCGACTGGCGCGTCTTGACGTCGCTCTTGCTGCCCCATTGCGGATCGGCCGGTTCCGGATGGTCGTGGACGTCGTAATGGAAAACGTCCACCGGCCGCGCCGCGAAGCCCGGCAGCGAATAGGCGTTGTAGGCGCGCGCGCTGCGGTCGTACCAGTTGCCGCCGAACACCAGTTCGTGGCGGCGGCCCAGCGCCTCGAACGCGCCGGTCACCATCAGGTCCACGCCCAACTGCTCATTGCGATACTGGTTGCCGCCGCCATACAGGCGCGGCCCCAGGCCGGTCTGGCGGTCGACGGCGCCGCGCACGTAGGCGTACTTGAGCTTGCTGGTTTCCTCGGCCTGGTTGACGTTGAGCTTGACGGTCCAGTCCGACGAAAACTGGTGCGCCAGCTCGGCGAACACCTGCGTGTTCTCGAAGTCCCAGCGGTTCCAGTCGGCGCCCAGGTAGGTGCCGCGCGTCAGCCCGAGATCGCCGCCGTCCTTGTAGCGCGGCAGCTGCATCATGTAGGGCAGCCAGTCGCGTTTCTGGTAGCTGCCGCCCACGGTCAGCAGCGTGCGCTCGCCCAGGTCGGCTTCGACGATGCCGTAGTAGGCCTGCTTCCGCGAATTGGCCACGTCGTAGAAATACTTGCGGTCTTCCTGCGCGGTGGCGATGCGGCCACGCACCGAGCCCGACGCGTTCAGCGGCGTCGACAGGTCGAGTTCGCCGCGGTAGTTGTCCCATGATCCGGCGCTGGCCGAACCGCTGAATTGCAGCGCGCGCGCGGGACGCTTGCGCACCAGGTTGATGACGCCGCCCGGCTGGCCCGCGCCGTTGAACAGGCCAGCCGCGCCCCGCAACAGTTCGACGTGGTCGAACATGAACAGGTCGGGCTGCGTCCACGATGCGCCGCCGGTCTGCATCGGCACGCCGTCGTACTGGAAGTACTCGATCTGGAAACCGCGCGAATAGAACTGCGGAACCGCGGCGGTGCCCATCAGGTCGATGGTGATGCCCGGGGTCTGCGCCATGGCGTCCTCCAGCGACGCCAGGTTCTGGTCCTCGATGCGCTGGCGCGTGATGACCGACACCGACTGCGGGATCTCGCGCAGCGACAGCGGCAGCTTGCCGCCGATGGTGACGCTGGGCGCGGTGTAGGACGCGCTGCCTTCGGTGACGCCGACCTGCTCGCCCTGCACTGTCACGGGCGCCAGCGTGGCGGCGCCGGCCGCCTCGACCGCTTGCGCGCTGGCTGGCGCGCCCGCCGCCAGACTCATCATCATGGCGCCGCGCCGCAGCCATGCGGCGCGCGTTCCACCTGTCTCGATACCCACCATTGCCTCCGCTTCCAGCCCGTTCAACAAGATTGATAATCATCTTCAACGGCGCCGCGGCGGGCAATGCAAAAGGCTTTCGAATTCCGGATTAAGGCTTTCGTTTTTTCACCGGCGACACCGCCTGGCGGATGGCGGGCGCGTGCGCGCGCAGGGCGTCCCACAGGCGCGCCATGACCGGCCCCTGCGGCCGGTCGGCGCGGCGCGCGGCGGCCAGCGTCTCGGTGCTGCCCGGCAGGTGACGGGTGGCCAGCGACAGCAGGCGGCCGTCGCGCAACTCGTCCTCGACCAGGAAGCGCGGCATGTGGCCCCAGCCCAGGCCCTGCAGGATGATTTCCTTCTTCATCAACGGGTCGGCCACGGTGCACCGGCGCGCGCCCTCGATCATGAAGTAGTCGCGCGCCGGCGTGTGGCGGGCGGTGTCGCGCATGACGCATTGGGTGTAGTCGCGCAGGTGCTCGGGTCGCAACGCGCGCGGGGCCGGCGCCAGATAGCCGGGCGCGGCCACCGGCACGAACGGCACGCCGCCCAGTTCCAGCCATTCGACGCGCGCGTCGCCCGGCTCCACGCGGTGCAGGATCAGGTCGGCGTCGCCATCCAGCAGCCGTTCCCACGGACCGGTCACGGCCTCGAAGTGCAGGTTCAGGCGCGTGGCCGGCCACTGCGCGAAGAACTGGCCCAGCAGCCCCAGCAGCAGCGGACGCGGACAGAAGTCGCCGACCACCACGTTCAATTCGCTTTCCTGGCCCATCGCCAACTGCTCGGCGTGGGCGCGCAGGCCGGCCAGTTCGCGCAGCAGCGCCTGGGCCCGCGCATGGAACGATTGCCCGGCGGCAGTGGGCCGCACCCGATAGCCGCTGCGGTCCAGCAGCGCCAGGTCCAGTTGCCGCTCCAGCTTGGCCACGGCCGCGAACACCGCGGGGTGCGAGCGATGCAGCGTCTCGGCCGCGGCCTGGAAGCCGCCGGCCCGCACCACCGCGTCAAAGCATTGCAGGTCGTGCAGCGTGAATTCGCTCATGTCAGGTTTTCCTACAGTGACTGTGCGATCTTTGTAATTTCTTTCAAGATGGGCCGCAACTACGATCCGTCTCACGGTCGACACCGTTGCCCGGCCCGGCGGATGAGCGCGACATCCGCCCCGAGCCCCGCATCCCCCTCATACATGACAGGACGCTCATCATGCCTACCGACACGACTTTCATCACCACGGGCGACGGCGCCCGCATCGCCTACCGCTGGGACGGCGACGCCGGCCTGCCGGTGCTGGCCCTGTCCAACTCCATCGGCACCACGCTGCACATGTGGGACGACCTGGCGCCGGCGCTGGCGCGGCACTTCCGCGTGCTGCGCTTCGACACCCGCGGTCATGGCGCGTCCAGCGTGCCGCCCGGCGCCTACTCGCTGGACCGGCTCGGCCGCGACGTGCTGGAACTGTTCGACGCGCTGGGCGTGGACCGCGCCCACTTCCTCGGCCTGTCGCTGGGCGGCATCGTCGGCCAATGGCTGGGCGTGCATGCGCCGGACCGCATCGACCGGCTGATCCTGGCCAACACCTCGCCCTATCTCGGCCCCGCGCCGCAATGGGACGAGCGCATCGCCGCCACCCTGCGGGCGCCGGACATGACGGAGACCGCCGAGACGTTCCTGGCGAACTGGTTCCCGGCCGCGATGCTGCGCGCCGGCGGGCCGGTCATCGACACCTTCCGCGACATGCTGCTGAACACCGACCCGCACGGCCTGGCGGGCGCGTTCGCGGCGGTGCGCGACACCGACCTGCGCCGCACCATCGCGTTGATTCCGCGGCCGACGCTGGTGATCGCGGGCCGCGACGACACCGTCACCGCCGCCAGCCACGGCGAACAGATCGCCGCGACCGTGCCCGGCGCGCAATGGCGCCTGCTGGAGGCGGTGCACCTGTCCAACATCGAACGCCCTGCGGAATTCCGCGAGGCGGTGCTGGGGTTCCTGCTGGCGCATTGATGCCCGCGTCCGCCATGTCGGACGGGGCCGGCGCGGGTTCAGCGCAAGCTGCTGGGCGCGGCGCCGAAACGGCGCCGGAAGGCCACCGAGAAATGCGCGGGCGCGTAGCCCACGTGCCAGGCCGCCTCAGACACGCTCAGGCCGCCGTTCAGGATCAATTCGCGGCCGCGCGTCAGGCGCGTTTCCTGCAGATGGCGCGCCATGCTGACGCCGAAGGCGCGCTTGAACGCCAGGTCCAGCTGACGCGCGTTGAGCCCGAGTTCACGCGCCAGCGCCGCCGTCGACGGCGCCTCGCGCAGGTCGGTGGCAAGGCGGCGATGCGCCTCGTGCGCCGCGTCCAGTTCGCGGGCCGCGGCCACCGGCGACGCCGCGCGGCCGGCCGGCAACGCCTGCCCGGCCTGGGCCAGCGTCACCGCCGCCAGCTCCAGGCTCTTGGCCGCCAGATACAGCGCGCGCGCCGCGCCCTCGTAGCGGCAGACTCGCACCTGGGCGGCGATGCGCCGCGCCTCGCGGCCCGCCGCGCCGTGCCAGACGACCGGGCCGTCGGCGCCCGCGGCGGGGTCCAGGCCGCGCAGGAAATCGGGATCGATGCCCAGTTCGTCGCGCAGTTGCGCCGCCGGCAGCGTGGCCAGCGTGAACTGCTGGTCGACGCCGGCCTCGAACGCGTCCGCGCCGCTGGCCTGCCCCGGCGCCCAGGCCAGGCACAGCACCGGGCCGCACAGAGCCAGCGGCGGGCGGTCCTCGACCCGGCTGCTGACGCGCCCATCGAGCAGGATGACCTTGAGGCCGGGGTACAGCGCCTCTTCGCGCCATTCGGTGCGGCCGCGGCGGAACACGCCGGCGCGCAGGCCGCGGCCGTTGGCGAGGTCGAAGGCCGCGTCGACGCGGTGATAGTCGGCGGCGGCCGTGGCGCGGCCGGCGCGGGAATGGAACATGGGAAACGATCCGGGAGGAACGGATGGGTTTATTTGAGAATAATTATTATTACCCGCTCGCTACCGGAACTCAAACCGGACAGGTATCCGCCCGCCAACGCGCCCGGCGTTATTCCCCGGCGCGCTCCCAGCGCCGCTGGATCGCCTTGGCGGCCACCACGCCGTCCGCCATCGACGTGACCACGCAGGGATGCATGCGGTGGGCCACTTCGCCGATGGCATAGATGTCCGGCACGCTGGTCTCGGCGGTGGCGAAATCGGTGCGGATATACCCGCGCGCATCGCGCGCCAGTTGCAGGCCGTCGGCGAACGCGGCCTGCGGCTCCCAGCCGTAGAACACCAGGATCAGGTCGTAGCGCTGGCCGTCGACGCTGCGCGTGGCCGGATCGACCTGGTACGGGCCGATGCGCACGCCTTCCTTGCCGGCGCGCTGCACCCATTGCTGCTGGGCCCGCACGCTGCGGGCGTACAGATGCACGGCGCGAGCGCCGCGGTTGCGCACATAGACGTAGTTCTCGAAGGCGTTGTCGCCGCCCCCCAGCACCGCCACCGACAGGCCGGAGTAATCCTGCGCCACGATCGGCGAGCCCGGTCCGATCAGCACCCCCGGCCATTGCGAGCCCGGCGGATGTTCCGGAAAGCCCTTGGCGCGCACGCCCGAGGCGATCACCAGGGTGCGGCCGCGCGCCTGCGATACGTCCCCATTGGCGTCGGCCAGGGTCGCCTCGATGCCGCCCTTGCACGGGCGCACCGCGGTCACCCGGGTGTCCAGGCGCAGCGGCACGCCGGCGGCGCGCACGCTGGTATCGATATTGGCGGCCACCTGCTGGCCGGTCATGCCGGGCAGCACCGCGATCCAGTCATCGGCGAACGGGTTGTCCACGCTCAGGCCGCCCAGGCGGCCGCTGGCCTCGACCAGCAGCGGCGCCAGGCCCAGCCGGGCCAGCCAGAGGGCGCAGGAGGCGCCGGCCGGGCCGCCGCCTACAATGACCGCATCGTGCATCTGTTGCATTTCATCCCTTGTTCGCCGTCCCCGCGCGGGCGTCCGGCCATGGCCGAATTGTAGCCAGCGCGCCGGCCCGGTCCGCCGCCGCCTTACAATTCCGGGATTCCACCCAGGTTTTCATCATGCCCACTCGCCGCATCATCCTATCCGGGCTCGCGCTCGACGCCCGCATCGGCATCCTCGAACACGAACGCCGCGCCACCCAGCCGCTGCACGTCGATGCCGAGTTCGACGTCGACATCCAGCGCTCGGTCGACGACCACGATATCCACAGCGTGCTGGACTATCGCCGCCTGCGCGAGGCCATCGTCGAGGAATGCACCCAGGCGCACGTGAACCTGATCGAAACCCTGGTGGAACAAGTCGCCGCGCGCCTGTTGGCCGACTTCCATGAAATCCGCTCGCTGCGCCTGCGCATCAGCAAGCCCATGGCCTTTTCCGACTGTGCGGCGGTGGGCGTGGAAATCCAGATCTCGCGTTGACCATGAACGACATCGCCACTCCCCCCGAAGTCCGCTTTCGCACCGAAGCGGAAGAAATCAAGGCCCCCACGCCGCACGCGCAAAGCGCGCTTGCTGCCCCCCAAGGGGGCGTTTTTCCCGTGGGACGGCCCGACGAGAAAAAAGCCCGCCACGAAGGCAACAAGCTCACCAAGCGCCTGGCGCGCGAGACCACCCGCGCCCTGTCCGACTACAACATGATCGAGGCGGGCGACCGCGTCATGGTGTGCCTGTCGGGCGGCAAGGACTCCTACGCCATGCTGGACATCCTGCTCCAGCTGCAAAAGCGCGCGCCGTTCCCGTTCGAGCTGGTCGCGGTCAACCTGGACCAGAAGCAGCCCGGCTTTCCCGCCGACATCCTGCCGCGCTACCTGACCGAACTGGGCGTGCCGTTCCACATCGAGACGCAGGATACCTATTCGATCGTCACGCGCGTGCTCGAAGAGGGCAAGACGATGTGCTCGCTCTGTTCGCGCCTGCGCCGCGGCATCCTGTACCGCGTGGCCTCGGAACTGGGCGCCACCAAGATCGCGCTCGGCCACCACCGCGACGACATCCTGGGCACGTTCTTCCTGAACCTGTTCTATGGCGGCAAGGCCAAGGGCATGCCGCCCAAGCTGGTGTCCGACGACGGCCGCCACACCGTCATCCGCCCGCTCGCCTACGTGCCGGAAACCGACCTGATCGCCTACGCCGAACTCAAGCAGTTCCCGATCATTCCCTGCAACCTGTGCGGCTCCCAGGAAAACCTGAAGCGCAAGGAAGTCGGCCGCATGATCAAGGAATGGGACAAGCAGCACCCGGGCCGCTCGTGGAACGTCTTCAACGCGCTGTCGCGCGTGGTGCCGTCGCACCTGATGGACCGCGACCTGTTCGATTTCGTCGGCCTCAAGCCGACCGGCGTGCCGGACGCCAACGGCGACACCGCGTTCGACGCGGTCGATCCGTCGGATGAGGCGGACGAAGCCTGCGGCGATACGCCCGCCACGCCCGACGCGGCCGGCATCGTCGAAAAGAAAGTGACCTTCACGCGCGGCTGAACGCCGCCCTGTCCGCGCGCGGCGTGGATAGCAAAAGGCCCCGATGTTCCGACCCACTAGGGGCGAAATACCGGGGCCTTTTCCATAGTGGCGTTCAGGCGTTCAGGCGTTCAGCACCCGCACCGGCTGGCCGGCGCGCCAGGCCTTCACGGCCTCCAGCGCGTTGCGGTAGAAGGCCTCGAAGTTCTCGCGGCTGACATAGCCCAGGTGCGGCGTCAGGATGACGTTGTCCAGGTCGCGCACATTGTCGGTCGGCGACAGCGGCTCTTCCGGGTACACGTCCAGGCCGGCGCCGGCGATGCGGAATTTCACCAGCGCGTCCATCAGCGCCGCCTGGTCCACCAGGCCGGCGCGCGAGGTGTTCACCAGATAGGCCGTCGGCTTCATCGCGGCCAGCGCCGCGGCGTCGACGATGTGGCGGCTGCGATCGGACAGGATCAGGTGCAGGCTGACCACGTCGGACGTGGCGAACAGCTCGTGCTTGTCGACCCGCTTGACGCCCGCCTCGGCGGCGCGCTCGTCGGTCAGGTTGGGGCTCCAGGCCACCACGTCCATGCCGAACGCCAGGCCCACCTTGGCCACCGCGGCGCCCAGCTTGCCCAGCCCCAGCACGCCCAGGCGCTTGCCGGCCAGCGGCTCGGGCATGGCGGTCTGCCACATGCCGCGGCGCATGGCGGCGTCCTCGGCGGGCAGGTGCTTGAACAGGCCCAGGATGTGGGCCCAGGCCAGTTCGGCGGTGGCGGTGTTGGCGTCGGCGCTGCCGGGCGCGCCGCTGACCACGATGCCCTGCGCGGCGCAGGCCGGCATGTCGATGGCGTTGTTGCGCATGCCGGTGGTGACCAGCAGGCGCAGGTTGGGCAGCGCACGGATGCGGTCGGCGGGGAACGGCGTGCGCTCGCGCATGGCCACGATCACGTCGAAGGGTTCGAGCGTGGCCTCGACCTGCTCGTCGGGGATGAAGTTGTTGAAGATCCGCACGTCGGCGTCGCCGCCCAGGGAACCCCAGTCCGCGTAGCGTTTGGCAACGTCGTGGTAATCGTCGAGTATTGCGATTTTCAAGTCTGTCTCCGGGTGGCGTGGCGCTTGCCGCGCCAGCCGCCCGGCCGACGCGACCCGCGCCGGTCAGTTCAGTCGTGCCTTGAGCTGGTCCAGCGGCAGCGCGCCGCTGATGCGCGTGCCGTCGGCGAAGAACAAGGTGGGGGTGCCGCGCACCATCAGCTGCTTGCCCAGCGCCAGCAGCTTGTCCTCGGGCACGCTGCAATTGGCGGTGGCCGGCTTCTGGCCGCGCAGCATCCAGTCGTCCCAGGCCTTGCCCGGGTCCGGCGCGCACCAGACGTCGCGGACCTTGGTGTTCGAGTCCGGCGACAGGATCGGGTACAGGAAGGTGTAGACGGTCAGGTTGTCCACGTCTTCGAGCGTCTTGCGCAGCTGCTTGCAGTAGCCGCAGTTGGGGTCTTCGAAAATGGCGACCTTGCGCGAGCCGTCGCCCTTGACCTGCTTGATGGCCAGGTCCAGCGGCAACTGGTCGAACGGGATGGAGCCGAGCTTTTCCTGCGCCTCGCGGGTGACGTCGCGGCGCGTCATGGCGTCGATCAACGGCCCTTCCATGACCCAGGTCACCTTTTCATCGGTGTACAGCAGGTCCATGCCCAGCTGCACCTCGAACAGGCCGTAGGGCGTGCGGCGCACGGCGGTCACGTCCATGCCGGTGAAGCGCTGCTTGAAACGTTCCTTGACCGCGTCCGCCACGGGGTCCGCCGGCGCCACCTGGGTGGTGGAATAGCTCTTGCCGCCCTTGTCCGCCTTGCCGACCGAATTGGTGGAGACGGACTTGTCGCCGCTGGCCTGCGCCTGGGCGCCGGCCGACAGGCCCAGCCCGGCGGCCATGAAGCAGGCCGCCAACACGGCGGAAAAACGGAAATTCATGGGGACTCCTGTATTTGTGACGTCTCGCCTTCGATGGCCGAAAGCGTAACCGATCCGGCGCCCGGCCCGGGCCGGCCTCCTGGGAATCAGACACGCCCGCCGCGGGCGGGTTCCGTCCCGGAACCGGTCCCTAATTCGTCGATGCCCCGGCGATCAGGCGCCGCTTGACCAGCGGCGCGCGCTCGACCCAGTGCATGCCGGCATTGCGCAGCCACACCAGCGGCGTGGCGCGCGAGCCGAACAGCTTGTGCAGGCCGTCGGTGGCCAGCCGCAACGCCAGCACCGGCTCGGCGCGGGCGCGCTGGTAGCGGTGCAGCACGCGCAGGTCGCCGGCCTGGCGGTAGGGTTCGCGTCCGGCCACGGTGCGGGCCAGCGCCTCGACGTCGCCCAGGCCCAGGTTCAGGCCCTGCCCGGCCAGCGGATGCAGGCGGTGCGCGGCGTCGCCGGCCAGCGCGATGCCGGGCGCCACCATCTGGGCGCGCTCCAGCGTCAGCGGAAAGCCGTGCAGCTTGCTGCGCACCTTCAGGCGGCCCAGGCGGCCCTGCGCCGCGTGTTCCAGCATCGATTCGAGCCGCGCGGCCTGTTCCTCGGGCGGCAAGGCCAGCAATTCCCGGGCCTGCTCGCTGCGCATCGACCAGACCATCGACACCTGCGGACCATCCGCGGTGTCGGGCAGCGGCAGCAGCGCCAGCACGCCATCGTCGCGGAACCACTGGAAGGCGGTGCCCTGGTGGGCGCGCTCGGCGTCCAGGTTCACCACCAGCCCGGTGTCGTTGTAGGACACGGCATCATGCTTGAGGCCGGCGGCGGTGCGCAGCGGCGAGGCCGCGCCATCGGCGCCGACGAACAATTCGGCCTGGATGCGGGCGCCGCTCTCGGTGTCCACCGCGCCGGCCTGGTAGCCGGTGCAGCGGTCTTCCAGCCACGGAATGCCGAACATGCGCACCGCCTGGATCAGCACCCGCTCGATCTCGCCGGATTCGACGATCCAGGCCAGTTGCGGCAGGGCCGCCTGCCAGGCGTTCAGGTGCACCAGGCCGTCGGCGTCGCCATGGATCTCCATGGCCTGCACCGGCGTCAGGCGGGCCGACGGCATCGCGTCCCACACGCCCAGCTCGGCCAGGAAACGCTGGCTGGCGGGCGAGATGGCGTAGACGCGCGCATGGTAATGATTGGGATCGGCCGGCGGCACGCTCACGCGCGGCGCCAGCAGGGCCACGCGCTGGCCGCGGCGGGCCAGCGCCAGGGCCGAGGACAGGCCGACGATGCCGGCCCCGCAAACCACGATCTGGTGTGTCATCTTGCGCTCGGCTCCCCGGCCTGTTTCGGCCACAGCAACCACATCTGGCCGCGCTGTTTCATGCGCCCGGCCTGCTGGCCGGCCTCGTCGCCGTAGCCCCAATAGAAGTCGGCGCGCGCCGCGCCGCGGATGGCGGTGCCGGTGTCCTGCGCGAACACCAGGCGCTGCAGCGGCCGGTCGGAGGCCGGGAAAGTGGTGGCCAGGAACACCGGCGTGCCCAGCGGCACGAAGCCGGCGTCCACCGCGATCGCGCGTTTCGGCGCCAGGTTGACGCCATAGGCGCCCTTGGGGCCGAGTTCGGGATCGATCACCGGCTCTTCGCGGAAGAACACCACCGCCGGGTTGGCGTTGAGCATCTCGGGCACGCGCTTGGGATTGCGCTGCGCCCAGGCGCGGATGTTCTGCATCGAGGCCTGGTCGGCCGACAGCTCGCCGCGGTCCGCCAGCCAGCGGCCGATGGACACGTAGGGCTGGCCGTTGTGGTCGGCGTAGGCCACGCGGATGGTCTTGCCGCTGTCGGGGCCGTCGGTCAGCAGCACGCGGCCCGAGCCCTGCACCTGCAGGAAGAAGTTGTCGACCGGATCATCGACCCACACCACCACCGGCGGGCGGCGGCCGGAGGCTTCGATCGCGGCGCGGGTGTCGTAGGGCACCACGCGCTTGCCTTCGAGCTTGCCGCGCACGCGCTTGCCGGCCAGGTCCGGGTAGACCGAGCCCAGGTCGATGGTCAGCAGGTCGGCCGGCACCGCGTACAGCGGCCATTGGTAGTTGCCGCCCTGGCGGCGCGAGCCGCGCACCAGCGGCTCGTAGTAACCGGTGACGGTATTGGCGGCCGGCTTGCCGTCGGCCGCGTTCAGGCGCCACGGCTGCAGATAGGTCTGCAGGAAGCGGCGCACGCCCTCGGGATCGTTGGCGGCGGGCGCCCGGGCCGGGTCCGCCGCGGCGGCACAGACCGGCTGCCAGGCGCGCGGCGTGGCGCGCGCCGGCGCGGCCAGGTTGCCGCTGGTCGGGCGCATCAGCCCCTTGCAGTTGCGCAGGAACAGGGGCCAGAACTGGGCCAGGTCGTCGCTGGTCCAGCCCGGCATCTCGGCCCAGGTGCCGGGCTTGTACTTGCCGGCCAGGGCGCGCGGCGGCGTCTCGGGCAGGGCCGACAGCGCCGGCACCACCAGCGGGCCATCGGCGGCCGCGGGGCGCGCGCCGGTGGCGCCGGGTTCGCCGGATTCGGGCGGGATCTCTGAGGTGGTGGTACATGCCGCCAGCAGAACCGACAGCACGGACAGGCTAAGAATGCGCTTCATGAGCAGATGGAAAACCGTACAACGTGTGGCCGCGCCCCGCGTCAGTGCAGGGTGCGCGGCATGGCCAGGACGAATTCGGAAATCGGCACTTCGAACGGAATGCCGTTCTCGCCGACGCAATGGTAGGTGCCGCGCATCGTCCCGACCGGCGTGGGGAGGGGACAGCCGCTGGTGTATTCGAAGGTCTCGCCGGGCGCCAGCAGGGGCTGCTGGCCGACCACGCCCAGCCCGCGCACTTCCTGCACGCGCTGGTTGCCATCGGTGATAATCCAGTGGCGGCTGATCACCTGGGCCGGATGCTCGCCGGTATTGGTGATGCGGACGGTATAGGCGAACACGAACTGCTGCTCACCCGGATCGGACTGTTCTGGCACGAAGCGCGGCGAGACGGAGACGCTCAGGTCGTAGGGTTTCACAGTCCTTTCCTGTGTGGCACGAGCAAGCTGCAATAATGGCACATTATGCCTTCACCCACCCCGAACGCCATGTCTACCACCACCCGCATCACCCCCAGCATCCTGTCCGCCGACTTCGCCCGCCTGGGCGAGGAAGTGCGTGACGTCGTCGCCGCCGGCGCCGACTGGATCCATTTCGATGTGATGGACAACCACTACGTGCCCAACCTGACCATCGGCCCGATGGTCTGCGCGGCGATCCGTCCCCATGTTTCCGTGCCGATCGACGTGCACCTCATGGTCGAGCCGGTGGACGCCCTGGTGCCGATGTTCGCCAAGGCCGGCGCCAACTACATCAGCTTCCACCCGGAAGCCAGCCGCCACGTCGACCGCACCCTGTCGCTGATCCGCGAGAACGGCTGTAAGGCCGGCCTGGTGTTCAACCCCGCCACGCCCCTGTCGTACCTCGACCACGTCATGGACAAGGTCGACCTGGTGCTGATCATGTCGGTCAACCCCGGCTTCGGCGGCCAGAGCTTCATTCCCGGCGCGCTGACCAAGCTGCGCGAGGCCCGCGCCCGCATCGACGCCTGGACCCAGGCCGGCGGCCAGGAAATCGTGCTGCAGGTGGACGGCGGCGTGAAGATCGACAACATCGCCGAGATCCGCCGCGCCGGCGCCGACACCTTCGTGGCCGGCTCGGCCATCTTCGGCAAGCCCGACTACCCCGGCATCATCAAGTCCATGCGCGAACAGATCGCCATCGGCGAAACCACCGCCGTCTGAGGAACCCCGCCATGACTCCCTTCCGCGCCGCGCTGCTGGACCTGGACGGCACCCTGCTCGACTCCATCCCCGACCTGGCCTTCGCGGCCAACGCCATGCGCGTGGAACTCGGCATGATCGCGCTGCGCGAGGATGTCGTGGCCACCTTCGTCGGCAAGGGGGTGGACAACCTGGTGCGCCGCAGCCTGGCCGGCAGCCTAGACGCCGCCGATCCCTCGCCCGAGGACTTCGCCCGGGCGCGCGAGGCCTTCTACCGCCACTATCACCTGGTCAACGGCGAACGCGCCCAGGTCTACCCCGGCGTCATCGAGGGCCTCAAGCACATGCGCGAGCAGGGCCTGAAGCTGGCCGTGGTCACCAACAAGCCCACCGAATTCACCCTGCCGCTGCTGCAACGCACCGGCCTGGCCGGGTTTTTCGACGCGGTGGTGTGCGGCGACACCTGCGCCCGCCGCAAGCCCGACCCGGACCAGGTGCTGCACGCCTGCGAGCTGCTGGGCGTGACGGCGGCCGAGGCCGTCACCATCGGCGATTCCATCAACGACGCCCAGGCCGGCCGCAGCGCCGGCACCCAGGTGCTGGTGGTGCCGTATGGTTACAACGAAGGCCGTGACGTGCGCGAGCTCGATGTCGATGGTATAGTGGACACGCTCGTCAACGCCGCCCAGTGGGTGGAGCTCTGGAATCAGAACCAGAACGCCGCGAAAGCCCAGGCCTGAAGCCGGGGTCCGCGCCTTTGACGGCATACCTGACTATCGAACCGATATCCTCCTGATGAACGTTTCCATCCAGAACCAAATGCTCGGCGCCTCGTGGCGCTGGTGGCGTTTGTCTTCCGGGTGGCGATGATTCCCTTCCCGGCCCTAGACGCGTACCGCACCGCCTAGCGCCGATACTGTGTAGAACACAGAGCCAAGCCCGGAACCAGTAACCTGGACCGGGCTTTTTGTTGTGTGCCTGGTCCCAAGCAGATACCCATCGCCCACGAGACCCGACATGACCGAAATCGAATTCAAAGCCCTCGCCGCCCAAGGCTACAACCGCATCCCGCTGGTGGCCGAGACCTACGCCGACCTGGACACCCCGCTGGGCATCTACCTGAAGCTGGCCCATGCCGGCCCGCAGGCCGGCCGCATGACTTGCCTGATGGAATCGGTGGTGGGCGGCGAGCGCTTCGGCCGCTACTCGTTCATCGGCCTGCCGGCCCGCACGGTGATCCGCGCCAGCGGCACCCGCACCGAAGTGCTGCACGACGGCAAGGTCGTGGAAACCCATGACGGCGACCCGCTGGCCTTCATCGAGCAGTACCAGGCCCGCTTCAAGGTGGCCCTGCGCCCCGGCATGCCGCGCTTCTGCGGCGGCCTGGCCGGCTACTTCGGCTACGACACCGTGCGCCACATCGAACCGTGCCTGGGCCCCGCCGTGAAGCCGTTCCCGGCCGGCATGGAAGGCGGCACGCCCGACCTGATGCTGATGCACGTGGACGAGCTGGTCATCGTCGACAACCTGGCCGGCCGCATCTACCTGATGGTCTACGCCGACCCGGGCCAGCCCGAGAGCTACAGCCGCGCCCAGCAGCGCCTGCACGACCTGCGCGCGCGCCTGCGACGCCCGGTGGAAATCCCCTACAGCCACGCCAGCATGCAGACCGAAGAGCGGCGCGACTTCAAGAAGGAAGACTACCTGGCGGCCGTGCACCGCGCCAAGGAACACATCGCCGCCGGCGACCTGATGCAGGTGCAGATCGGCCAGGTCATCGCCAAGCCGTTCCGCGACTCCCCCCTCTCGCTGTACCGCGCCCTGCGGTCGCTCAATCCCTCCCCCTACATGTACTTCTGGAACTTCGGCGACTTCCAGGTGGTGGGCGCGTCGCCCGAGATCCTGGTGCGCCAGGAGCGCACTGTCGTCGACGGCGCGCCGAAGTCGCAGATCACCATCCGCCCGCTGGCCGGCACCCGCAAGCGCGGCGCCACGCCCGAGGAAGACGCCGCCCTGGCCGCCGAGCTCAAGGCCGACCCCAAGGAAGTGGCCGAGCACGTGATGCTGATCGACCTGGCCCGCAACGACGTCGGCCGCGTCGCCGAGGTGGGTTCGGTCAAGGTCAGCGACACCATGGTGATCGAGCGCTATTCGCACGTGATGCACCTGGTGTCCAACGTCACCGGCAACCTGAACCCGGGCATGAGCAGCATGGACGTGCTGCGCGCCTCGTTCCCGGCCGGCACGCTGACCGGCGCGCCGAAGGTCGAAGCCATGAAGATCATCGACGAGCTCGAGCCCGTGCGCCGCGGCATCTACGGCGGCGCGGCCGGCTACCTCAGCTACGGCGGCGAAATGGACGTGGCCATCGCCATCCGCACCGGCGTCATCAAGGACGGCACGCTGTACGTGCAGGCCGCCGCCGGCATCGTCGCCGACTCCAACCCCGAAGCCGAATGGGCCGAGACCGAGGCCAAGGCCCGCGCCGTGCTGCGCGCCGCCGAGCAGGTCCAGCACGGCCTGGACGAGCCCATCTGAGACGCCCGCCCCCCC
>NZ_CYTY01000058.1:0-6128 GCF_001298995.1 Achromobacter sp. 2789STDY5608615
CCCCCACCCCATCGACTATAAAAACAAACCAATTCCCATTCGCACTTCACCCCCGCCGTTCCCACCCCATGAAAAAGTGCCTCGCCCCCACCGCCCACCAGGTCGGTGGCCTATACCGCGAGCATCACGGTTGGCTGCGCAACTGGCTTCGCACTAAAGTCCGCCGCGCCGAAGACGCCGACGATCTGACCCAGGACACTTTCGTCCGCGTGCTGTGCGCCGCCACTCCCCTCCATATCGACACCTCCCCCCTGCGCGAACCGCGCGCCTATCTGGCTACCGCGGCCGGACGGCTGGTGGCCAATTTCTACCGGCGGCAGGCGCTGGAAATCGCCTATCTCGAAGTCCTGGCCACCCTGCCGCCGCAGCAGGTGCCTTCCCTCGAAACCCAGGCGCTGGTGCGCGAAGCGTTGTTCGAGTTCGATCGCATGCTCGACGGCCTCGACCCGAAGGTGCGGCAGGCACTGGTGCTGTCGCAGTTCCAGGGGTTGCCCTACACGCAGATCGCCGTGAATCTGAATGTCTCGCTGCGCACGGTGAAGAACTACATCGCGCGCGCCATGGCGCACTGCTGCCTGGCGGCCTTCTGATCCCCGGG
The DNA here is from genome assembly GCF_001298995.1 of Achromobacter sp. 2789STDY5608615. NCBI lineage: Bacteria > Pseudomonadati > Pseudomonadota > Betaproteobacteria > Burkholderiales > Alcaligenaceae > Achromobacter > Achromobacter sp. 2789STDY5608615. The sequence goes on from NZ_CYTY01000058.1 coordinate 599, forward strand.
CAGTTTGCATGGCCGAGTCCCGCCCGCCGTCGTCCGCCGAGGAATCGGCCGTACACGAAGCCGCCCGCTGGTTTGCCTGCCTCATGGCAGAGGACGCGACGCCGCGCGATCACGTTGACTGGCAGGCCTGGCTCGACGCCAGCCCCACGCATCGCCAGGCCTGGGAACGGCTGCAGAAGATGCGGTGCGCCTTCAGCCGCGTGCCGGCCAATGTCGCCACGGCCGTGCTCACCCCGTCCGCGCGCCGGCGCGCACAGCGCCGCAGCCTGCTGTCGTTGATGGGGATGGGCCTGCTGGCCACCGGCGCCTATGGCGTCATGCGGTCAGGGGAGCCGGACATCTGGCGGACCGCGACCGGCGAGCTGCGCCAATTTCAACTGGACGACGGCTCGCAGCTCTATCTGAACACCGCCACCCGCGTGACGCTGGATTTCAGCGACGCGCGGCGTCGGGTGGTGCTGCGTGCCGGCGAGATCCTGATGCAGGTCCATCAGGACCAGACCTCGCGGGCCATGCCGCGCCCGTTCGTCGTCAGCACGCCGCATGGCGACATCCTGCCGCAGGAGGCCCGCTTCACGGTGCGCCTGGATACCCGCGACACGCGGGTGCAGGTGTTGCAACAGTCGGCCACCATCCTGCCCGGCCAGACGCAGGATCACCCTTCGATCCGCATCCCTGCGGTGCTGCTGCGCGCCGGTCAGGCGGTGTCGTTCGATGCCGACGGCGCGGGGCCGGTGAGCGCCGCGTCCGTGGATGCGCAGGCTTGGCTGCATGGCCGCCTGGTGGTGGAGGATCGGCCACTGGCCGAGGTCGTCGCCGAACTGGCGCGTTATCGGCCCGGCATCCTGCGGTGCGATCCGGCGGTGGCCGATCTGAAGGTCTCCGGGGTCTTCTCATTGCGGGACACCGACGAGGCGCTGGAAGCAATCTCGGACAGTTTCCCTGTGCAGGTGCGGCGGCATACGCGCTACTGGGTGACGGTGCTGGCTCGTCCAGGAGCGTAGCCGGGGCGGTGGCGCAGGCGGCGGCCTCGTGCCTGACGCCACGGGTCAAGCGCAAAATCGATCACATAAGTATTTTTTTCAATCGCATTTGCACTTTCGTAGCACGTCGCGTGTCCTCAATGACGATGGCGCTCGCCATGGACGCGAACCGAACCGGTTCCGGCCATGGCCTCGCTTCCCGTTCAATCACTCTGCCGCGATATGTCCATGCACGATCCCTCCTCCGCTTCACCGGCCAGCGCGTCTGGCCGCTCCTCGCACCATGCCGCGCCGGGCGCGCGCCAGTTCACGCTGAATCTCACGCTCATATGCCTGTTGGCCGCCTTCACGCCGCTGCGCGCCACCCACGCGCAAACGCCCTCGGCAACCCTCACCGCCAGCACCTTGCAGGTGGACATCCCGGCCGGTCCGCTGACCACGGTGCTGAACCAGTACGCGCAGGCGGTCGACGTCAGCCTGTCGTTCGACGCCTCGCTGCTCGCGGGAAAGGAATCCGCCGGGTTGCGGGGAAGTTTTGAGGTGGAGGCGGGTTTCCGCCGCATTCTGCAAGGCAGCGGATTCGAAGCGGTGGCGCGTGCGCCGGGGCGCTACATGCTGCGCGGCTTGCCCAAGGCGGCAGGCGAGGACGCCACCGATGTGACCCAGCTGAACGCCGTCACCGTCAGCGGCTACCGCGAAGGCGACGCGCCCAACCGGGGCTACACCGTCAGCAGCACGTCCAGCGCCACCAAGCTCGACCTGGCGCCAAAAGAAACGCCGCAGAGCATCACCACGTTCACGGCGCAGCAGATTCAGGATCAGGGGTTGTTGACGGTCAGTGAAGTGCTGGACCAGACGCCGGGCATCACACTGATTACCGCCGGGGTGGCGGGCGCCGGCAACCAACCTGTCTATTCACGGACCTTTCCGGTCACCTCGGTGCAGATGGACGGCGTCATGGCCAGCAGCTACATCCTGTCCGGCTCCGCCAACGGCAACATCGGGCTGCAGGATTCCTTTCTGTACGAACGCATCGATGTGATCCGCGGCTCCAACAGCCTGACTGGCGGCGAAGGCGATGCGTCGGCCAGCTTGAACTTCGTGCGCAAGTATCCCTACCTGGATCGCCACCTGTCGGCGAATTTGAAATACGGCAGCTGGAACAATCGCCGCGCCGAGCTGGACTTCTCCACGCCGATCAATGACCGGTTCCGGGTGCGGCTGGCGGCAGCCATGCAGAAGGGCAATCACTGGGTCGAGCGGGTCAAGAGCGATCGAGGCGCGGTGTCGCTGATCGGGCAATTGGACGTGACGGAGAACAACCGCATCAGCGCCGGCGTGACGCAATTCGACTTCAAGCTGGACGGGGCCTCGCCGCATGGCTTGGCGAGGTATTCGGAAGTGTCAAACAACAGATTCCGGCCTGGAGAAAAGGAATTTCTACCGGAGGGCATACGCGACCTGCCGCCAGGCGACAGCGTATTGCCAACCGGAGGCGTTCCGCGCAGCTTCAATAACGCAACCCCTTGGTCACACACCCATCGCAATTACACCAATCTATTTCTCACCTGGGACCATGATTTCAACGACGACTGGTCATTCAAGGCCAGCTACAACCATGCCAGCAACATAGATGACCAGTTGTACGGGGAAATGGGATCCCGCTATTACGTGCCCCAAGCGGGGTTGGCCAGCTACGTTGCCAAACGCGACCATCAAGAGAACATCGTCAATGCCGTGGATGTTCACCTGAAAGGCCGTATTGAGGCATTCGGCCGGGACCAGGAATTCGTCGTGGGCGCCAATGCCTATAACGTGAATCACATGGTCTACGGTGGCTATGATTCCTTCGGGACGGCGGAATACCCCCTACTCGCTTTCGAGTCATGTGGCCGCCGCAATCGCTCTTGCCTCCCACCGAGGTCGCCCATGGGTCGCACGTCGATAGGTGCCATTCCCATCGAAGGCTGGACCGCTCGCCTTCCCGAGGAATCAGAGTTGGCCGGCTCCCGCAGGGACATGTACAGCGCCAGGGAACGATATATCACCAAGCGCCGGCAAACCGGGTACTACTTCAGCAGCCATTTACGACCGATTTCGCGCGTTCATCTCATTCTGGGCGGGCGTTGGGCCAAGGATGTGGAGACGGACCATGTCGACACCGACTGTCTAGTCGACCACTGCAACTCCACCCACTTCCTTCCCAATTCCACCAACCCCACCATGCGCCCGAAGTTCCTGCCTTATGGCGGTCTGATCGTCGAACTGACGCCGCAGATCAATGCCTACGGCAGCTATACAACGTCCTACGTGCGCGACCCCGTCTATAACGGTTCAAACGGTGGCACCAACGCCATTACCGGCGATTACCTCCCCCCGGTGCGCTCGATCACCGAGGAGGGAGGCCTCAAAGGCGCATTCTTCGACGAACGCCTCAATATCGCAGTCTCCTACTTCAGGATGACACAAAAGGACTTTCCCTTTCAAAGCTACGATCCCAACGCCCCGACCACTGACAACAACGGCTGGCGCGTCTATGGATGGGAATTCAACGCCACCGGCGCCATCACGAAAGACTGGAATATCGCCGTGGGCTACGTCAAACAAAAACAGGTCCTGCCGCCATTCAAGGGAGAGATCATGTTTTCGGCGGTTGACGACCTGACTGGCAGCTATCGCGCGCCCGAACAATCCTTCAAGTTGTTCACCACCTATCGCGTCAAACGCCTGACCATGGGCGCAGGCGTGCGCTGGCAGAGCCGCACACAGTCCGCCTGGATTCCCATGGACCTCGAGCGCCGCAAGCAGGACTACCTGATGCGACAGGACGCCTACTACGTCGTCGACCTAATGGCGCGCTACCAGATCGACCGGCACTTCAGCGTGCAACTGAACGTAAACAACGTATTCGACAAGGTCTACTACCAGCACGAACGCTCCTTTAATTCAGCACCGCCACGGAATGCGTTGCTGACCTTGAGCTACCGCTTGTGAGGGTACCCGGATCATCCGACGCGCTGCCGTCCTCTGCCGCATATAACCGAATCGGACGAAAGGACGCATGGGTTTGCAAAACGGCGTGCACTTTCACTACCGGTCGCGTGTCCTCCTAGATGTGTGGATCCTAGCCGATCAGATCCCAGTCCTGGCGACAACGCTGGCTGCCGGGTTCACCCAGGTCCCCAAAAAAAACCACCCATGTTGCCACTGGGGATCGTTCATCATCCCTTTTCAAGGACACGACCATGCGCAAACTCGCCTCACTTTCCGCCGCCTTGCTGATGACCGGATCCGCCGGCGTCGCCTCCGCAGGCTGGAACCAATTGGACCTCGACCAACCCAGCAACCTGGAAGAACAAGCAAATGTCGTCTACCAGGGCTCGTTCAATTACAACGGTCAGACCTACGGTCCCTCCACTTCCGCGACCGTTCCGACTCAGGCCAGCACAGGCATTTCCAACGTATTCGATCTGAACTCCCTGCAAGCCTTCACCCTGTATGGCAAGAACGGCCCCGGAGGCACGGGCCGCAACGATGATCTGAGCCTGACCTCCAATGACAATTCCGCGGCCGCCGGCGTCAAGTCTCCAGTGGTCTACCGCGTCTACCGTCAGAACTACTCGGCGGCGGTGGTCAACCTTGCACGTGGCACAGTGGGCCGCCACTTCGTCAAGAGCATCGTCGGCGAACAGACCGCGCCGGACACGCTGGTAAATGGCACCTACAACTACGCCGGTGTGACCTTCTCGAACTTCCCGCGTGGCATGTTCGATTACCAGGTCACGGTAACGGGCCCCAGCTCCGCCACGGGCCAGGGGTCATTCTCGTTGGACGAGATCAAGATTCCTGCCAAGATATCTTCGACCGGCAAGGACATTGTCTTCAACATCAATAACGGCAAGCTGGATCCGACGGCTTTGGATGCGACCGGCAACGGTCTGGTCTTCGCCGGAGACGTGACTATCACCACGAACGACGTCAGCAATCCCGACGCGTGGAAGGAAATCGGTGGTCTCGTGGCGAAGCCGGAATATGACCTGACTCTCTTTGGCCCCAACGGCGCGGAAATCGCCGGCGCCATCAGCGGCCTGCCTGACCGCATCGGCTCCGTCGCGGTCATCGGCGCAAAACAGTAATCGCTACCAGAAGGGCGGAGCAATATCTCTTCAACATCAAATAGACATCGACCCAAATCGGACTGCCATTTGATATTGATCGCCATTGAATTGCGATCGCTCCCATCACGGACTGCAGGGATTCCCCTGCAGTCCTTTTGCCTATTCAAGCCGCCGCATCCGGGAGGCCCGTGCCGCACCCTCTCTCGTCCGACCCCTCTCGCCGTCATTCACTGTTCACCGCAATCGTCATCAGCCTGCTGGTCACGAGCTATTCGCTTACGCTCCAGGCCCAACCCGCCACGCCGTCACCCGCCGTCCTGCCGGCTCCCGTCCGCCCCCTGGAGCCGGACACCCCGACGCCCCCCCCTCCCCCTCGCCCCACGCCCGCCATCACGCACCGCCCGCCCACCCAACTGGCCCAGCCGCCCG
>NZ_CYTY01000058.1:6372-17291 GCF_001298995.1 Achromobacter sp. 2789STDY5608615
ACCGAACGCATCCTCAACCAGGCGATGCTGCAAGAGGACTGGGGCACCCTGCGCCGGGTGATGCGCTTCTACCCCTGGATGGCCGGTGTCGATCCGATCCTGCGCGACTACGTGCATGGCGCGCTGCTGCGCCACGACGGACGGCTGGCCGAGGCCATCGCGTTGTACCGCCAACTGGTGGCGCAGCATCCCGACCTGGGCTACGTGCGGCTGGAACTGGCCACCATGCTGATGGAGGATCGCCAATTCGCGCAGTCCGACGCCGAGCTGGCCGACCTGCGGCTGGGGTCGCTGGAGCCGGCGGCGCAGCGCAGCGTCATGCTTTACCGTCAGGCATTGGCGCAGCAGCGCCGCTGGAATTTCCGCCTGGGCGCGGGCACGGCCTACAGCAACAACGTCAATTCGGCCAACCGCGACCCGATGCTGTACCTGCCGGTCGCGACACGGCAAGGTCCCTTGTGGGTGCCGTTCGCGAAGGGCCGCGACGCGTTGCCCAAGGCGGATTGGGGGTTGAAATACAGCGGCAGCGCCAATGTCGAACGCAATCTCGGCGGGCATCACTACTACACGCTGGGCGCGGATATCGACGGCACCGCGTATCGCGTGCAACGCGACTACAGCGACCGCTCCCTGACCTTGCGCGGCGGCTACAAGTGGCAGGACGCCACGCGCTGGTTTGCCGCGACGCCCCAGGCGGGCCGCAGCTGGATGGGCAGCCGGCGCTATAGCCACAACCGCGGCTTGAGCCTGGAGTACGGGTGGCGGCCAACGCCGGGGTGGCAGTTGATGGGGGCCTGGCTGTGGCTCAAGCGCGGCTACGACGACCGGGCCTATGCCGCCTATGACGGCCATCTGGACGTGCTGTCGCTGACGGCCATCCGCGTGTTCTCGCCCGCGCTGTTGGCTTACGCCAGCGTCGGGCTGCAGCGCGAGGCGGTGGCGGCGGGCGAATACACCTATCGCTTTCCCTGGGCGCAGCTGGGCGTGGTCAAGACCTTCGGGCAAATGTTGGGCACGCGCTTGAGCGCCCGCTATGGCAGACAGGCGTATGAGGCGCCCTATGCCCTGTTCCTGAACCAGCGGCGGCGCGATCATGAGCTGCGCGTGGACGCCTCGGTCTGGACGCCGGACTTCAAGATCGCCGGGTTGGAGCCGAAGCTGAACCTCAGTTACCTCAAGATCACCAGCAATCTGCCCATGTATGCGCGGGACCGGACCGAGGTCAGCCTAATGCTGGAGAGGCGGTTCTAGACGGCAGCCATGTCGGCGACTAACGCAAATCCGTCCATGCTCACGCCTTCTGGTCCTTTCTCACGGCCATGGACATCTCCTTGAGCATTCCGGCGAAAGTCGTCACGGCGCAAGACGCCCAGCCGCGCGAGCGCGTGCCCACCAAGACTCGAACTCATCCCGCGTGGTTTCACGCTCGGCGAGTTCCGGGTCCCACAAGTCTTCCGGCGGATTGAAACACCAATCCTCGGGACCCGTGCTTTCCGCGTCGCCACTGGCCGACACCACGACCTGGCGCGTGCGATACCCCTTTTCGTCGTACTCGACGAAATAGGTCTCCTGATCTTCAGGAAAATCCTGCTTGATGTAGACGTTGCCTCGCCCGACCAGCGCGCCGAATTTCGGATTGGCGCGCTGGAGGCTGCGCTGCGCTTGCGGGTCGTCAAGGCCCGCGGGAGCGGGATCGCCGATACGAATCGACGGAATGTCCGTAAACCTCCCAGGATCCACCTCGGTCTGGTCGACAACCACAACTTCGGCATAGGTCTGGACGATCGCCGCTTCCGAAGGCGCCTCTATCCACCACCACAGGGATCCCATGCCGTAATCATGGGCGACGAGGAATCGCTTCATTCGGAAACCTCATCCGGATACGTGATCAGGTCGGCCGCGTCGGAAACCCAGCCATCCTTGTCATTCCGATAGACCCCCAGCCGCTGGCGCATGTCTTCCGTCCAGCCAATCCTGTTCGACATTTCGCGCAGCAAGCCCAGGCCGATCCGCCGCATGCGGGCATTGCCCTCGGCCCCCAGCAATGCTTCGACCTGGATGAGTTGATCCGGGCGCGCACCAGCCGCCGTCTCTGCAAGCGAATCCAGGACATCCCCGACGACGCCGGGATGCAGCAATTCCGAAGAATCGAATTGCCGCGCGGTCGTCAACGCGGCCTCCGGACTCAATACCGAGAATGCGAGCCTCAGCGCCAGCCCCGGATGCCAGCGCCTGGCCAGCAGGGCCTGGACCAGCAGGTTCGCCGACGCGGCCAGTTCCAGCTGGCCACGGTGCAACTGCCACAGATACGCATCGACAACGGCAGCCAATGACTGCGCCCGCGTCAAGCCGGCGAAACTGCCTGCCAGTTCCCGCGGCAAGCTGCCCGCATAGATACCCAGCAGTGCGCGCGCCGCCAGTTCAACCAGCGCGACATCGACGTCATCGAGCCGCGCGGCCAACGCTTGGTACAGCGTCGGCTCGCCTTCCCCCGGCGGCATCGCGATCAGTCTTTCCAGGGTTTCCTTGCGGATTTGCGCGTCGGGATGTCCAAGCAGCAATGCAAGATGCCTGCTCAATGCGCGCTGGCTGTCCGGGGCAAGACCCACCGGCGGAATACGGATGGTTGCGCGCGCGAGCGCAGGCTGCTCGTTGCGGGCGGCGGCGTGCAATCGCTGCCAGACCTCAGGGCGATCAAGGAAGTTCCAGTACGCCCGCATCAAGGCGATCACCACATCCGGATGCAGCCTGGGTTCAGCTTCGATCCGGGTCAGGAATGCGAAGGCGCCGTCCGTCCTCAGATCGCCAGCGAGCCGAATGATTTCCTTGGCCACGGTGATCTTGCCGCGCGGCACGCGGTCGAGCAGGTCCAAGACCCGCGCGGGGGGCAGGTTCATCAGGGATCGACGCAGGGCATAGATGGCGATGCGGGCCCGGCCGTCATCCAATGCCTGCATCAGCGCTGCCACGCCGCGTCCCGCATCGGCGCGCCCGAGCACTTCCAGCGTCTTGTCACGCAGTCCCTGGTCAGGCGCGTCCAGGCGAGCGAAGTCGAAGAGCGGCGCCAGATCGATGGACGGCATGGCCGCGTATCGCTGGACGCAACCGTAGAGTTCCCAGGCGTTGCGTTGCGGGCTCGTGAGGATATCGAGCAGTTCGCCGGCATAGCATTGCTGCTGGGCGGCTGTCCACCGGGAGAAGCCGCTGTCATAGGCGGGAAGAAACGCCGCCTTGCCGCTCGGAAACCGCCCCTTGTAGACGCGGGCGCTCAGGAACGGCGTCAGCAGGTCCTGCCTGCGCACATGCAGATGCGAGGAAACCGCCGAAACCTGGATCCAGCTCGGGTCGTCCCCCACCAATTGGGGGACCAACTCGGCGACCCGTTTGCTGAGTCCGAGCCTCACCAGCGCCTCCAGCCCCGACCGCGCCACATGGCCACGCTTGTCCCGGGTCAGGCCGGCCAGCAGGTCGACGAACAGATCCACGGCTTTGGCGCGGCATCCGAAGCCCAAGACCAGTTGCAGCGCAATCTGGCCGCGATCCCGCCGGATCCATGTCTGGAGCAACCCCATCAGATGCGGGGCGATCTCAAGCAATTCGTTGTCGCTCATACGGGATTCCCAATACCCGTAGCGGAGATTTCCCATGCTGCCCATGCGCTCGACCAGGCGAGGCAGCGTCTCGACGACGAAAGCGGCATGGGTGGCGATGATGGCCATCAACCATTGCGTGGCCGCCAGCATGGTCTGGTGCGAGCAGTCCCTGGCACGCAGCGCGGCATCGATCAGCGCGGAGAACCCGGGCAGATGCTCGGTTTCCCAACGCGACGGCGGCAGCGCCGCCAGGGCGGTCAGCATGGCAAGCCGCACCGGGTCTTGCTCGTTTTCACGGGCCCGGCAGAAGTCCAGGATGGCGGACAAGCTGGATGCCTCGTATCTCCCTGCCCCCACCACCGCCGCCACGGCCTGCGCGCGCAATTCGCCATCAGGCTGCGACAGGAAAGGCTGGGCCAGGGCCAGCGCTTCCTGAAACGGCAGGCAGGATAGATACGGCAAGCGGATCATCGGCTCGGCAGCCAGCAGCCGCAGCGAAAACGCATGGCGCGCTTCGGCCTGCCGGGCGGCGCTGGACAGCTCCCGCACGAACTCAAACGGCAAGGCCCCGCTGTCCCGGCGCCAAGCTTCGCCGCCATGGCGGTAAAGCGCGTCCCGCTGGCTTGCGCGCAGCTGCGGGAAGACCGCCTGCAAATTGGGCAGCGCGTCGACCGACAACAGCCTGCACAGCGCGGGCGCGTCCAGGCGCCGCAAGGCTCGCGGCGTGAAGGGAATGCGCTGCCTGCTTCCCAGGCCTTCGACAATGGCGCCGATTTCCTTCGGGAAGAAGGAGGCATAGCGCGTCAGGGGAAGATCACTCACCGGGAGTCGGGTAACCGCCACGCGCAACAGGCTCAACCCAGCCGCCCGGTCGCTGCGCAACATGCGATAGAGCGAAGCTCGGACGGCAAGCCGCAACACGTAGGAGGGATTGCCGGACGTCTCCAGCGCCTGCACCAGCTGGTCGCGCACGTATCCCGGCAAGCGCTGCGCCAATGCCGCCCACTGCGGCGCCTCGAGCGCGGCCAGCAGCTCCGCGTCCAGATTGCCGCGGATGAACGCATCGGTCGTCCACGGCAGAAGATGGCGGCGCGCCGCACCGTCAAGTGTCGGGTAGACGGCATCGTTCACCTGTCCGCGCCCCGCTCGCCAGAGCTGGCTGGCAAGATCCCGGCGACACGCCTTCGTCATGTCCGGCATCAGCCGGACCAGCAGCTCGTCGGGCACGACACGCGCCGCCAGCCGGGCGGCACGCAATGCCAGCATGGGCGACGGATCGGCGAGCATCGTGACGATCAGATCCGTCGCATGGGAGCCACTGACCGACATCAACGCCAACAGCCGCTCGTAGTGGACCTCCGATTGCGCCAATGACCGCAGGTCTTCAGCCAGAGGCGCACTCGTGAGGGATTCACGACCGAGCGCCACCATGCGTTTGTAGCGTTGATCATGGCTGAGGGGAGCAACATCCGCGAGAATGCGCCGCGCGGACGGGCGCGGTTCTTTCCGTGAGGGCGTCATGGTCATTCGGTAAGCGTGCGTAGGATTGGGCGCGGCGCCATTCACACAGCGCGGCCGGGAATTGTCAACGGCGATAGTAAAACGATTCGCTCAAGCGGTCTGCTTGCATCCGCTACCGATACTGCAATTCGCTGGAGAGGTGTTCCTCGGTCTATCCCCTCACGCTTTCTGGCCCTTTCTCACGGCCATGGACATTTCCTTGAGCATCCCGGCGAAAGTCGTCGCGGCGCGAGTCCGCCCTGCTCCCTTCGGCCACAGCAAGCCGAGTTGCCGGGACAATTCCGGCTGCGTGATAGGGATGAGATTGACGCGCTCGAAGCCCGTCGCCGCCGTTTCAGGGACGATGGTCGCAAGCTGCCCTTCCGCGGCGACCGCCAGGAGCGACTCCGTGCTATCCATTTCCACCGCTACCTGCAATTGCGCATGGGCGGCCTTGAACGCGTCTTCGATCAGGATGCGCGTCGAGAATTTCGGCGGGAACAGGGCTAGCGGAATCGAATCGAGCGTTCTCCACTGAACCCGACGCTTCCGTGCGAACGGGTGCTCGCGGCCCACCGCCAGGACCAGCCGCTCTGAAAAAAGAGGTTCGGATTCGACATCATCGCGTGAGGCCGGATGAAAGGCGATGCCAAGATCGAGCATACCCAGCGCCAGTTTTTCCTCGAGCTGCGCCGCGAGCAGATCCTGGACCACGATCCGCACTTTCGGGTGTCGCTGGTTGAAGGCCGAGACCGTGCGCGGCAGAAATGCCAGGGGAAATACCGGGATGGCGCCCAAGGTGAAGGTACCCGCGTCGAGCTCGTTCAACTCCTGCATCGCCCGCTTGGCCCGCGTCGCTTCATTGCATGTTCGCGCCGCATAGTCGCGGAACACCCGACCGGCCTGAGTGAGGCGCATGGTCCGCCCTACCCGGTCAAACAACGCGATGCCCAATTCTTCTTCAAGTTGACGCAGGGCGTGCGACAGCGTGGATTGCGCAACGCACAGCTTCTCGGCCGCGCGCGACAGATTGTCGAGTTCGACGATGGTCAAGAAATAGCGAAGGTGGCGCAGTTCCATCTGTCTCTCATTGAATCCCGGTTCAAGGCAGCGATATCCATCGACAAGATCGAACGATTTTATCGAATTAATTCATTTTTCAGATGATCGACATCTACGTACCATCATGCGCTGACCTCCCCTCGGCATTCCGGCGGACCGATGAGCGGGCTATGAGCGGGCGCATCCCAGGTAGACGGCGCTCGTGGCAGGCGGTCAATTCACCTTTGGAGAATCCAATGAGCGACGCCATTGTGCGGCACCCTACCCCCAGGCGCCTCGAGGCATCGTGGGCTCGGGAATTCGCGGAAGCGATTGAAGTCCCCGCGAGCGCCCGGACCATCACGTTGAGCGGCGTCGGCGCACTGCCGTCGAATCTCGACGCCGAACCCCACTCGGTCGGCTACTTCGGCGATCTGCGCACGCAGACGAGAAGCGTGTTCGACCAGATTCAGGCAATCCTGGAAGGCAAAGGGTATACCCTGGGCGATGTGATTGCCGTGCAAGCGCTTTTCGTCGTGGAACCCGCCAGGACCGGCCCGCCGGACTACGGCGCGTTTTCGAGCGTCTATGCCGACTACTTCGGCTCAAGCGCGCAACCCCATCTGCCCACCCGGACTCGGGCGCAGGTGGTGGGCCTTGTCGAACCCGGCTGGCTGGTCGAAGTGACGGTGACGGCGGCGAAGGTCGTGAACGGGTGAGCCCGTTGATCCGCACGCTTTTCCAAGGACAAAGAGACACACCGCCATCACTCGTTACACCGCCACGTCGCGCAGTCTCTAGAATGCAGGCTCGAATGGCAGGCATGCCGACCGGGAGCGCAACGCGACACCCGCCTGTGCGCCAGCCCATGGGTGTCTGTTGGCATACCGATCGGGGGAGGTCACGGCGATGGCGGGTATTGGCGGGATCCAGGCGCATGGCCGCCTGAAAGGCAGGCTGGCCGGGATGGCGGCGATCATTGTCCTGTTGGGCGGCTGCTCGACGTCTTCGACGCTCTGCGACGCGCTCGGCCCCAGCCAGAGCGCCACGCTCCAGATTCCACAGAACGCCGCCACCGAGGACGTGTTCGCGTGCATCGACCGCGCAACCGCCGCGAGCACGGCGGCCGGGCGGGAATATGACCAGGGCCATGCCATCCGCGACGCCAAGACCGGGGTGCTCGAAACCACCCACTACAGCAGCCCCAACACCAGCGGCTTTCGCCTGAAAGCCGAGGTCTCGAAGCGCGCCTCCACGCTCGCGCTCTCGTTGCGCGGCGCCGGCGCCTATTGCACCGATCTCGGCGTCGACCAGGAAATGGCCCGACTGACCGAGTCGGTGTCCAGCTGCCTCAAGCGTTGATGGGCGGCCGGCCTGCCGGCCACGCCGCCGCGCCGCCTCAGCGCGCGTCAGTGAGCTGCTTGCCGGTCTTCATGTATAGCTTGGCGCGGGCGATGCTGTAGGCCAGGCCGTAATAGCCCTTGTCCGGATACTCGGTCTCGATCAGGTTCGAGGTCTCGGCCATCACGCGCCAGCGGGAATTGTTGGCGACATAGCAGATGTCGCGCTCCCACATCAGCTTGCACCCGGTTGCGCCAATTGCCGCCTATCCGTTCCCGGGTCCTCCAGTGCGCCATCAACGTGGACATGTTGAGCACGGTATCCCTCACAAAGCTTGCCCATCTGCGCTACGTTTGCACATCAGCACTGGCCGCCTCGCGCGGCACGCGCAGGGGCCAACGTGGCCCCTTGGCCGCATTTTCGAGAATAGGACGAAAGCCTCGAGGAAATATCCACTCGGGTGCTTTAAATCATGCCCGAAGCGGGTACATTTAGGAACACTGATGAAACGCATCCTGAAGCGAAAACGCTTTGCCCGATGGCAGGCAGAGGAACGCCTGCCTGACGCCGCACTCTGCATGGCGGTCAGGGCAATGGAACACGGCTTGATCGACGCCAGCCTGGGAGGCCTGCTCTACAAACAACGAGAGGCCCGGCCAGGCGGGGGCAAAAGCCATGGATATCGCGCATTGCTTTCCGCTCGCCTTGGCCACCGCTATGTGTTTCTCCATGGCTTTTCCAAGAGCGACCAGGAAAACATAGCGCCGGAGGAACAGAAGGCACTGCAATTCGCAGGACGGGTATTCCTCGAACTATCCCCCGACGCCATCTCGAAAGCGCTCGGATCCGGCATCCTATTGGAGATCCATTGTGAGCAAGATCATTGAGGACATCCGCGACGATCTGGCCGCGTTGCACGACGCGGGCGCGGTCGGCAAGGTCACCCTGCGCGAATTCGACAGCCTCTGCCCTCCGCCGGTCCGTGACCTCGATGCGACGGACATCCGCCGCCTGCGCGAATCCCTGAACTTCAGCCAGCCGGTATTCGCGCTGCACCTGCACACCACCGCCTCGACCGTGCGCAAATGGGAACAAGGCCAGACCCGCCCCACCGGGCCGGCGCTCAAGCTGCTCAACCTGATCGCCGACAAAGGGCTGCAGGCCATCCTCTGAGGGCACGGGCCAGCCCGGCCCCCTGACGACAGCCGCCGGCCCCGGCCGCTTTCCCGCACGCCGCGGACAGCCAGCGCAAAAAACGGATAGTCCCATGCCCGCCGGGACGGGTTTTCCAGCAGTCCCGCGCGGGGCGCGGCGTTTTACTATGAGGACCATCATAAAGGCGCGCCACGGACGTGGCCGCCAGGGGAACCGGCGGCCGCTGCCCGCCGGACATCAGGACCTGAGCAAGGAATCCCGGCCATGCTGAACACGACGCAGTCCGATGCCGAGACATCATGGCAACCCGCCGAGCCGCGCCCGGCCGCCGGGGCAATGGCCGGCGCCGCGGGGTGGCGCATCGACACCATTCTGGCGACGCCGGCGCAACAGCTGTTCGCCTCGGGCGACCTGGACGAGGCGCGCGCGATGGTGGGCCGGGTGATGCGGCCGCACCACCTGGGCGTGGTCGGGTCGACGCAGCGCCTGAACGCGCGCATGCATCACCAGCCGCTGGGCGAGGTGTCGCTGAACCGGCTGCGCTACGGGGCGAATGTCGAGATCCGGCCGGGGCCGCTGGAGGACTTCTTCCTGGTGCAGATGCCGCTGTCGGGCACCGCGCTGATCGAGAGCGGGCCGCAGCGGGTGGATTCGACGCCGGACGTGGCGTCGGTGGTCAGCCCGGATGACGACCTGGCGATGCATTGGGCCGACGACAACGATCAGTTCATGTTGCGGGTGGGCCGCTCGCTGCTGGAGCGCACGCTGGTGGGCCACCTGGGCTGTACGCTGGATCGGCCGCTGCGCTTCCAGCTGGGGTTCCGCTGGCGCGAGTGTCCGGCCTGGCGCTGCCTGATGGCGTATCTGCTGGATTGTTCGTCGCAGCACGCCGACCTGGCCCAGCACAAGCTGATCGTGCACCAGATGGAACAACTGGTGGCGGCGACGCTGCTGTCCACCCTGCCCCACAACTACAGCGCCACGCCGGCGGGCCGCCGCGGCGCGGTGCTGCCGCGCCACGTGCGCTGCGTGCAGGATTATCTGCAGGCGCATGCGCACGAGCCGGTCAGCGCCGAGCAGCTGGCGCGCATCGCGGGGGTCAGCGTGCGCAGCCTGTATGCCGGCTTCAAGGAATTCCTGGGGATCAGCCCCATGCACTATCTGCGCGACCTGCGCATGGAACGGGCGCGCGCCGAGCTGGTGGCGGGTGAATGCCAGAACGTCGCGGGGGTGGCGCTGCGCTGGGGTTTCGCGCACCTGGGGCGTTTCAGCGCCGGCTACAAGGCGCGCTACGGCGAGAGCCCCAGCCAGAGCGTGCGGCGGCACGGCTGACGCGGCACGCGCGGCGGCACGGCGGAAGCGGCAACTTTGTCAGGACTGGCCAGGCCTTGCGTTCAAACAACCCTGGGGATGGCCAACCGCAAACGATCGTCCGCTCACGCTGATGGCGTTCATTGCGGCATTCAGTTCGGCATTCAACGTGGCGTTCAGCGCGGCTTCCAGGTCAGCCCGTCGGTCGACCGGTACTCCGGAGTGCCGGTGCAGCAGCCGCCGGCGCCGAACGCCTGGCGGCCGATGAAGGCCTGCACGAAGCCCTTGCCCGCCGTCAGTTCCTGGCGCACGCAGGCGGTGGGCAGCAGATAGAAATCGCCTTCCAGCACCAGCGTCCAGGCGACATTGCCGCCTTCCGCCGGGTCCACCTTGTAGACCTTGCATTCATGCATAAGCAGGTGGATGGGTTTGCCCGCCAAGGCGCCCTTGAACTGGAGCTCGGGCGGCGTTTCCTGGGTGGCCAGGGTCTCCGCCGTGAGCCTGGACCCGGCGGGCGACGGCGGCAGCGACGAGTCGCAGCCCGCCAGCGCCACGGCCGCGCACAGGGTCAGGAGAGCCAGGCGGCGGGCGGGGCGTGTCATGAGGCCGCCGCGTCAGGCCACGTTCGCGTAGCGTTGTTCAAGGTAGGCGATGATGTCGCTGGACTCGTACATCCAGCGCGTGCCGCCCGCTTCCTCGATGCGCAGGCACGGCACCTTGACCTTGCCGCCGCCAGCCTGCAATTCGGCGCGCGCCTGGGGATCCCCCTTGGCATCGCGCAGCGCAACGGGCACGTTCAGGCGGTGGATGGCGCGCCGCGTCTTGACGCAGAACGGGCAGGCATGGAACTGGTAGAGCGACAGCGCGGCCGCCTCGCGGTCGACGGCGGCCTGGCCTTGGGCCGAGCGTTGCTGCGGGCGCGGGCGCGTCAGCGCATCGCCCAGGACAATCAGTTGACCCACACCGACACGCAAGGCT
>NZ_CYTY01000058.1:17429-23737 GCF_001298995.1 Achromobacter sp. 2789STDY5608615
AGCCAGCCGCGGTCGTTCATGTAGCGCACCGACGGCCCCACGCCGAAGGCGCGGGCGCGGCCGGCGGCGCTGTTGGGGCCGTTGTCGTCGGTGACCTGCTGGAAGGCATGCCCGCCCACGCCCAGCACCCAGCCCTTGCCCACGCCCCAACCCACCGCGTAGTCGGCGTGGATGGCCTGGCCCGAGCGGGTGTCGGTGGCGGAGTTGCGGAAGTTGAAGTCGTACATCAGCTTCAGGTCGGCGTTGAAGCCGTCCGGGCTGATGCGGCTGAGCGCGAACACGGGCTGGGCGGTCCAGTAGTTCTTGCCGAGGCTGGACGGGTCCTTGCGGTCGTATTCGCCGGTGGGCGCGTACATGTCCAGGCCGACCACGTAGTGCAGCGATTCGGACAGGTGATAGCCCAGCGCCACGCCCAGCGTCATGTCGCCCAGGCCGGTGCTGCGGTAGCGCTGGCCGCCGGCCTTGAAGGTGACGTCCAGCAGCGGCGCGATGGCATGGAAGGCCAGCTGGCCGCCCAGCACCTGCTGCGGCGTGACCCAGATCAGGCGCGGGGCCAGCACGTTGACGTCGACCTTGAAGTCCGGCACCGGCAGGCGTTCGCCATCGTTGCCGCGCAGCTTGTCGTAGCGCGCGCCGCCGCCGTAGACCAGCATGTGCACCCCGGGCGGCGGCAGCGCGCCCGACATGAAGTTCTCCAGGCCGTCCGGATAGATGCCCAGGCCGCCGCCTTCGGTGGCTTGCGCCACGCCGCCGGCCAGCGCCAATGCCGCGGCGCAAGCCAGCCGGCGTGTCAGGTGTCTGCTCATGTTCCGCTCCTGCCCCCGCGGGGCGCGAGTTGTTGTGCGACGAGATAGCCGGAACCGCCGCCCAGTCCGGGACCCGGGTGGGTGGCGGCGCCGATGTGGAAAAGGTTGCGCAGCGGCGTGCGGTGGCCGCGCGCGCCCTGGCTGCCGGCGAACGGGCGCAGCCAGAAGAACTGGTCGGGCGAACAGACGCCTGCGTACGGATCGCCGCCCACCAGGTTGCAGTTCAGCGCCTCCAGGTCGGCCGGCGAGTAGCTGCGGCGGCCGACGATGCGTTGCGCCAGGCCGGGCATGACCGGTTCCAGCCGCGCCTGCACGCGGTCGGCGACGGCCTCGCGCAGGGCCTCGGTCCAGCGGCCGTCGGCGGGCGTGTCGATCAGGCCGGCGGCATCGCCCTTGACGCGCACCGGCAGCTCCTGCATCTGCACCCACAGGATCCAGCCGCCGGCCGGCGCGCGCGACGGATCGACGGCGACCGGCTGGCCGATGGCCAGCGTCGGCCGCGCCGGCAACAGGCCGTTGTTGGCCTCGGTGACCGAGGCGCAGACCTGCTCCATGCTCTCGGTCAGGTGCACCAGCGGCACGTGGCGCAGTTCGGGCGTGCGCCAGTCGGGCGGCGCGTCGAGCGCGAAATGGATCTGCATGCCGCCGCGGCCGTGGCGGTAGCCGGCGGCGCGGCGCCGCACCGGCTCGGGCGCATCGGGCAGCAGCGTGCCGTACAGCTGGCCGGGCGTGACGTTGCAGACCACGGCCTCGCGGGCGCGGTACTCGCGGCCGGCGGCCACGACGCCGACGGCGCGGCGGCGGCGGCCTTCGCCATGCGTCAGGATGCGTTCGACGGCGGCGCCGGTCTGCAGCCGGCCGCCGTGGTGCTCGATGACCTTGGCCAGGGCGTCCACCACGCCCTGGCTGCCGCCCTTGACCACCGGCATGCCGCCGGCCACCACCGCGGCGAAGGTCAGCTTGCCGATCAGCGCCGAACAGGCGTCGTCCGGTCCCAGGCCGGTGTGCAGCACCCAGGGCGCGATCAGCGCGCGCGCCGCGTCGGATTGCAATTCACGGTCGGACCAGCGGCGAAAGCTCTCCAGCGAATCGGCGGCGAACGCCATCAGCCCGTCCAGGCCGCGCCGGCGCCACTCGCCGAACAGCAGCTTGAGCATGCCGGCGCCATAGGGGTTCTGGCCCAGCAGGCCGAAGGTCAGCGCGGCGTCTTCGCCGAACAGGCGTTGCGCCATGGCGCCAAACGCGGCGCCGTCGCCGGGCGCCCAGGCGTCCAGGCGCCGCGCGCTGTCCGCGATGTCCTGCTTGAGGGCGATGCCGCTGCCGTCGGGCAGCGCCAGGCCGGTGGTGTAGTCGCACTGGGCGAATTCCAGGCCGGCCGCCTGCAGGGCCGGCTTGAGGGCGGCGTAGGCGGGGCCGCCGACGAACAGCGGATACCAGCTCGACAGCACGTCGTGGCGGTAGCCAGGAAACAATTCCTCGGTGCGGATGCAGCCGCCCAGGCGGTCGTTGCGCTCCAGCACCAGCACCGATTTGCCGCGCTGCGCCAGCAGCGCGGCGCACACCAGCGAATTCATGCCGCTGCCCACCACGATGATCTGGGCGTCGGACGCGGAAGATGAGGGCATCATAGGGTCAGCGCCGTGAAGCGCCCCGCATGGAACACCAGCGGCGTGGCCTCCAGGCTGGCCACGCGCAGCACCCGGCCGAACAGCAGCAGGTGGTCGCCGGCCGGGCTCTGCTGGTCGTTGGCGCAGACCAGCGTGGCCACGGCGCCGGCGATGGCGGGCACGCCCTCGGGCACCTCGTGCAGCTCGGCGCCTTCGAACTTGTCCGGCACCGCCGGATCGGCGAAGCGCCGCGCCAGCGCCTCCTGGCCGCAGGCCAGTACGCTGATGGTGAAGTGGTCGCAGTCGCGGAACGCCGCCAGGTTGGGCGAGCGGTTCACCAGGCTCCACAGCACCAGCGGCGGATCGAGCGACAGCGAGGCGAAGGAGTTGATGGTCAGCCCGACCTTGCGGCCGTCTGGACAGCGCGTGGCGACGATGGCCACGCCGGTCGGGTAGCTGCCCAGCACGCCGCGCAGGACCTTGGGGTGCAGGTCGGTGCTGCCCCAGTCCAGGGCCGCCATCACGCCGCCGCCCGGGTGGATTTGGCGGCGATGAAGGCCTCGCAGGCGGAGGCGTCGGTCCACCACGGGAAGAAGTTGGGCGGATGGTTGAAGCCGTTGGCGACGGCGCTGGCCAGGGCGGGCGCGTCGCCGGCGGCCTGCAGCAGGTGCAGCAGGTGCGGCGGCGGCGGCAGCAGCATCGAGTTGGTCCAGTCGACCACGGCGCTGGCGTAGTCCCAGAAGCGCTCGAAGGTCTGCTGCATCCACTCGGCCGTGAAGGCCTGGTCGCCGCGCGCCAGGATCGCCTCCAGATAGACGGCGCAGGCCTTGGTGGCGTTGTTCGAGCCCTGGCCGGTGATGGGGTCGTTGGTGACCACGGCGTCGCCCAGCCCGAACACCAGGCGGCCCGACGGCAGCGTCATGACCGGCTGGCGCACCGTCGGCGCGAAGCTGCCGGCCAGGATGCCGTTGGCATCGGTCAGCTCGACCGACGCGCAGCGCTCGGCCTCCCAGGGCAGGAAGGTGCGCAGGATGTCCAGGCTCTTGGCCAGGTGGTTCTGCGGCGTCTTGATATCGCGCCAGCAGTCCATCGGGCCGCCCGGCACGCCTTCGAACACCATGATTTCGCAGGGGCCGGTGGTGGTGAGCGCGGGGAACACGAAGTACTCGCCGACGCCGGGGATCAGGTTGAAGGCGACCCGCGAGAACACCGGCGCCGGGCGCATGCCGTGCACGTAGGTCAAGGCCAGCGCGCGCTGCGGCTTGTCGAAGCGCGAGCGCGCGGTGTCGCGCTCGAACAGCTTGACCACGTCGCCCTTGCCGGCGGCCAGCAGCACCAGGTCGTGCGAGGCGGCCAGCAGCTCCAGCTCGGCCACGCCGCCATCCTGGATCAGCAGGCGGCCGCCGCGGGCGGCGAACAATTCCATCCAGGCCGGCATCTTGATGCGCTGGTCCACCGCCTGCGCCGGACGGTCCAGGCGCGCGGCCCAGTCGATCAGCTTGTGGCCGGGGCGCTCGGGGTGCGGCACGGCCAGGCCAATGCCTTCGACCGGCGGACAGTCGGCTTCCCACTGGTTCAGGCCCAGGTCGCGCTCGATCTGCAGCGAGGCATCGAACATGCACTGGCTGGACATGACCTTGCCGCGGCGGATGTCATCGGGCTCGCGGTTGGTGACCACGGTCACCTCGTAGCCCTTGTCCAGCAGGCCCAGTGCCAACGGCAGGCCGGCCTGCCCTCCTCCGACGATCGCGATTCGACGCATGATGGATCTCCTGTTTGGTGTGCGGGCCCGCCGGGTTCCTGGCGGCCCGATGAGCGGTAAGGCCGGCCTTATTCGGCCAGGCGCGGGATGGCGGGACGGGCCTGTTCGGGGCCCATGGCGGAATAGCCGCCGTCGACGGCGTAGTCGGCGCCGGTGACGAAGCTGGCGTGGTCCGACAGCAGGAAAGCGACCACCTCGGCCACCTCGGCCGGATCGCCGGCGCGGCCCAGCAGGTGGAAGTCGGCGGCGACGCGGTCGGTCTTGGCGCGGTCGCCATGGGTCAGTTCGTCCATCACGCGCGACCAGGTCCAGCCGGGCGAGACCGAATTGACGCGGATGCGGTCGCCGGCGTAGTCCATCGCCAGGCTGCGGGTGACCTGCAGCAAGGCGGCCTTGGAGACCGGATAGAGCCAGCGGCCGGTCTGCGCGACACGCGACGAGATGCTGGTGAAGTTGACGATGGCGCCGCCGCCGGCGGCCACCAGGTGCGGATGCACGGCGCGGGCGGCCATGACGGCGCTGACGACGTTGATGTCCAGGGCGCGCAGCCAGTCGGCGCGGCCGGAGGCGGCGCCGTCGTCGAGGTAGGTGGCGGCGAGGTTGACGAGGTAGTCGATGCGGCCGAAGTGGGCGGCGACCTCGGTGACGGCGCGGGCCAGCTGGGCGTCGTCGGTAATGTCGAGCGGCCAGGCGCGGATGCCGTCGGGGTCGGTGGCGGCGACGCGGGCGGCGCCGCCGGCGTCGATGTCGAAGATGGCGACGCGCACGCCCTTGGCGCGCAGCGCGGCGACGACGCCGGCGCCGATCAGCGTGGCGCCGCCGGTGACGATGGCGGTTTTGTGGGCCAGTCCCTTCATTTGCTTGCCTCTTGGGTTGCTGAGATCGTGAGGCGGATGTTGAGGGCGGGCGCGGGCGGGGCGGTAGCCGGATTTGGCGGCGGGTATCCGGGGAGTGCGGATATTGCGGGGTGGGTTGATGCCCGTCAGGGGGGGGATGGCCGGTGGCTGCGGCGGGTATCCGGTTTGTGCTTCGTATGTATGCGAGCGGGGGGAGTTGTGGCTTTGGGAGGAGGTGCTTCGTAGGTCGCCCCTCGGGCAGGCGGCCTCCCGGGCGGGCGCCCACGATTGCGGTCCGGAGCCTTCGCTCCGGACTGCCCCATCCTCAACCTTGTTGCCGCCTGCGGCGGCTGCCTTCGGTTTCCGTCGGGCGCATCGAGGTTGCCCGCCCGGGAGGCCGCCTGCCCGAGGGGCTACGAGTCTCTCGGTCTGTCGCGCTGCTGGACCCGTGTGCAGGGAATGGAACTTTCAGGGCTGCCAATCTTGGCCGCGCGGGCGGCCAAGATTGGCGTCCAGGCGTTTGAGGGGGTGGCGAATGCGCTGCGCGCCGGTGATTGATGCATATCCATCTTCCGCAACTTGCTGGGAGATAGAGAGAGGTTGGCCATTCCACCGATGCGGGGAGCGGAAGGTGACGCGTGTATCGCGTCATGCGGTCAGTCCGCCCTTCTCCACACGCTGGCGAGCCAGGGTTGTTGTTCGCGTGGCAGGCCGTCGGGGCGGTAGTAGTGTTCGAGTTCTTCGAAGCCTGCCGCTTGCAGCAGGGTGCGCCAGCCTTCCAGGTCGTGGTAGGCGCCGTAGCGACCGCGGTTCCAGCCTTCCTGGTTGCCGCCGCGGGGGTTGGAGCTGAAGAGGACGCCGCGGGGTTTGAGGGTGGCGCGCAGGTCGCGCAGGACGCGGGGCAGTTCCTGGGTGGGGACGTGGAACAGGACGGCGTTGGCGAAGATGCCGTCGAAGCGGGCGGCGGGCAGTTGCAGGCGCAGGAAGTCCTGGTGCCAGACGTCGCAGCCGCTGGCGGCGCGGGCCATGGCGACGAAGCTGGGGGTGCCGTCCAGGCCGACGGGGCGGTGGCCGAGGGCGGCGAAGGTCTTGAGGTCGCGGCCGGGACCGCAGCCGAGGTCGAGGATGTCGCAGGGGGGCTCGCCCTCGATGTGGCGCAGCAACGCGGCGATGTTCTGGCTGACGTCGTGGTCGCGCGTGCCTTCCTCGAAGGACCGGGCGCTTTCTTCGTAGTGGGCCAGGGTCAGTTCGGTGATCTTGGCGAGGTCTTCGGCGTCGAGTTTCATAGGGCGATTGT
>NZ_CYTY01000058.1:24023-32400 GCF_001298995.1 Achromobacter sp. 2789STDY5608615
GTCGGGGCTGAACTCCAGGCCGGTCCAGTCGATGTCCTGGTAGCTGGGCGAGACGCCGAACACCTGGTCGACGCCGCTGGCCTGGCCGTCGATGCGGCCCAGCATCCAGCGCAGCACGCGCATGTTCTCGCCGAAGCCGGGCCAGACGAACTTGCCGTCGGGGCCCTTGCGGAACCAGTTGACGCAGTAGATGCGCGGCAGCGTGGCGCCGGCGGCTTCGAGCTGCTTGCCCAGGTTGAGCCAGTGGTTGAAGTAGTCGCTCATGTTGTAGCCGCAGAACGGCAGCATGGCGAACGGATCGCGCCGCACCACGCCCTGCTGGCCGACGGCGGCGGCGGTGGTTTCCGAGCCCATGGTGGCGGCCATGTAGACGCCTTCGACCCAGCTGCGGGCCTCGGTCACCAGCGGCACGGTGGTGGAGCGGCGGCCGCCGAAGATGAAGGCGTCGATCACCACGCCCTGCGGGTTCTCCCACTCGGGGTCGATCGACGGGCACTGCGCCGCCGGGGCGGTGAAACGCGCGTTGGGATGGGCGGCCTTGCGACCGGTCTCGCGGGCGATGGCCGGGGTCCAGTCCTGGCCCTGCCAGTCGATCAGGTGCGCGGGCGGCGTGTCGGTCATGCCTTCCCACCAGACGTCGCCGTCGTCGGTCAGGGCGACGTTGGTGAAGATGACGTTGGCCTTGAGCGTGGCCATGGCGTTGAAGTTGGTCTGCTCGCTGGTGCCCGGGGCCACGCCGAAATAGCCGGCCTCGGGGTTGATGGCGTGCAGGCGGCCGTCGGCGCCCGGCTTGATCCAGGCGATGTCGTCGCCGATGGTGGTCACCTTCCAGCCGTCCATGCCCTGCGGCGGGATCAGCATGGCGAAGTTGGTCTTGCCGCAGGCCGACGGGAACGCGGCGGCGACGTGGTACTTGCGGCCCTTGGGCGAGGTCACGCCCAGGATCAGCATGTGTTCGGCCAGCCAGCCCTGGTCGCGGCCCATGGTGGAGGCGATGCGCAGCGCGAAGCACTTCTTGCCGAGCAGCGCATTGCCGCCGTAGCCCGAACCGAAGCTCCAGATCTCGCGGCTCTTGGGGAAGTGGACGATGTACTTGGTGGCGTTGCAGGGCCAGGCCACGTCGGCCTCGCCGGCGGCCAGCGGCTTGCCGACCGAGTGCACGCACGGCACGAAGTCGCCGTCGGCGCCCAGCACGTCGTAGACCTGCTTGCCCATGCGCGTCATGATGCGCATGTTGACCGCGACATACGGGCTGTCGGACAGCTCGACGCCGATGTGGGCGATGTCCGAACCCAGCGGCCCCATCGAGAACGGCACCACGTACAGCGTGCGGCCGCGCATGGCGCCGTCGAACAGGCCGTTGAGCGTCGCGCGCATCTCGGCCGGGTCGGCCCAGTTGTTGGTCGGACCGGCGTCCTCGGGACGGTCGGAGCAGATGAAGGTGCGGTCTTCGACGCGCGCCACGTCCGACGGGTCGGAACAGGCCAGGAAGGAATTGGGCCGCTTGGCCGGGTTGAGCCGGCGCATGGTGCCGGCCTGGACCATCAGTTCGCACAGGCGATCGTATTCTTCCTGCGAACCGTCGCACCATTCGACGCGATCCGGTTTGGCCAGCGCCACCACACTGGCGACCCAGTCGATCAGGCCGCGGTGCTTGACGTACGCGGGTACGTTCAAGGCCGCCAGGCCCCCGTCCAAGGGCTTATTCATTAGGGTTATCTCCATACTAAGGCTAATGGCGATACGGCCCCTTTTGAGTGGGGCCGTATACATGTTTGCGCCATCATACTTGCAGCGGCCGGTCGGCCGTCAACCCGACCAAACGGACGAGTTTGTCACCGGGTTTGTCATCGCTTTTTTCAATGGCCGGCGCGGCTCAGGCATAGCTGCCGTCACGCAATGCGCGGCGGATGATCTTGCCGGTGGCGGTGCTGGGCAAACTGGTTACAAAGCGGATGCGGCGCGGGTATTCGTGCGCCGCCAGGCGGGTGCGCACGTGCGCCTGCAGGGCCTTGACCAGCGCTTCGTCGCCCGTCACGCCATCGTGCAGCACCACGTAGGCCATCACCACCTCGGTGCGCTCGGCGTCGGGCACGCCCACCACGGCGGCCATGCGCACGGCCGGGTGGCCCAGCAGGCAGTCCTCGATCGGCCCGGGGCCGATGCGGTAGCCGGCGCTGGTGATGACGTCGTCGTTGCGGCCGACGAAGCGGATGAAGCCGTCGGCGTCGCGCACGCCCATGTCGCCGGTCAGCAGGTAGTCGCCGGCGAATTTCTCGGCGGTGGCCTGCGGGTTGTTCCAGTAGCCCAGGAACATCACCGGGTCGGGCCGCAATACGCCGATGTTGCCTTCCTGGCCATCGGCCATTTCGGCGCCCTGCTCATCCACGATGGCGACCCGGTGTCCGGGCGCGGCGCGGCCGATGCTGCCGATGCGCGGCGCGAACAGCGACGAGCACGACGACACCAGCATGTTGCATTCGGTCTGGCCATAGAACTCGTTGATGGTCACGCCCAGCACGCGGCGGCCCCAGTCGATCAGCTCGGCGCCGAGCGATTCGCCGCCGCTGGCCACCGAGCGCAGCGCCAGCGCGCCGGGCGCGGGCGGGCTGGCCACGCCGCGCATCATCTTGAGCGCGGTGGGCGGCAGGAAGGTGTGGGTAACGCCATGGCGCGCCATCAGGTCGAAGGCCGAGGCGCCGTCGAATTTCTCGAAGCGCCGCGCCAGCACCGGCACGCCGTGGTGCCAGGCCGGCAGCAGCACGTCCAGCAGGCCGCCGATCCATGCCCAGTCGGCCGGCGTCCACATCAGCGTGGCGTGCTCGGGAAAGAATTCGTGCGACATCTCCACGCCCGGCAGGTGGCCGAGCAGCACGCGATGGGCGTGCAGCGCGCCCTTGGGCTTGCCGGTGGTGCCCGACGTGTAGATGATGACGGCCGGGTCGTCGGCCGCGGTGGGCTCGGGCTCGAACAGTTCGGACTCGGCGTCGAGCGACGCGTGCAGCGGCAGCGCCCCGCCCTCGCCCGGGCCGTCGATGCAATAGACCGTCTGCAAAGCCGGCAGCGTCGCGCGGATCTCCTGCAGGCGGCGGCAGCCCTCGGCGTCGGTGACCAGCGCGGCGGCGCCGCTGTCGGCCAGGCGGTACTGGATCGCGTCGACGCCGAACAAGGTGAACAGCGGCACCGCCACCGCGCCCATCTTGTAGACGGCGATGTGGGTCACGGCGGTCTCGGGCGCCTGCGGCAGGTACACCGCCACCCGGTCGCCGCGCCGCACGCCCTGGCGCCGCAGCGCGTTGGCCAGCTGATTGGCGCGCGCCTTGATATCGTCGAAGCTGTAGCGCGTCTGGCTGCCGTCGCTTTTCTCGTGGATCAGCGCCAGGCGGCCGCTGCCGTCGGCCCACTTGTCGCAGGCGTCCACGCCGATGTTGTAGGCCGCCGGCACGCGCCATTGGAAGGAAGACGCCAACTGCGCGTAGGTCTCGGTTCTGGACAGCATGATGCTCAGGTCTCCGTGTCGCTGTTCTTGTGGTCGCGGTTCTTGTGGTCGCGGGTCTCGTGTTCGCGTGTCTTTAAGGCGCGGCGCCGCGGGTCGTTATGATAGTAAGCCCCGGCCACTTCCCATCGCCCCGCCTCCACCTATGCAGAAAACCGCCGCCGTCCCGATGCGCCGCCCGCCGGCCAGCGCCAAGTCCGAGCAACGGATACGGGACATCCTGCGGGTCGCGCGGCAGGTGTTTTCCGAGGCCGGCTTCCAGGCCGCCACCACCACCGAGATCGCGCAGCGGCTGGGCGTGTCCGAAGGCACGGTGTTCACTTATTTCGGCGGCAAGCGCGAGCTGTGCGTGCGCGTCATCAGCGACTGGTACGACGAGATCATCGCCAAGGTCGAGGACAACCTGCCGCTGGTGCAGGGCACGCGCGCCCGGCTGCATTACCTGGTGCATGCCCACCTGCGCCACCTGCTGGCCGAGGGCACCGGGCTGTGCGCGTTCATCCTGTCCGAAGGCCGCGCCCGCAATGACGATTTCGGCGAGATCTACGCCGGCCTGCAACGGCGCTACACCGCGCCGCTGATGCGCATCCTGGCGCAGGGCCAGGCCGACGGCCATATCCGCCAGGACATGCCGCTGCGCCTGCTGCGCTCGGCGGTCTATGGCCCGATGGAGCACGTGCTGTGGGACGCCATCCTGGGCGGCGCGCGGGTCGACGTGGCCGCCACCGCCGACCACCTGGTCGACTTCCTGTGGCAGGCGCTGCAGCCGCCGCGGCGCGATGCCCTGGCGCTGGCGCAGTTCCGCGGCGAGGTGCAAGACGCCCTGCATCGGCTTCAGTCCGCCGAGAACAAGGACGGCGGCGCGTACTGAGGAAAGCCGTCGTAGGTGTCGCCGCGCGCGGCCGGCGGCAGGGTCCAGGAATGGCGCGCGTTGGGCACGCCGCCATCGACGCGGATGACGCTGCCGTTGATGAAGGCCGCCGCCGGCGACAGCAGGAACACCACCGCCGCCGCCAATTCGGCCTCGGTGCCGAAGCGCTGCAACGGCACCTTGGCGGCCAGGCCGCGCAGCACCGCGCGGTAGTCCTCGTCGTAGCTGTCCATGCCGCTGGAGGCGATCCAGCCCGGCGCCACCGCGTTCACGCGCACGCCGGCATGGGCCCATTCGCAGGCCGCCGTCTCGGTCAGGTTCCAGACGCCGGCGCGGGCCGCGCCGGAATGCCCCATGCCGGGCATGCCGCCCCAGATGTCGGCCAGCATGTTGACGATGGCCCCGCCGTGCTGGCGCATGTGCTGGGTGTAGACCTCGCGCGCCATCAGGAAGGTGCCATGCAGGTTGTTCTGCACCACCGCGTTCCAGCCGTTGAAGCTGATCTGGTCCAGCGGCGCCGGGAACTGGCCGCCGGCGCAATTGAACAGGCCGTCGATGGCGCCATGCGCGGCCAGCGCGTCGGCCACCGCGCCGCGCACGCCGGTTTCGCCACGGATGTCGCAGGCGTGCAGCGTGATGCGGTCGGCGGCCTCGGGGTAGATGCGCGCCAGTTCATCGCGCGCGGCCTCCAGCTTTTCCGGCTTGCGGCCCACCAGCGCCAGGCGCGCGCCCAGCGAGGCCAGTTCGTGCGCGGTGCAGCGGCCCAGGCCACTGCCGCCGCCGGTCACCATGACGGTCTTGCCGTCGAACAGGCCAGGCCGGAAGACCGACGCGTAGCGCGCCGCGGCGCCGGCGGCGTCGGGGAAATGGCTCATGTCTCGCTCCATCGTTATTTTTTTGAGGATAACTCAATATCCTCCAGATAAATATCCTGACTTGGCGTAATACCCTATATCTGCGCTCAATCAGTCCGGGTTATTAATTGAGTTGAAATCAATATCTGGAGACACGCATGACGCCGGACAGTCCGCTGCTGGAGACCCGCGATGGCCCCATCGCCCGCCTGACGCTGAACCGCCCCGACCTGCGCAACGCCTTCGACGAGACGCTGATCGCGGCCCTGACCGCCGCGGTGCGCGCGGCGGCGGACGATCCGGCGGTGCGGGTGCTGCTGCTGACCGGGGCGGGCAAGGCGTTCTGCGCCGGCGGCGACCTGAACTGGATGCGCAAGATGGGCACGCTGACGGACGCCGACAATCGCGCCGACGCCGCCCGCCTGGCGGAGATGTTGCGCGTCATCTGGACCTGCCCCAAGCCGGTGGTGGCCGCGGTCAACGGCGACGCCTACGCCGGCGGCTTGGGCCTGGTGGCGGCCTGCGACGTCGCCATCGCCGCCGACCACGCGCAGTTCTGCCTGTCCGAAGCCCGGCTGGGCCTGCTGCCGGCCACCATCAGCCCCTACGTGATCCGCGCCCTGGGCGAACGCGCCGCCAACCGCTATTGCCTGACCGCCGAGCGCTTCGACGCCGCGGCGGCCTACCGCATGGGCCTGCTGCACGGCGTGGCGCCGGCGGCGCAATTGCAGGACGAAGCCGAGGCCGTGTGCCGCGCGCTGTGCGACAACGGCCCGCAGGCGGTGCAGGCCAGCAAGCGGCTGGTGCGCGATTTCGCCGGCCAGCCGCTGGATGCCGCGCTGATCGCCGATTCGGTCGAGCGCATCGCCACCGTGCGCGGCTCGGACGAAGCGCGGGAAGGCGTGAGCGCCTTCCTGGAAAAGCGCCCGCCGGCCTGGCGTGCCGCATGACGCGCGGCGCGGGCGCCCGTCGCGCACGCGCCGCCGCGATGTCCCGCCCGGGCCAGGGGAAATATCCGGGTTAACCCCGAACGACGTTTAAGATGCGGGCTTCGTCCACAAGAGAAGCCGCATGCCCGCCCTTCGCCGCGCCGCCTGGAAACGTGAAATCGTCGCCACCCTGCTGCTGAGCCTGCCGCTGGTGCTGACCAATCTCGCCCAGATCGCGATGACGGTGACGGACGTCATGTTCATCGGCCACCTGGGTTCGCAGCCGCTGGCGGCGAGCGCGCTGGGCGCCAACCTGTATTCCGCCATCGCCTTCTTCGCGCTGGGCCTGGTCAGCGCCACCGCGCCGATGGCGGCGCGGGCCGAAGGCGCGCGCCGCAATTCCGTGCGCGACGTGCGCCGCACCGTGCGCCAGGGCCTGTGGACCGCGGCGCTGGTGTCGGTGCCGGGCTGCCTGGCGCTCTGGTATGGCGAGCAGATCCTGCTGTTGCTGCGCCAGCCGCCCGAACTGGCGGCGCCGGCCGGCCAGTACCTGCGCGCCCTGCTCTGGGCCATGCCGCCGTTCCTGGGGTTCCTGGTGCTGCGTTCGTTCGTGGCCGCGCTGCAGCAGGCGCGCTGGGCCTTCATCGTGGCGGTCGGCGCGATCCTGTTCAACGTGCTGGGCAACTGGGTGCTGGTGTTCGGCAACCTCGGCTTTCCGGCGCTGGGCCTGATCGGCGCGGGCGTGGCCAGCGCGGTCGCCAGCCTGAGCCTGTTCGTGGGCATGGTCGTGGTGGTGCTGCGCGACCGGCGCTTCCGCCGCTATCGCCTGTTCGGCGACCTGCTGCAACCCGACTGGCCGCGCCTGAAGGCGTTCTGGAAACTGGGCCTGCCGATCGGCGTGGCCACCGCCTTCGAGGTCACCATCTTCAACGCCGCGGCCTTCCTGATCGGCTGGCTGGGCGAGGCCGAACTGGCGGCGCACGCCATCGCCATCCAGATCGCCAGCGTGACCTTCATGATTCCCTACGGCGTGGCGCAGGCGGCCACGGTGCGGGTCGGCTACGCCCAGGGCGCGGGCGACGGCGCGGGCGTGACGCGCGCCGGCTGGAGCGCCTTCGGCCTGGGCATCGGCTCGATGGTGATCGCCGCGGCCCTGATGCTGACCGTGCCGTACGCGCTGGTGTCGGTGTTCATGGACGTGCACGATCCGGCCAACGCCAAGGTGCTGGCCTTCGCGGTCAGCTACCTGGCCGTGGCGGCGGTGTTCCAGATCGTCGACGGCGCGCAGGTGCTGGGCGCGGGCATGCTGCGCGGCCTGCACGACACGCGCGTGCCGATGATCTACGCGGCCATCGGCTACTGGGGCGTGGGCCTGCCGTGCGGCGCCTGGCTGGCGTTCCGCGCCGACTGGCGTGGCGTCGGCATCTGGAGCGGGCTGGCGATCGGCCTGGCGGTGGTGGCGGTGCTGATGATGCAGCGCTGGGCCCGGCGCGCGCCGCTGGGCCTGGTCGGGCGGCGCGTGTCCCACATGCCATAATCGCCGATGCATTTCCTGGAACCTCCATGCCCACCGCCTTGCCCGCTTTTCCCCCGTTGAACGCCGAACGCCTCTGGTCGCGCGTCGAGACCCTGTCGCGCTACACCCTGCCCGACCAGCCCTGGACCCGCCGCGCCTTTTCGCCGCTGTTCCTCGAAGCACGCGACTGGCTGCGCGGTGAATTCGAAGCCGCCGGCCCGGCCACGCGCCTGGACGCCGGCGGCAACCTGATCGGCACCCGCGCCGGCCGCAACGCGCAGCGCAAGCCCATCGCCACCGGCTCGCACTGCGACACCGTCATGAGCGGCGGCCGCTTCGACGGCATCATCGGCGTGCTGGCCGGCATCGAGGTCGCCCACACTTTGCGGGAACATGGCATCGAACTGGAGCATCCCTTCGAAGTCATCGACTTCCTGTCCGAAGAACCCAGCGACTACGGCATCTCCTGCGTCGGCAGCCGCGCCTTGAGCGGCCAACTCAGCGCCGACATGCTGGCCGCCCGCAACGCCGACGGCGAGACGCTGGCGCAGGGCATCGCCCGCATCGGCGGCGATCCGACCGCGCTGGGCCAGCCCTTGCGCGGCGCGGACGGCACCGCCGCCTTCGTCGAGCTGCACATCGAGCAGGGCCCCGTGCTGGAAAGCCGCCAGCTGCCCATCGGCGTGGTCACCAACATCGTCGGCATCCGCC
>NZ_CYTY01000059.1:0-23163 GCF_001298995.1 Achromobacter sp. 2789STDY5608615
GCCACCCCCGGCGTCTCAAGAACCCCACCCCCACACCCCCAAAACCCCACCCCCAATAAGCATATTCCGCACCATTCCCCAGACAAGCGTAAAATCCCAACGGTCGTTAACACGACAAACAAGCAGTACGTCTTCAGGGCGGGGCGAAATTCCCCACCGGCGGTATGCCAAGCAATTTGGCGAGCCCGCGAGCGCCCGGCGTCCTTCACGGAGGACACCGGGGTCAGCAGATCTGGTGAGATGCCAGAGCCGACGGTCACAGTCCGGATGAGAGAAGATGTGCCGTCACAAGACCCCCCTGTCCGGGCCCAAGCGCCTGGACAGCCGGTTCGCGTTCGGCTGTCGATGAGCCCTGAAACGTTTTTCGCCCCCTTTTTTTCGCGAGAGCGTTTCAATGTCCAACGTTACCCTTACCCCGCAGTCCCTCCCCAGCCTGGCCGCCCAGCCCTTTGCCGCGCGCCTGCAACGCGCCCTGCATCACCTGCGCCTGGGCCGCCCCGTCATCCTCATGGATGACTTCGACCGTGAAAACGAAGCCGACCTCATCGTCGCCGCCGACAAGCTGACCGTGCCCGTCATGGCCCAGTTGATCCGCGACGGCAGCGGCATCGTCTGCCTGTGCCTGCCCGGCGAAGCCCTCGACCGTCTCGAACTGGCCCCCATGGTCCAGCGCAACCAGAGCCGCTTCGCCACCGCCTTCACCGTCTCGATCGAGGCGCGCGAAGGCGTCAGCACCGGCGTGTCGGCCGTGGACCGCGTCACCACCATCCGCGCCGCCATCTCGCCCACCGCCCAGGCCGACGACATCGTCAGCCCCGGCCACGTCTTCCCGCTGCGGGCCCAGGCCGGCGGCGTGCTGACCCGCCGCGGCCATACCGAAGGCTCGGTCGACCTGGCCACGCTGGCCGGCCTGCGTCCCGCCGGCGTGCTGTGCGAACTGATGAACGCCGACGGCACCATGATGCGCGGCGCCGCGCTCGAACGCTACGCCGCCCAGCACGGCCTGGTCGCCCTGACCATCGCCGAACTGGCCGACCACCTGCAGCAGCTGCGCGACGGCCAGGCCCAGCCGGTCGACGACGAAGTGCTGGAAATGGCCGCCACCGTCTGAACGTAAAAAGGCGCCCGCGTCAGCGGGCGCCTTGATCGTCAATCGATACGCCAGCCCTGGGCCGCAGCCCGGGCCGGCGCAATGCCGCGGCCTTACGCGGCGGCCGCCCGGCCCCGCAGCGCCATCGCCACGAACACCGCGCCCAGCGCGCACGCGCCGCCCAAGGCATAGACCGCGCCGTAGCCCTGCATGCCGGCCAACCAGCCGGCCGCGGGGCTGGCGATGCCCAGCGCCACGTCCAGGAACGCCACATACGCCCCCATGGCCGCGCCGCGGCTGGCCGGCGGCACGCGCCGCACCGCCTCCACGCCGAAGGCCGGGAACGCCAGCGAATAGCCCGCGCCGCTCAACAGCGCGCCGGCAAACGCCCACGCCGGCGTCGGGCCCATCCAGATCAGCCATTGGCCGGCGGCCTCGATCAGCACGCACGCCAGCGCCACGCGCGCGCCGCCCAGCTTGTCGGGCAGCCCGGCGAAGAACAGCCGCGCCACGATGAAGCCGACGCCGAACAGGCTGAACATCCACGCCGCGCCGTCCCAGCCGCGCTGGGCGAACAACAAGGTGATGAAGGCGGTGATGACGCCAAAGCCGACGCTGGTCAGCGCCAGGCCCAGGCCCGGCAGCATCACCAGGCCCAGCACGCGATAGAAGGGCGTGCGCACGCCGCCTGCCGGCGGCACGCCGCGCTGCGGCAGCACCAGCGCCAACGCCAGCACGGGGATGAAGACCGTGGCCCAGGCGATGCCGGCGAAACCGGTCGCACCGTACAGCTGCATGCCGGCGGGCGCGCCCAGCCCGAAGGCGGCGTAGATCGCCACGCCGATCCAGGCCATCACGCGGCCCACGTTCTGCGGCCCGACGCGGCCCACACCCCAGCTGAGCGCGCCGGTGACGATCAGGCTTTCGGCGCAGCCCATGAGGGCGCGGCCGGCCATCAGCGCGGCCAGCGCCGCGCGCGGCTGCAGCTGTGCGAGGTCGTCGGCCAGCAGGTAGAGCAGGCCGGCCACCGAGCCCAGCAGGAAGCCGGTGACCACGGCGCGCTTGGCGCCGCGGCGATCGGCCAGCGCGCCCGACCAGGCGCGTGACAGCAGCGCCGCCGCGAACTGCAGGCCGGCGACGATGCCCACCACCAGCGCGCCCTGCGCCAGCACGCCGTCGACGTACAGCGGCAGCACCGGCATGGGCAGGCCGACCATGAAGAAGCCGACGAAGACCGCCAGCGCCAGGGGCAATATCTGCATGAAGACGGGACGCGCGGTCCCGCCGGCCGCGGGCAGCGCCGCGGCCGTCGATGCATTCGACATGAGGATTCCTTGAAAGGGGAGAAACGGCACCGTGTGGCCGGCTCGCCGTAATCGACGATGGCATAATCGGCCGGTGCTCGACGCGATTCCAGTTGCGTATCGAAATTTTATGAGCCGGTGCTCAGGTTTGAAACTCGCTTTCCCCGAACTCCATGACATCCATCCCGCAGCCCCGTAAATCGCCACGCCAGCAACGTTCGCAACAGACCGTGGACACCATCTTGCAGGCGACAGCTCGCGTTCTGGCCGAGCACGGCTACGCCGGCACCAACACCAACCGGATCGCCGAGACAGCCGGCGTCAGCGTCGGTTCGCTGTATCAGTACTTCCCCAACAAGAACGCGCTGATCGCGGCGCTGCACGACCGCCACGACCAGCAGATGCTGGCGCTGATCGACGAGGTGCTGGACGGCAATCCCGCGGCCACGCTGCGCGAGCGAGTCGCGGCCATCGTGGCCGCGTCGATGCACGCGCACCTGCTGGAGCCGGCGCTGCACCGCGTGCTGGAACGCGAATTCCCGCTGTTCGACCAGCCGCGCGAACACAGCCGCGCCGACCAGGACATCCACCGGCGCATGCGCCACCTGCTGGAACTGCATCGCGACGAGATCGCGCAGCAGGACCGCGAACTGGCGACCTACGTGGTGCTGCGCATCATGGAATCGCTGGTGCACGCGGCGGCGCTGGAACCGCCGGCCGGCTTCAACCCACAGCAGCTGGAGCGGGCGGTGGTGGATGCGGTGATGGGATACCTGGGCATGCCGCCCCTTGCCGCCAAGGCCCGGCCGGCCCGCGCGGCGGTCCGCAAGGCCGGCGCGGCCTGACACGAGATGACGGGCTCGCGCTGACGGCGCGGTATCGGCGCGCTAGCCGCGCGCCATGCGCGCCAGGCAGTCGGCGGCGTCGCCCACCACGATGCGGGCGCTGCACGCCAGCATCAGGTTCAGATTCAGGCCGAAGTCCTCGACGGTGTAGCCCTGCGCATCCACCGCGCGCTGCGGGTCGTCGGCGGCCACGCCGACGGCGACCTGCTGGCGCACGCTGCCGGCCTGCGCCGTATAGCCCCACACCGGCTTGCCCAGGGCGATCGCATAGCCGACCTCGAAGGCCGTGCCGGAATCGGGCTCGGCGCCGCGGAACGGGTTGAGATTGGCCATCACCAGGTCGGCGCGCTGAATCATCGCCACGTTGGCCTGGTAGATCCATTGCGCCAGCGCGGCGCCGGACAGGCCGGCGGGCGCCACGTTGTCCAGCGGATACAGCCCCTCGAAACCGTGCGCGGCGGCCAGCGCCTTGAGCCGCGCGCCGTGCGCCACCGCGTCGGGCAGGAACACGTCGAAGCCGGCCAGGTAGACGCGGCGCATGGCGCGTTACTCCGGATCGGAAACCGAGAAGGCTTCGCCGGTGGCGAAGAAAGACCCGCCCGCGACGTAGTGCACCGAGCGGCGCGCGTAGTCATCGAAGTGCCAGCGGTTGCCGGAGAACACATCGGGCGCGGACCAGGCCGCCACCACCTCGCCGATGAACAGGTCGTAGGCCTGCTGGTTGTGCGGCTCGGGCACGACCTTGCATTCGAGCCAGCCGAGGCAGCCCTCGACCAGCGGCGCGCCGATCTTGCTGGCGGGGAAAGTGGCCAGGCCGCTGGCCTGGAACTTGTCTTCCTCGCGCCCCGAGTGCGAGCCGACCTGCAGGGTGGCCTGGGCCTGCGCGCGCGACGGGATGCACAGCGCGAATTCGCCAGAGGCCTCGATCAGCGCGCGGGTGTAGGTGTTCTTGTCCACCACCACCAGCATCTTGGGCGGGCTGAAATCCAGCGGCATGGCCCAGGCCGCGGCCATGACGTTGCGCTCGCCGCCGTGGGCGCTGGTGACCAGCACCGTGGGGCCGTGGTTCAGCAGCAGATAGGCGCGGGACAGCTCGACGGGTTCGATAGCGGACATGGGCAGCCTGTTCAGAACATGCCGTTCTTGTTGGCGGGGTTTTCAGGGATTTCCTGGCTCACGTCCCAGTGTTCGACGATCTTGCCGTTCTCGACGCGGAAGATGTCGACCACGGCCTGGCCGCGGTCTTCGGGCGATTCGCGCCACAGGTTGTGGATCACCACCAGGTCGCCCTCGGCGATGACACGCTTGATGTCGACGCTGGCCTGCGGATGCTGCTCGAAATAATGGGGGAAGAAATCCACCATCGGCTCGACGCCGTCGCGCATGTAGGGGTTGTGCTGGGTGTAGTTGTTCTTGGCGACATACAGGCGCACCGCCTCGTCGATCTCGCGGTCCTGGAACATCATGCGGAAGAACGCCACCACGATGTCCTTGTTCGACTGCGGCGCGGCGGCCTGGACCGGGGCCAGACAGCTGGCGGCCAGCAGCAAACACAGGGCCAACGATTTCAACTTCATGCTCATACTGACTACTCGGGTCGTGCGCCGGTTTGGCGGCCTGCCAGTTTACAAACAAAACCGGCCGAATCGACCCTGCCGCCAGTGCGGCCTTGCCCGAAAAGCGGACGGCCCCCTGAGCGGGCAGGGGGCCGTGCCGGTCGGGTATCGCGTGCAAACAACACCGCGCGCGCGGCGCCGCCTGCCCGGGATCAGTAGCCGACCGTGAAGCGGCGGCGCGAATGCTTGGGCGCCTCGATTTCGTCGGCCAGGGCGATGGCGTAGTCTTCCATCGAGATCCAGCTCTTGCCGGCCTCATCGACCAGCAGGGTGTCGTCGCCGATCCGGAACTTGCCGGTGCGCTCGCCCGGCTCGAACAGCGCGGAAGGCGACAGGAACGTCCAATTTAGGGCCTTCTCCTGGCGCAGCGCGTCCAGGAACACCACGCCGCCGCGCGCTTCCGGCTTGTAGGCGTCGGGGAATTCGGGGGTGTCGATCAGCAGCTTGCCGGGCGCCACTTCCAGGCTGCCGGCGCCGCCGACCACCAGCAGGCGCGGCACGCCGGCGTCCTTCACGGCGGCCAGCAGCGGCTTGGCGTCGGCCGACACGAAGCGCGAGGCGCTGACCACGGCATCGTGGCCCTTGAGCAGCGGCGTCAGGCCGTGCGGATCGGTGGCGTCGCCCTGCGCGATGGTCAGGCCGGGCTGGGGATTGACGTCGCCCAGGTTGCGGGCGATGCCGGTCACCTGGTGGCCGCGCTTGAGCAGTTCGTCCGCCACGCGGGAACCCACGCGGCCGGTAATTCCGATCAAAGCGATTTTCATGGTCTTGCTCCTTGAAGGGTGGGCGCCGGGCGGGGGCCGCGAGTTGCGGTCCTTTCCTGCCCGGGCTCAGGCAAAGCCATACTATTCGGCCCGGCCGGATCCAGGAACCCACGGGGATGGAAGAGTTTTTTGCAATCCATGCACCAATCGGGGTTCCCGTCCCTTCGGCCTCAGGCCGCGGCGCGTTGCGCCTGGTAGACCTGCAGGTGGGTGTACGCCGTGCGCAGGGTGGTGGCATCCACGCCCAGCGTGCGGGCGCGCCGCACCATGTCGCCAACGATGTGGTCGGCCTCGACCGGCAGGCCCTGGCGCAGGTCGCGGAACATCGACGCGGTCATGGGCTGGGACGGGTCGGTCAGGATCTTGAGCGCGGCGGCGTCGGCATCGGGCCGCACGGCATGGCCGCTGGCGGCGGCGACCGCCTGCGATTCGCGCAGCAGGCCGCGCACGATGTCGGCGCCGTCGTCGGTCGACACGATCTGGCCGACGGTGCCGCGCATCAGGCAGGTGGCGGCGGCCAGGGTCGTCAGGAACACGTATTTTTCCCAGATGTCCTGGTGGATGTCCTCGCTCAGGCGGCTGACGTATTCGCCGCCCGCCAGGGCCTCGGCCAGCGCCACGCAGCGGGCGCTGCGGGCCGGGCCGGCGCGCTCGCCGAAGACGATGCTGGCGTGCTTGCCCAGGTGCACCACCTGGCCTTCGGCGCCGAGCGTGGCGTTGATCTGGCACAGGCCGCCCAGCACCCGGTGCGGCTCGAATTCGCGGTCCAGCACGTCGTATTGCAGCACGCCGTTCATGATCGGCAGCACCGCGGTGTCGGGACCGACGGCCGGGCGGATGGCGTCGATGGCGCTCTGCAGGTCGTAGGCCTTGCAGCTGAGCACCACCACGTCGTAGAAGCCCTTGAGCGTGTCGGCGGTGGCCAGCTGCGGCTGCAGGGTGACGTCGCCGAACGGGCTTTCGATGCGCAGGCCTTGCTCGCGCAGGCGCGCGGCGCGGGCTTCGCGCACCAGGAACGTCACGTCGGCGCCCGCCTGGGCGGCGCGGCCGCCGAAATAGCCGCCGGTACCGCCGGCGCCCAAGAACAACAACTTCATGCCTGTCTCCCTGGCCCGTCAGAGGCGCGGGCCGATGGGAACATTATGCGCTCAGGCCGGGTGGATATGCCGCGCCCAGGCCTCGTAGCCGCCGCGCAGGGCCCAGGTGTTGGGATAGCCGGCGGCGCGCAGGCGCGCGGCCAGCATGGCGGCCGAGACCTCGTTGGGGCAGGCGCAATAGACCACGATGTCGGCGGCCTCGGCGCCGGCCTCCAGGGCCGGCAGCGGGGCGCGCAGGTCGACGGCGATGGCGCCGGGAATGCGGTCTTCCTCGCGCACCGCCTCGGGCCGCACGTCGAACACCAGCGCCTGGCGGCCATCCTGGCGCCACTGCATCAGCTCGTCGACCGACAGCCGCGGAATCACGCGCAGGTGGCGCTTGAGGACCCAGCGCCGCAGGGCGCGGGCAATGATGTACAGCGCCAGCACCGCCGCCAGCAGGGCCAACCCCATCGGGCCGTAGGTGCCCAGCACGTCCAGCACGTCGTTGACCACGCTGTGGAACAGGCCGCCCAGCAGCAGGGCCGAACCGGCCCAGATCATGGCGCCCGCCAGGTCGTACGCCAGGAAGCGGCGGTACGGCGTGCCGGTCAGGCCCGCCATCACCGTGGACAGGGCGCCGGCGCCGGGCAGGAACTTGCACACCAGCAGGGCGCGCACGCCGATGCGCAGGTACAGGCGCTGGGTCTGGCGGATGCAGGAGTCCTGCGACAGCGACATCCTGCAGATCACGCCCAGCAGGCGCGAGCCGTAGCGCTGTCCGGCGGCGTACCAGAGCGAGTCGGCCAGCAGGCAGGCGAGGGTGGCGGCCAGCCATGGCGCCAGCCAGCCGCCCGCGCCGGCCAGGGCGCCGGCGGCGATCAGCATGGGATAGGCGGGCACGGGCAGGCCCGCCTGCTCGACCAGCACGTTGGCGAAGACGAGCCAGCCGCCGTACTGCTCGAGCAGCAATTGAATGTCTTGCATGGTGGGTTCCGGCTTGCCGCGCACGGGCGCGGCGTCATTGGCGAGATTTTAGGCCCGCGCCCGCGCCGATGGCCGCCCGGCGGGCCTTTGCGCGCCGCAACAAGCTGTTCCACGACGAAAAGTGTCCACGCACCGCGACGGTGCGCACCATGTTGGTGCCACGTTTCCCCGCCAGGGTGCCTATAATCCCGCCCGGCCATCAGGATTCCCCCGACTTGCCGCGGGAATGCCCCATGGCATACAACTTGCTTCGCCAGGACTGGCTGCGAACCCGCCCATTCGGATGGGGCGCGCCGCCCCGGCGCTCCCCCATCCGATGACCGATCCCACGCCCTCGTTCCCGCCCGCCCACGCGTGCCGCACCGCGACGCCCGGACATCGCCGCCATCCCGCCCATTCCCCATCCATCCTCGCGAAGGAGACTTCCGCATGAAATCCTTTTCCCTCCCGGCCGCCGGCGGCATCGCCCGCCGCGGCCTGCTGAAGCTGGCCGCCGCCGCTGCCGGCGCGCTGCTGCTGTCGGCCGGCGCCCAGGCCCAGGCGCCCGCCAAGACCAAGGTTGCCGCCATCTACACGGTGCCGGTGGAACAGCAATGGGTGTCGCGCATCCACAAGGCGCTGACCGCCGCGCGCGACCGGGGTGAAATCGAATACACGTTCTCGGAAAACGTCACCAACGCCGACTACGAGCGCGTCATGCGCCAGTACGCCGAGCAGGGCAACAAGCTGGTGGTGGGCGAGGCCTTCGCGGTCGAGGCCGCCGCCCGCAAGGTGGCCAAGGACTACCCGCAGACCGCCTTCCTGATGGGTTCGTCGGGCAAACCGCAGCAGCCCAACTTCTCGCTGTTCGACAACTACATCCAGGAACCGGCCTACCTGACCGGCATGATCGCCGCCGGCATGAGCAAGACCGGCAAGATCGGCCTGGTGGGCGGCTACCCCATCCCCGAAGTGAACCGCCTGATGCAGGCCTTCATCGAGGGCGCCAAGGAAATCAACCCCAAGACCGAATTCACCGTGACCTTCATCGGTTCCTGGTTCGATCCCCCGAAGGCCAAGGAAGCCGCCTTCGCCATGATCGACAAGGGCGCGGACGTGCTGTACGCCGAGCGCTTCGGCGTGTCGGACGCCGCCAAGGAACGCGGCAAGCTGGCCATCGGCAACGTCATCGACACCCAGCCGCAGTACCCCGAGACCGTGGTGGCCTCGGCGCTGTGGAGCATGGAGCCGACCATCGACGAGGCGCTCAAGCAGGTCAAGGCCGGCACCTTCAAGGCCGCCGACTTCGGCCAGTACTCGCTGATGAAGCACAAGGGTTCGTCGCTGGCGCCGCTGGGCACCTTCGAGAGCAAGATCCCCGCCGACCTCATCGCCAAGGTGCAGGCCAAGCAGAAGGCCATCCTGGATGGCAGCTTCAGCGTGCAGGTCAACGACAAAGAACCCAAGTCGTCGGCACGATGAATCAAGCGCCTCTCGCCCTGCGGCTGGCAGGGATCACCAAACGCTTCGGCAGCCTGACGGCCAATGACGATGTCTCGCTGACGCTGGCGCAAGGCGAAGTGCTGGCCCTGCTGGGCGAGAACGGCGCCGGCAAATCGACCCTGGTGTCGATCCTGTTCGGCCACTACGTGGCCGACGCCGGCAGTATCGAAGTCTTCGGCCAGCCGCTGCCGCCGGGCCGGCCCGACGCCGCGCTGGCGGCGGGGGTCGGCATGGTGCACCAGCACTTCACGCTGGCCGACAACCTGACCGTGCTGGACAACATCATGGTCGGCACCGAGTCGCTGTGGAAGCTGGCCTCGGGCCGCGGCCAGGCGCGCCGCCGCCTGGTCGAGCTGGGCCAGCGCTTCGGCCTGGGCGTGGATCCGGACGCGCGCGTCGGCAGCCTGTCGGTCGGCGAGAAGCAGCGCGTCGAGATCCTCAAGGCGCTGTACCGCGGCGCCAAGGTGCTGATCCTGGACGAGCCCACCGCCGTCCTCACGCCGCAGGAAGTGCAGGACCTGTTCGCCACGCTGCGCGGCTTCGTCGACGAGGGCCTGGCCGTCATCTTCATTTCGCACAAGCTGGACGAGGTCATGGCCGTGTCGCGCCGCGTCGCGGTGCTGCGCCAGGGCAAGCTGGTGGCCGAGCGCGAGACCGCCGCCACCACGCCGGCCGAGCTGGCCGAGCTGATGGTGGGCCGCAAGGTCGCCATGCCGCACGCCGAAGCCATGGCGGCGGCCGGCCAGGCCGCGCCGGTGGTGACGCTGTCGCAGGTCACCGTGCGCGACCAGCGCGGCGGCGCGCCGCGCCTGGACAGCCTGGACCTGGTGGTGCACAAGCATGAGATCGTGGCCATCGCCGGCGTCGCCGGCAACGGCCAGCAGGCGCTGGTGTCGGTGCTGACCGGCCTGCGCCAGCCCGCCGACGGCACCATCCGCCTGGGCCCCGAACACGCCGCCGCGCCCACCACGCCGGCCGGCTGGACCGCCGCCCACGTGGGCCGCATTCCCGAGGACCGCCACGGCGAAGGCATGATCGGCGACAGCCCGCTGTGGGAAAACGCCATCGTCGAAGACCTGAAGGACCCGCGCTTCTCGCGCTTCGGGCTGATCCGCGCCAAGGCCGGCCGCGCCTATGCGGCGGCGCTGGCCAAGCAGTTCGACGTGCGCGCCGCCTCGCTCGACGTGCGCACCCGCAGCCTGTCGGGCGGCAACATGCAGAAGCTGATCCTGGGCCGCACCCTGGCGCGCGAACCGCGCTTCATCGTCGCCGACCAGCCCACCTGGGGCCTGGACATCGGCGCGGTGGCCTACGTGCGCGAACAGCTGCTGGCCGCGCGCCGGCGCGGCGCCGGCATCCTGCTGGTGTCGGAAGACCTGGAAGAGATCTTCGCGCTGGCCGACCGCATCGCGGTGCTGTGCGGCGGCAAGCTGGTCGCCGACAAGCCGGTCGCGCAATGGACGCCCGCCACCGTCGGGCTGGCCATGACGGGCACGCGCGCCTGACGCCGCGCCCCCCTCTACTGAGCATTTCTCGAATGAAACTGATCCTGGAACGCCGCCCCGAGCCCAGCCGCGCCGCGCTGGCCCTGGCCCCGATCGCGGCCATCCTCTTTACGCTGGCGGTCTGCACGCTGTTGGTGGCCTGGGCCGGCGCGCCGGTGGGCCGCACCTACGCGCTGCTGTTCGAAGGCGCGTTCGGCTCCAAGTTCGCGCTGTCCGAGACCCTGA
Source organism: Achromobacter sp. 2789STDY5608615 (assembly GCF_001298995.1). Taxonomy (NCBI): domain Bacteria; kingdom Pseudomonadati; phylum Pseudomonadota; class Betaproteobacteria; order Burkholderiales; family Alcaligenaceae; genus Achromobacter; species Achromobacter sp. 2789STDY5608615. The sequence goes on from NZ_CYTY01000059.1 coordinate 10,895, forward strand.
CGCGCGCCACACCGCTGATGCTGACCGGCCTGGCCTGCGCCGTGGCCTTTCGCGCGCGCTTCTACAACATCGGCGCCGAGGGCCAGCTGTACCTGGGCGCGCTGGCCGCCGTGGCGGTGGGCGGCCTGCATGACGGCACCGGCTTCGACCTGCCCCTGCCGGCGCTGTTCGGCGGCATGATGCTGGCGGCGGCGCTGGCCGGCGCTTTGCTGCTGCTGATCCCGGCGCTGCTCAAGACGCGCCTGGGCGTGGACGAGGTGGTGACCACGCTGCTGGGCAACTTCATCGTGCTGCTGTTCGTCTCGATGATGCTGGACGGCCCCATGAAGGACCCGATGGCGATGGGCTGGCCGCAATCGGTGGCGCTCAACCCCGACCTGGAGCTGGGCAAGCTGATCGAGCGCACCCGCGCCCACACCGGCCTGCTGTGGGCCGCCGGCCTGGCGCTGGGTCTGTGGCTGCTGAACCGCTACACGGTGTTCGGCTTCCAGATGCGCGCGGTCGGCGCCAACGCGCACGCCTCGCGCTTCCTGGGCCTGCCGGTCAACCGCGTGATGCTGGGCACGGCCATGCTGTCGGGCGCGCTGGCCGGACTGGCCGGCGCCATCGAGGTGGCCGGCCGCACCGGCTACGTCACGCTCGACATGTCGCCGGGCTACGGCTACACCGGCGTGGTGGTGGCCATGCTGGCCGGCCTGCATCCGCTGGGCGTGATCCTGGCCAGCATCTTCGTGGCCGGCATGCTGGTGGGCGCGGACAGCATGAGCCGCGCCATCGCGGTGCCGAACTACATCGCCGACGTCATCGTCGCCACCTCGTTGCTCGCCATGCTGGTCGCGACGCTATTCGCGCAGTACCGCCTGCGCCGCAACCGGGCTTGAGGAGCACGCCATGGAATGGATGGACCTGTTGAGTTCCGCGGCCTTCTGGGTCGCGGTGTTGCGGCTGGCGACGCCGCTGATCCTGGGCACGCTGGGCGTGCTGCTGTGCGAGCGCGCCGGCGTGTTGAACCTGGGCATCGAGGGCATCATGGCCGCCGGCGCCTTCACCGGCTGGCTGGTGGTGTACCTGGGCGCGCCGCTGTACGTGGGCGTGCTGGCGGCCGCGCTGGCGGGCGCCGTGTTCGGCCTGCTGCACGCGGTGCTGACGGTGCCGCTGGGCCTGTCGCAGCACGTCTCGGGCCTGGGGGTGACGCTGCTGGCCACCAGCCTGAGCTATTTCGCCTACCGCGTCACCTTCCCCAGCGTGAACACGCCGCCGACGATCACGCCGTTCGCCGAGATGAAGTTCCTGGACGGCATTCCGCTGATCGGCCCGGTGCTGGCCGGGCAGACGCCGATGACGCTGCTGGCGCTGGCCGCGGTGCCGATCCTGGCGTGGGTGCTGAACCGCACTCCGGTGGGCCTGGCGATCCGCATGGTGGGCGAGAACCCCGCCGCCGCCGAGGGCCAGGGCCTGTCGGTGACGAGACTGCGCATGGGCGCCATCGTCGCCGGCTCGGCGCTGATGGGCGTGGCCGGCAGCTTCCTGACGCTGGCGGCCTTCAACGCCTTCTTCTTCAACATGGTCAACGGCCGCGGCTGGGTCTGCGTGGCGCTGGTGGTGTTCGCCTCGTGGCGGCCCGGCAAGGCGCTGCTGGGCGCGTTGATCTTCGCCTTCTTCGACGCGCTGCAGCTGCGGCTGCAGCAGGGCGGGGCGGCGCTGCCCGGCCTGCCCGAGCTGCCCTATCAGGTCTACCTGATGCTGCCCTATATTCTGTCCATTCTGGCCCTGGTGGTGATGGCGCGCCGCGCCGCCTACCCGCAGGCCCTGATGAAGCCCTACCGCAAGGGCGAACGGTAATCCACAAGGTTTGACTATGCTCGATCTGATCCTCAAGAACTGCACGCTGCCGGATGGCCGCCAGCACATCGACATCGGCGTGGCCCAGGGCCGCATCGTCGCGCTCGAACCGGCGCTGAAAGCCGAGGCCGCGCAGACCCTCGACGCCGCCGGCCAGCTGGTGGCGCCGCCGTTCGTCGACGCCCACTTCCACATGGACTCGACCCTGTCGTTCGGCCTGCCGCGCGTGAACCAGTCGGGCACGCTGCTCGAAGGCATCGCGCTGTGGGGCGAACTGAAGCCGCTGCTGACGCAGGAGGCGCTGGTCGAGCGCGCGCTGGCCTATTGCGACTGGGCGGTGGCGCGCGGCCTGCTGGCGATCCGCTCGCACGTCGACGTGTGCGACCCGCGCCTGCTGGCGGTGGAAGCGCTGCTGCACGTGCGCGAGCAGGTCAAGCCGTACCTGGACCTGCAACTGGTGGCCTTCCCGCAGGACGGCGTGCTGCGCGCGCCGGGCGCGCTCGACAACCTGAAGCGCGCGCTGGACATGGGCGTGGACGTGGTCGGCGGCATTCCGCACTTCGAGCGCACCATGCAGGACGGCGCCGAATCGGTGCGCATCCTGTGCGAACTGGCCGCCGAGCGCGGCCTGCGCGTGGACATGCACTGCGACGAAAGCGACGACCCGCTGTCGCGCCACATCGAGACGCTGGCCTATCACACGCAACGCCTGGGCCTGCAGGGCCGCGTCACGGGTTCGCACCTGACCTCGATGCACTCGATGGACAACTACTACGTGTCCAAGCTGATCCCGCTGATGCGCGAGGCCGGCGTGTCGGCCATCGCCAACCCGCTCATCAACATCACGCTGCAGGGCCGCCACGACACCTATCCCAAGCGCCGCGGCATGACGCGCGTGCCCGAACTGCTGGCCGCCGGCGTGCCGGTGGCGTTCGGCCACGACTGCGTGATGGACCCCTGGTACAGCCTGGGTTCGGGCGACATGCTGGAAGTGGCGCACATGGGCCTGCACGTGGCGCAGATGACCGGGCAGGACGCCATGCGCGCCTGTTTCCAGGCCGTCACGGCCACGCCGGCGAAAATCCTGGGCCTGGACGAGACCGGCCTGGAAGTCGGCAAGCGCGCCGATATGGTGCTGCTGCAGGCGCGCGACCCGGTCGAGGCGCTGCGCCTGCGCGCCACGCGCCTGATGGTGCTGCGCGCCGGGCAGGTGGTGGCGACCACGCCGCCGGCCACTGCGACCCTCAACCTGCCGGGCCGTCCGGGCCAGGTCAGCTTCCAGACGCCGGCCCGCTGATTGCGCGCTCCGGCGCGGCCGGGATCAGGCTTCCGATGCCGGCCCGCCGACATAGCCCGGCCGCCTGGCGGCCGTGACGATGATCTCCACCAGCAGATCGGGCGAGGCCAGCCTGGCCTCGCAGGTCGCGCGCGTCGGCAATGCGTTGGCCGGCGCCCATTCGGCCCAGACCTGGTTCATGCCGGCGAAATCGCGTTCGATGTCCTTGAGCCAGATCTGCACCGACAGCAGCCGGGTCTTGTCCGAATCGGCCCGCGCCAGATAGCCGTCGATCTTGGCCAGCGCGTCGCGCGTCTGCGCGACGATGCCGCCATCGGCCGACGAGGTCACGCCCGCCACGTACACGGTATCGCCGTGAATCACGATGCGGCTCAGGCGCTCGTTGGAATCCTTGCGCACGATGTCATTCATGGGTGCTGCTCCTTTGAGGGGGAAGCCGGCGCGCCCGCGGCGCCGGTGAAACGATCGATGGCGAACGGCGCGATCGGCAGATCGGTCGCGCCGGTGGTGATCAGATCGGCCATGATACGGCCGACGATCGGGCCCAGTTCGAAGCCGTGGGCCGAGAAGCCGAAGGCGTGGAAGGCGCTGTCGTAACGCTGGCTGCGGCCGATCACCGGGATCTCGTCGGGCATGGCGGCTTCGATGCCGGCCCAGCCGCGGTTCACGATCGCTTGCCGCATGTGCGGAAACAGGTCGCAGACGGTGCGCGCGCCCTCGGCCAGCGAATGGAAGTCCAGCTCGGTCCATTCCGCGTCGCGATCGACCCAGGCGCGGCGGCCGCCGCCAATCAGCACGGTGCCGTTGGCGCGCTGCTTGAACGACAGCGGCCGGCCGGTGCCCAGCACCACCGCGTCCAGGAAGTGATCCATGCGCAGCGTCACCAGCATCATCGGACTGATGGCGGTCAGCGGCACCGGCTCGCCCCATTCGGCCGCGATGCGGTCGGCCCAGGCGCCGGCGCAATTGAGCACCTGCGGCGCGGTGTAGACGCCGGCGTCGGTCTCGACCCGCCGCTGGCCATTTTCATGCGCGCTGCGCAGCACCCGCACGCCTTCCAGGAAGCGCGCGCCCAGGCTGGCGGCCTTGCGGCGGAACGCCAGCGTGGTGCGGTAGGGGTCGGCGGCCGCGTCCTCGCGCGCGATCAGGCCGCCCTCTACCGTCGGCGTCAGCGCGGGAATCATCCCTAGCAATTCTTCGCGGTCGATCCATTGCTCGTGCGTGTAGCCGTGCTGTTGCATGGTGGCCAGGCGCGCGCGCAATGTCGCCACGTCGGCCTCGTTCTCGGCCACGCGCACCTGCCCGTGCTGCTCGAAGCCGCAGTCGTCGTCGACCAGTTCGCCGATGCGGTACCAGAGCTCGCGCGAGGCCAGCGCCAGCGGCACTTCGGCCAGGTGCCGCGCCAGCGTGCGCACGCCGCCGGCGTTCACGCCCGAGGCATGGCGGCCGACGTAGTTCTTCTCGATCACCAGCGCCGGCACGCCGGCGCGCGCCAGGTGCAGCGCCGCCGAACTGCCGTGCAGGCCGCCGCCGATGATGATGACGGCGGCCGAGCGGGAAGCGTCCGTCATGGCGGCCTCCTATTTCTTCAGGCGCACCACCGCCTGGCGCGACTCATCGGTCTGCGGCAGCGACGCCAGCTCGCCCAGCGTCAGCGGCTTGGTCGGGAAGCGCAGGCGGTAATAGCCCACCTCCGGCACCGGCACGCCGCGTTCCTCGGCGATGATCTCCGAGACCGTCAGGCCACAGAAGCGGCCCTGGCACGGCCCCATGCCGCAGCGCAGGAAGGCCTTCATCTGGTTCGGGCCGCTGCAACCGAGCTTGACGGTGTCACGCACCTGCGCGGCGGTCACTTCCTCGCAGCGGCAGACGATGGTGTCGCCGGTGGGGCGGCGGAAGTTCTCGGGCGCCTTGTACAGGACATCGAAGAACGCGCGTCCGCGCACCGCCCGCGCCAGCGCGGCGCGCGGCGCGGCGGCTTCGCTGTCGCGCCGCGCCGCATCGATGCGGCCCAGCAGGTGCGCCGCCTGCAGCGCCGCCAGCCGACCACGCTGCTCGGCCGCCAGCGCGCCAGCGATGCCGGCGCCGTCGCCCGCCATGCCGACGCCGTCCACCGAGGTCAGGCCCCAGTCATCCACGTCCGGCTCCCAGCAATCCAGCGCCGCATTCCAGCGATGCTCGGCGCCGATGGCGCGCGACAGGTTGACGTTGGGCACCACACCCTGGTGCAGCATCAACTGCTGCGCCGGCAGGGTCTTGGTGTCTCCCGCCGCGTTGGTGTAGCGCACGCTTTCGAGCTTGTCCTGGCCCAATGCCTCCAGCGCCGTCACGCCCTTGACGATGGGTATCGCCGCCTTGACCGCGCGCAGCAACGACAGCCCCTTGCCCAGATAGGGCGAGCGCAGGAAGTCCCACACCTTCGGCAAGGCCTGGCGCAGGCGGCCGGGCGGCGTGGTTTCGAGCAGCGCGTCGACCTTGATGCCGGCGTTCAGATATTGCCAGGCCACCAGGTACAGCAGCGGGCCGCTGCCGGCCAGCACGGTGCGGTCGGCCGGCACCACGCCCGCCGACTTCAGCAGGATCTGCGCCGCGCCGGCGGTGATGACGCCGGGCAGCGTCCAGCCCGGAACCGGGAACGGCCGCTCCTGCGCGCCGGTGGCCAGCAGCAGGCGCCGCGCATGCAGGATGCGCGCCTCGCCCGCGACCGAATACGCCACCTCGAAACCGCGCCGCGGCTCGGGCGCGGTGCGTTCGGCCACCGCCCACACGGTCGCGCCCGGCAGGTAGCGCGCACCCGACTGCCGGAACGGCTCGACCAGCGAAGCGCCGTGCCAGTAGTCCGGCCCCAGCACCGCGCGGTCGGTGACCGGCGTGGTGGTGATGGCGCGGTAGATCTGTCCGCCCGGCGCCGCCTGTTCATCCAGCAGCACCGTATCCACACCCAGTTGCGCGGCCGTGGTGGCGGCGGCCAACCCGGCGGGACCGGCGCCCACCACCAGCAAATCGCATTGCGTCGTCTCGATCATGCCTGCACCTTGCGCGCGCCCAGCTGGCGCTCGATCTTCATGCCATCGCGCACGGCCGTCATGCAGCCCTGCTGGTTGGCCTGGCCGTCGATCGTGACCAGGCAGTCATAGCACACGCCCATCATGCAATAGGGTCCGCGCGGCACCTCGGCCACCGCGGTATCGCGACAGGCCTGCACGCCGCCGGCGAACAGCGCCGCGGCCACGCTGTCGCCGGCGCGGCATTGCAGTTCGGCGCCATTGACCGTCACCCGCACCGGCGCGCCCTGCGCCTGGCGCTGCGCCTCGTCAAGCCTCTTGAACATGGAACCTCCGGGTCGAGAAGGGCGCCATGTCGTCGGCCAATTGGCCGGCGACGATCATGGGCGCCAGTTTGAGCGCGTGCGCGGCGGCCAGGGTGACGCCGCTGTGACAGGTGGCGACGAAGGCGCCGGGGCACGTCTCGGATTGTTGATAGATGGGGAAACCGTCCCTGGACATCACGCGCAGCGCCGCCCAGCTGCGCACCACCCGCACCTCGCGCAAGGCGGGCAGGGTGCGCACGGCGCGGTCGGCCAGCGTGCCCAGGATCGGCAGGCCCACCTGGTTGTCCACATAGCCGGCCTCTTCCTGCGAATCGCCGATCAGCCAGGTGCCTTCGTCGGTCTGGCGCAGCGTCGACAGCGGCGTTTCCAGCAGGCGGCGGGTGCGCTCCAGCACCACGATCTGGCCGCGCTGCGGCCGCACCGGCACCGCCAGGCCGACCTGCTCGCCCAGCGCCTTGTTCGACAGGCCGCTGGCCAGCACCAGCTTGCGCCCGCGCACCGTGCCGGTGGGCGTGGTCACCTCGAACACGCCGTCGCGCTGCCGGATCTGCTGCGCCGGACAGCGCGGCAGGTAATCCACAGCCCGCTGTGCAAAACTCATGTGCAGCGCGCGCAGCAGCTTGAGCGGATTGGCGATGCCGTCCACCGGCGTCCAGGTGGCGCCGCGCACCTCGGGACCGATGCCGGGCACCATGTCGGCGAGCTCGTGGCGGTCCAGCATTTTCCAGTCGTACTGCGCCATGCCGGGCTGCGCCAGCAGCGTGCGCATGAAGGTGGCGCGCGCTTCCATTTCCTCGTCGCTCAGGAGCGCGTGCAGGCCGCCGCGCTGCTCCAGGTGCACGTCCACCCCGGTCTCGTCGCGCAGCTCGGCCGCCAGCTGCGGCCAGGCGCCGGCCGAGGTCATGGTCCAGACGCCGTAGCGCGGCAGGCCCATGCCCTTGCTCTGCACCCAGACCAGCCCGAAATTGCCGCGCGAGGCCCGATAGGCCACGTCGCCTTCGTCCAATACCGCGACGTGGTCCAGTTCGCGCCGCAGCCCGTAGGCCACGGCCGAGCCGACCAGGCCGCCGCCGATCACCACGGCGTCGTAGACGCCGCGATGCGCCGGCGCGCGCGGCGCATGTTGTGTTGCTTCCGTCATTAGCGTCCCTTTCCGACAAACAGCTTTTCCAGGCCGACCAGGCGGTCCAGGATGAAGATGGCGATGATGGTCACGTAGATCAGCACGGCCGACACCGCCGTCACCAGCGGGTCGATGGTGTCCTCGATGTGCAGGAAGATGCGCACCGGCAGCGTGGTGGTGGACGGCGAGGCGATGAAGATCGACATGGTCAGCTCGTCGAAGCTGGTGATGAAGGCGATCACCCAGCCGCTGACCACGCCCGGCAGCAGCAGCGGCAGCACCACCCGCCGGAATGCGGTCCAGTGGGACGCGCCCAGCGACTGCGCCGCGCGCTCCAGCGCCGGATCGATGCCGGTGGCCGAGGCCAGCACCAGCCGCAGCGCGTACGGCATGACCAGGATCACGTGCGCCACCACCAACCCCACGTAAGTGCCGGCCAGGTCCACCGTGGTGAAGAACTTCAGGAAGGCCAGCCCCAGCACCACGTGCGGAATCATCAGCGGCGACAGGAAGAACGCCACCAGCGCCTCGCGGCCGCGGAAGCGGTTGCGCGCCAGCGCCAGCGCGCTCGGCACCGCCAGCCCGATCGCCAGCGTCGCCGACAGCGTGCCCAGCCCCAGGCTGAACCAGAACGCCTCGATGAAGCGCGGGTTGTCCAGGATGGCGCGGAACCAGCGCAGCGACAGGCCGCCGCTGGGCAGCGAGATGAAGCCTTCGGACGTGAACGCCACCACGCACACCATGACGATGGGCGCCAGGATGAAAAGGATGAAGAGCGTGTGGAACAGCAGGCCGATGGGGCCGTTGCGGAAGTTCATGTCAGGCCCCCGACGGATTGAAGACCGCGCCATAGCGGCGCTCGATCAACCGGTTGGCCGACAGCAGCACCACCACCGTCGCCAGCAGCAGCACCACCGCCAGCGCCGCGCCCAACGGCCAGTTCAGCGTGTTGAGGAACTCGTCGTAGGCGGCGGTGGCCACGTTCTTCAGGCGCCGGCCGCCGATGATGGCGGGCGTGGCGAAGGAACTGGCGGCCATCGCGAACACCATGATCGAGCCCGACAGGATGCCCGGCATGACCTGCGGCACGATCACGCGACGGATCACGGTGAACTGGCTGGCGCCCAGCGACAGCGCGGCGGCCTCGGTCGACGGATTGATCCGCTGCAGCGACGCCCACACCGAGATCACCATGAACGGCACCAGCACGTGCGTGAGCGCGATGCCCACGCCCAGGTTGCTGTACATCAGGTCGATCGGCGTCGCGATCAGGCCGATGCCGATCAGCGCCTTGTTGATGAGGCCGGTGGACCCGAACAGCAGCGCCCAGCCCAGCGTGCGCACCACCACCGAGATCAGCAGCGGTCCCAGCACCACCATCAGGAACAGGCCCTTCCACGGATTGGCCATGCGCGACAACACGTAGGCCTCGGCCGTGCCCAGCACCAGGCAGGCCAGCGTCACCAGCGCCGCCACGCCGAAGGTGCGGGCGTAGATCTCGTAGTAATAGCCGTCGCTGAAAATCTCGATGTAATTCTTCCAGGTGAAGGTGGCCCGCATGCCGCCATAGAACTGGAAGTCGAAGAAGCTGATGAGCAAGACCAGCGCCATCGGCACCACCAGGAAGGTGGCGTACACCGCCAGCGCCGGCGCGCTCAGCAGCCAGGGGTTGGCGCGCGCGCTCATTTTCCGGGCTCCTGGCCGGCCACCGCGCACATGTCCTGCGCGCGCCAGCGCAGGTGCACCGTCGCGCCCTCGGCAGGCACCGGCACGCCGTCGTTCTGGCGGATCACCATGACTTCGCCGACCGAGGTCTCGACCTGGCACAGCCAGTGGTTGCCCTGGAACACGCGCGTCTTCATGCGGCCGGGCAGGGCACAGGCGCCGGCCTCGGCGAACAGGATCTTTTCGGGCCGCACGATCACCGCGCCTTGCGGCACCGGCTGGCCGTCCATCGGGATATGCGCCTCGCCGACGCATGCGCGCACCTCGCCCGCATACGGCTGCGGCGTAGGCGTGAACACATTGGCCTTGCCCAGGAAGCCGCCAACGAAGCGGTTGGACGGCCCCTCATACGCGGCGAACGGCTCGGCCACCTGCTCGACCCGCCCCTGGTTCATCACCACGATGCGATCGGACAGCGCCAGCGCTTCGGACTGGTCGTGCGTCACCAGGATGGTGGTGGTGCCGACGGTGCGCTGGATGCTGCGCAGTTCCAGCTGCATTTCCTCGCGCAGCTTGGCGTCCAGGTTCGACAACGGCTCGTCCAGCAGCAGCACGCTGGGGCGGATCACCAGCGCGCGCGCCAGCGCCACGCGCTGCTGCTGGCCGCCCGACATGCGCCCCGGGTGGCGGTCGGCCAGGTGCGACAGGCCCACCAGCTTGAGCGCCTCGGCCACCCGCGCCTGCCGCTCGTCCTTGCCGACCCGCTGCATCTCCAGGCCGAACGACACGTTCTCGGCCGCGGTCATGTGCGGGAACAGCGCGTAGTTCTGGAACACCATGCCCAGCCCGCGCTTGTTGGCCGGCGTGCGGCTGACGTCCTTGCCGTCCAGCACGATGCTGCCGCCGCTGGGCTCGACGAACCCGGCGATCATCTGCAAGGTGGTGGTCTTGCCGCAGCCGGACGGCCCCAGCAGCGAGATGAACTCGCCGCGTTCGACCGACAGGCTCAGGTCCTCGACCGCCGTCAGGTCGCCGTAGCGCTTGGAAAGGCGGTTCAATACGAGATAACTCATGGATGCTCCCGCTGGCGGCGCGCCCGCGCCGCCGTTGCGTGCTGGTGCACGAACCTCAACGCTCGATTTCGCGCGTCCAGCGCTTGTTCCAGTCGTCCCGGTTCTGGTTGACCGTGTCCCAGTCGATCACGATCAGGTCGGCGGCGCGCTTGCCGATCGGCAGCGGCACGCGCGGATCGTCGGCCACCTTGGCCTGCTTGTTGACCGGGCCATAGCCATAGGCGGTGGCCAGCTGCTCCTGCACCTTCGGGCTGACCAGGTAATTGACGAAGGCCTGCGCCAGCGGATTGGCGTTGGCCTTGGCCACCGGACACACCGACGACAGCAGCGCGTAGGCGCCTTCCTGCGGATAGACGAAACCCACCGGGAAGCCGGTGTCGGCGAAGGCCTTGACGCGGCCACTGCCCCACACCGCGATGGTGGCCTGGCCGCTGGAGAACAGCTCGGTCATCTTGCCCGGCGACGGCTCGTACACCAGCACGTTGGGGCCGACCTCGTCCTTGAAAGTCTTGAAGCCGGCGTCGATCTTCTTCTCGCCGCCGCCGCCCTCGCGGGCGTACTCGACCAGCGCGTGCAGGCCGTAGGTGTTGTTCAGCGGCGGCACCACCAGCTGCTTCTTGTACTTGGGATCCTTCAGGTCCTTCCACGAGGTGGGCGCGGCCCACTTGCGCTCGTCGAAGACCTTCTTGTTGTACATGATGCCGGTGGCGACGATGCCGATGGCCACGGCCTTGTCGTCCTTGTAGCGCGCGGTGCCGTAGATGTCGTCGGCCGGCAGGCCCTGGATCGGCGCGCAGAAGCCCAGCGCGATGGCCTGGTACATCGGGCCGTCGTCGATGATGGCGACGTCGATCTGCTGGTTGCTTTTCTGCGCCTGCAGGCGCGCCACCGTGTTGGTGGAGTTGCCGGCCACGTAATCCAGCTCGACGCCGTGCTGCTTGGCGAAGGGCGGGAAGATGTCCTTGCGCATGATGTCTTCGAACGAGCCGCCGTAGCCGGCCACCACCAACTTCTGCTGCGCCTGCGCGTTGGCGCACACACCGACGGCCATTGTGGCCGCCGTCAGGACTGCGAGTACCTTGCCCATGAAAACCCCCGTTATTGGAAGAGAACTGCAAGAACTGCCGGTGCTGCATGAATCCGGGGGAGGACCCGCCGCTGCGAAAAAAACACGGCCCCGCTTGCCCCGCGACCTCATGTCCGCCGTACAATTTGTCCGTACATGAATGTCCGGACAAATAATGGATCCGCAAGGCGGGCGCTGTCAATCGGTTATTGTCCGTACAAACCCCGATAGAACGAAAAAAGGAGCCACCCCATGACCCGATCCTCCGAACGCGCGCCGGCCGCGGGCGGCGCGCGCGAAGCGCGTGGCCAGGCCGCGGCGCCGGACGGCGATGCCGGCGGCCCGCGCTACAAGAGCATCTATCAGCAGCTGGCGCAGGACATCGGCGCCGGCCGCTATCCGGTCATGACCCTGCTGCCGACCGAACACGAGCTGTGCGACCAGTTCGGCGCCAGCCGCCACACCATCCGCGAGGCCATCCGCATGCTGACGGTGGCCGGCATGGTGTCGCGCCGCCCGGGGGTGGGCACGCGCGTCGAGACCGCCCACGCCAGCACCCGCTTCACGCAGCGCATCTCGCAGTTTCCGGACCTGTTGCAGTACGCGCGCAACGCCGCGCTGCTGGTGCAGGACGTGCGCACGGTCAAGCTCACCAAACGGCTGGCCGAGACCCTGGGCGCCGAGCCCGGCCAGCCGTGGCTGCACATCAATTCCATCAAAACGCTGGGCGACCAGGACACGCCGGTGGCGTGCACGCTGATCTATGCCGATCCGGCACATTCCGACCTGCGCGCCGACATCCAGCCGCGCATCTCGCTGCTGCGGCTGATCGAAGATCACTTCGGCAACCGCATCCACGAGGTCAACCAGGA
>NZ_CYTY01000059.1:23409-30612 GCF_001298995.1 Achromobacter sp. 2789STDY5608615
GGCGGCGCGCGCCGCCGCGGCGCTGATCTTGTCGTCGGCCAGGTCGCGCTCGATGCGGGCGCGCGAACGCTCGGCCGGCGCGCCATAGCCGCCGGCGCCCGGGGTTTCGATGCGCACGCTCTCGCCCGGCGCCAGCGCGATGTTGGCGGTCTTGGAGAACAGCTCCTCCTCGGCCGGGGTGCCGAAGTTGCGCACCAGCCGCGCGCGCCGGCCATCGGCGCCGCCATCGACGCCGGCGGCCACGCCCACGGTGTGGCTGTCCGAGCGCGCCGAGAACACGATGCCCGGTCCGACCGCGCGGATCTGCTTGGCGATGCCCATGCCGCCGCGGGTGCGGCCGGCGCCGCCGGAGTCCTGGATCATGGCGTACTCGTCCATCAGCAGCGGGTACTCGTTCTCCAGCGCTTCCACCGGCAGGTTGGAGGTGTTGGTCATGTGCACGTGCACCGCGTCCATGCCGTCGCTGTCGAAGCGCGCGCCGGCGCCGCCGCCCAGCGTTTCCAGGTAGACGAAGTGGCCGGCGCGCTCGCGCCAGCGGCCCGAGAACACGATGGCCGGGCAGCAGTCGTTGCTGGAGGCCATGGTCTTCTCCGCCGGCAGCAGGCCGCGGAACGCGCCGAAGATGGCGCCCGCGACCTTCTGCGCGGTGATCGAGCGCGCGCCCACCGCCGCCGGATGCTCGGGGTTGGTGATGGTGCCCACCGGCGCCGATACGCTGATCGGGTCGAACAGGCCGGCGTTGGGCGCCAGGTCCGGATCCAGCAGCGCCTTGACCGCGTAATACACGCAGGCCCGCAACGCGTTGAACGGCAGGTTCATGGCGCCGCGCGCCTGCTTGCCCGAGCCCTCGAAATCGAAATGCAGCCGGTCGCGGCTGACCGTCAGCGTCACCTGGATCGGCACCGGATCGCCGCCCATGCCGTCGTCATCCAGGTCGCTGCGGAAGGTGTAGCTGCCCTGCGCCAGCTCGCCGATGCGGTTGAGCAGGCGGCGCCGGGTATAGGTGATGACGTCATCCACCGAGCGCAGCACGGCCGCCAGGCCCATCTGCCGGATCAGGCCCTGCACCGCGGCCGCGCCGCGGCGGTTGGTGGCCATCTGCACGCGCAGGTCCAGCACCCGTTCCTCGGGGTCGCGGGTGTTGGCGCAGATCAGGCGCAGCATGTCCTCGTCCACCTCGCCGGCGCGCGCGATGCGGCAGGCGGGGATGCGGATGCCTTCCTCGAAGATCGACTTCAGGCCGCCGGCGATCGAGCCGGGCACCGCGCCGCCGACGTCCGAATGGTGGGCGATGTTGGCGGCGAAAAAGCGCAGCGTGCCTTCCCAGAACACCGGCGTGACGATGTTGATGTCGGGCAGGTGGCTGCCATCGGCCAGATAGGGGTCATTGCAGATGAACACATCGCCGTCGCGGATCTGGTCGACCAGGAACGCGCGCAATATCGCGCCCATGGCGCCGTCCAGCGAGCCCAGGTGCAGCGGGATCTGCGTGCCCTGCGCCACCAGCCGGCCGGCGGCGTCGAACAGCGCCACCGAGCAGTCCTTGCGTTCCTTGATGTTGGTCGAGAACGAGGCCCGCACCAGCGTGTTGTTCATGTCTTCGGTGATCGACAGCAGGCGGTTGCAGAACACCTCCATGCCGACCGGGTCGGCCAGGGCCACGCCCGCGTCGTGACTGGTTTGATTGGCTTCATGGGCTTCACGCATGGGAGCCTCCTTGCAAACGGATGATCAGGTTGCCGTAGGCGTCGACCTCGACGTCCTGGCCCGCGCCGACCACGGTGGTCGAGCTCATTTCCTCCAGCAGCGCCGGGCCGCTGAAGCGCACCCCGGTGGGCACGCGGTCGCGGTCATAGACCGGCGTGTCCAGCCAGCCGTGGCGCTCGCCGAAATAGGCGCGGCGTTCGCCGATGCGGGCGCCGTCCAGCGTGCCATCGACCTGGCGCGGCGCCAGCGGCGCCTTCACCACCTGGCCCACCGCCTGCATGCGGCAGTTGATGATCTGCACCTTGCGGTCATCGACCGTGTAGCCGTACTCGCGCTCGTGCGCCTCGGCGAAACGGCGCGCGAATTCGGCGTAGCCGCCGGCGCCGGTGTCGTCCAGCGCCACCTGCACCTCGAAGTTCTGGCCCTCGTAGCGCGCGTCGATGGCGCTGCGGTACAGGCGCAGCGCCGGCTCCACGCGTTCCTCTTCCAGCCAGCGCTCGGCCTGATCGCGCAACCCGTCGAAGATCGCCGAGACGCCGTCCCAGCTTTCCGCGCTGGCCAGCGAGATCTCGCTGCGCACGAAGTCGAACGAGATGTCGCTGAGCAGGATGCCGCGCGCGCACATGGTGCCCGGCTCCTGCGGCACGATCACCGTGGGGATGCCGCATTCCTCGGCCACCTCGACCGCGTGCAGCGGCCCCGCGCCGCCATAGGCATACAGGGCGAATTGCGACAGGTCGTAGCCCCGTTCGGTCGACACGGCGCGGATGGCGCGGCTCATGTTGGCCGCCGCGATGCGCAGGATGCCTTCGGCCGCCGCCTCGCGCGTCAGGCCCAGCGGCCGCGCCACGCGTTCGTCGATCACCTGGCGCGCGGCCTCGGCGTGCACCGGCATGCGGCCGTTCAGCAGCGCCACCGGATTCAGGCGCTGCAACGCGATCTCGGCATCGGTGATGGTCGGCTCGCCGCCGCCGCGGCCGTAGCCCACCGGTCCCGGCACCGCGCCGGCGCTGTGCGGGCCGACCTTCAGCGCGCCCGCGTCATCGAGCCAGGCGATGCTGCCGCCGCCCGCGCCGATCACGTGGATGTCCACCATCGGCGTCTTCACCGGATAGCCCGCCACCTGGCGATGCGAGGTGAACAACGGCCGGCCATCGCAGATCAGCGACACGTCGGTGCTGGTGCCGCCGACGTCGAACGTCACCAGGTTCAGGCTGCCGATGGCGCGGCCCACGGCGGCCGCGCCCACCACGCCGGCGGCCGGCCCCGACAGGCAGGTGCGCACCGGATACTGGCGCACCGTGGCGATCGACATCAGGCCGCCGTTGGAGTGGATGGTGTGCGGCTCGTGGCCGATGTCCAGCTCGCGCACGCGCTGCAGGAATCGCTCCAGGTAGCGCGCCATCTTCGGCCCCACCGCCGCGTTCAGCACCGTGGTCGACAGGCGCTCGTATTCGCGGAACTCCGGCAGCACGTCCGACGACAGGCTGATATAGGCGTCGGGCATCTCCTCGGCCACGATGCGCGCGGCCTGCTGCTCGTGCGCGGGGTTGCGGTAGGCATGCAGGAAGCAGATCGTGACCGCGTCGATGCCGGCGGCGGCAAAGCGCCGCGCCGCCGCGCGCACCGCGTCCGCATCCAGCGGCGCCAGCACCTCGCCCTGCGCATTGACGCGCTCGCCCACCTCGGCGCGGAACTCGCGCGGCACCGCCACCGGCGGCTTGCCGACGCTGTAGTCGTACAGGTGCGGCCGCGTCTGCCGGCCGATCTCCAGCACGTCGCGAAAGCCTTGCGTGGTGATCAGGCCGACGCGCGCGCCCTTGCGCTCGATGATGAGGTTGGTCGCGACCGTGGTGCCATGGCCCACGTGCGACACCTGCGACGGCGAAACGCCATGGTCCTTGAGCATCTGCCCGATGCCGGTGGCGATGGCTTCCGACGGATCGGACGGTGTCGACGGCACCTTGTGAAAATGCACGATGCCTTGATCTTCGTCGATCATCGTGAAGTCGGTAAACGTGCCTCCGACGTCTATCCCTATGCGATACATGCTTGTGCTTCCCTGAAAGAAAAGAAGGGCGCGGCGGCGCTCAATCCAGCTTGATGCCGGCCTGCTTGACCACGCCGCACCATTTGTCGATTTCGCTCTTGATCATGGTGCCGAAGGCCGGGCCGGCCACGTCCGAGACCTGCGCGCCCTGTTGTTCCAGATAGGTCTTCATGGCGGGCGCGTGCAGCGTCTGCACCAGCGCGTCGGTGAGCTTGGCGCGCAGCGGCTCGGGCAGCCTGGCCGGCGCCAGCATGCCGAACCACACCATGGCCTCGTAGCCGGGATAACCGGACTCGGCCACCGTCGGCACGTCGGGCAGCATGGGCGAGCGCTGCGGCGAGGTCACCGCCAGCGCCTTGATCTTGCCGTCCTTGATGTACGGATAGGACGTCATCACCACGTCCATCATCATGTTGATCTGGCCGCCCACCAGGTCGATCAGCGCCGGACCCGAACCGCGGTAGGGCACGTGCACCATCGACACGCCGGCGGTGCTCTTGAACAGCTCGGCGGCCAGATGGTTCGATGTGCCCTGGCCATTGGAGGCGAACGAGTATTTCTCGGGTTCCTTCTTGAGCAGCGCCACGAATTCCTGCAGGTTGTTGGCCGGCACCGACTTGTTCACCGACATGACGTTGGGAATGGTGGCGACGACGGTCAAGGGCGTGAAGTCCTTGACCGGGTCGTAGGGCAGCTTGGTGTACACGCAGGGCGCGCTGCCATGCGTGCTGACCGAGCCCATCAGGATGGTGTAGCCGTCGGCCGGCTGGCGCGCCACGTACTCGGTGCCGACGGTGCCGCCGGCGCCCGGGCGGTTCTCGACGATGACGTTGGCCGACAGGCGCTGGCCCAGGCCTTCGGCGACCTTGCGCGCGATCAGGTCGGTGGACCCGCCCGCCGCGAACGGCACCACGATGCGGATCACCCTGTCGGGCCACTCGGCGCGGGCCGGTAGCGCGGTGGCGGCCAGCGCGGCCGCCCCGAATGCAAGACAGCAACTGCGAATGAACGCTGCGTTCATGACTTCCCCTTGTTGATAGAACTTCCTTGCGGCCCGATCATGGATGTCGGACCTGAGAGGCTTTGCCTCGGGTTCACTGCAACAACGGGAACATCCTAGGCCTGGCCGGCGCGCGCCAGCAGTCCTGGCGGTTTATATTGATATAGATGCCATTTATAGGTGGGCGGCGGTGAAGAATCCGGACCTGAATCTGCTTCTGCATTTCGACGCGCTGATGGGCTGCCGCAACGTGTCGCGCGCGGCCGAGCAGCTGGGCATCAGCCAGCCCGCCATGAGCGCCGCGATGAACCGCCTGCGGCAATTGTTCGGCGATCCGCTGCTGGTGCGCGAAGGCGGCGCCTGGCAGCCGACGCAGCGCGCGCACGAGCTGCACCAGGGCTTTCTGCCGCTGCTGGAGAGCTGGCGCCGCGCCACCCGCACGCGCGAGGTGTTCGACCCCGCGCACTCGGCCCGCAGCCTGTCGTTCTACGCCACCGACTACGTGCAGTACACGCTGCTGCCCAAGCTGATTCCACGGCTGGCGGTGGACGCGCCGCACTTCCAGCTGCTGATCGTGCCGGCGCGGCCGCAGCACGGCCTGAGCATGCTGGACACCAATCACGTCGAGTTGATCGCCGGCTATTTTCCGGATCCGGCGCCGGACCTGCGCACGCGCTTCCTGTACCAGGAACCGGCGGTGTGCATCGTGCGCGAAGGCCATCCCTGTCTGCGCAAGCGCTGGAACCTGGATGCCTATCTCAGCTATGGGCACCTGGACCTGGCGGCCCACACGCGCTATTTCAGCAAGGCCATCGACCGCATCCTGATGGGGCAGAACCGCAGCCGCCGCATCGTCGCGACGCTGTCGAGCTACATGGTCTGTCCGTTCATCGTGGAAGCCTCGGACCTGATCGCGACGATGCCGGTGAGCATCGCCAAGGCCATGTCAGGCAGCGCGCGCATCGTCACGCTGAAGGCGCCGCTGAGCCTGCCGGCGATCACCGTGTCGCTGTACTGGCACGAGCGCTACCAGGACGATCCGGCGCATGCGTGGCTGCGGCAATACCTGGCGGGCGTGCTGGGGTAGCGGCGCCCAGCGCTTACTTCAACGGCATGCAGATGCGCGTCTGCAATTGCGCCGGCGGCGTGGTGCGCGGGTCATTGAGGTACTGCTCGAACATGGGGAAGTCGGCCGGCACCATGCCGCTGCCGGGCAGCCATTCCGAGAACATCCAGTTATAGGGCTTGTCCATCTCGTTGTACGGGCCGGTGTAGGTCAGCATCGCGCAGCGGATGGCGGGGATCTCGAAGCGTTCCAGCTCGTCGCCCAACACGGCGTCGGGCGCGACCGACATGCCGGCCATCGAGCGCAGCTGGGCCGGCGGCACCTGCTCGGGATCGTCGAAATACACGCCGAAGCCGATGGCCTCGGGACGCGCCAGGCCGCGGCTGGCGGCGAGCATGAAGGCGCGGGTGAAGACCGGGCCGATTTCCTGGTAGCTGCCGTGATGCGGCAGGGCGGCCAGCACGGCGCCGGGGAAGGTTTCGATGGTGATGGGATACATGCCTAGCTCCTTGGGGTCGAAGGGTCGGGAGCGGGCCGCGCGGTAGCGCCCCGGCGAGATGCCGAAGGTCGCGCCGAACGCGCGGTTGAAGGCGGCGTCCGACTCATAGCCGGCGCGCTGCCCCACGTCACGCAAGGAATCCCCGGTACTGCCCAGCGAGACGGCCGCGCGGTGCATGCGGATGCGTTGCACGGTGGCGTTCACGGTTTCGCCCATCACGGCGCGGTAGACGCGATGGAAGTGGTAGGGCGAGAGGCAAGCCAGGTCGGCCAACCGGTACAGGTCGGGGTCGGCGTCGGGGTGGCTGGCCAGCCAGCGCAGGACGGGGTCCAGGCGGTGGGCGTAGGTGGTGCGGGTTTGGGGTTTCAAGTGCGTGGCTCCTTGGGGAGCAATGTAGGCGGGCCTGGTTTGCAGATTTTGCGGTTTTTTTCTTTGAGTTGGGTAGTTGTTGTTGCTGGTGGGGAGTGGGGTTCTTTAGACGCCCGGCACGCCGGGGCGAGGGGATGCGGGGCTACGATTGCGGTCCGGAGCCTCCGCTCCGGACTGCCCCATCCTCATCCTCGTCCGCCTTCGGCTCCCTACGGATTCCGTCGGGCGCATCTACACGCCCCGCACCCCCTCGCCCCGGCGTGCCGGGCTCTTGTTGATTTCACTTCAAGGGCGCTGGTGGGGAAAGCGAGTTTTCCACAGGGGCTCGTTTTTCTGTGCGACGGGCCGGCTGTGGATAAGTGCTTGGCGGGGTTTTCAGTAGCCGCGGGCGGGGTCGTAGATGTTGGGGAGGGGGTCGCCGCGTTCGTTGGCGGTGATGAGCCAGGCGGTGTGGCGGGCGCGTTCCTGGCGGTCGGGGATGGCGGCGCAGTGGGGGGTGATGATGATTTGGG
>NZ_CYTY01000060.1:0-29266 GCF_001298995.1 Achromobacter sp. 2789STDY5608615
CCCCCCCCCTTTTCCCATGCGCCTGCCCCTGAATACCCTGCCCGCCTTCCGCGCCGTCGCCGAACTGCAGAACCTGCGCGCGGCGGCCGAACGCCTGCATCTGACCCACAGCGCGGTCAGCCAGCAGATCAAGGGGCTGGAAGAACAACTAGGCTTCCCCTTGTTCGAGCGCAGCGGGCGCGGCATCGTGCTGAACCCGGCCGGCGCGGCGCTGCTGTGCCGCGTGCAGAGCGCGATGGTGTTGCTGGACGAAGGCCTGATGGCGGCCTCGGCCGCCGCGACCGGCAGCGCGCAGCAGTTGCGCGTGTCGGTGCTGCCCTCGTTCGCGCAGCGCTGGCTGTTGCCGCGCATGACGCGCTGGCACAAGCGCCACCCGGACCTGTCGCTGCAGATCGAGACATCGCAGCAGGTAGTGGATCTGCTGCGCGATGGTTTTCACGCCGCGCTGCGATTCGGCCGCGGCCCATGGCCGGGCGTCGAGTCCGAACCGCCGTTCGATATGCCGTTGCCGCTGATCGCGTTGGCCTCGCCCGAAACGGCGGCGGCCTTGCCCGACAACACGCCCGAGACGCTGGCGCGCCAACCCCTGCTGGGCGATCGCGACATGTGGCAGCACTGGTTCAACGCGGCCGGACTGAGCGTGCCGGTGACGCCGGTCGCCACGTTCAACGATGCCGGCATGATGCTGCAGGCCACTGAACAGGGCCTGGGCATCACTCTGGGACGCGAATTGCTGGCCGCGGACGCGATCTGCGCCGGGCGGCTGGTGCAGGTGTCACCGGTGACCGTGCATTATGAGCAGGCCCAGACCTATCACCTGGTCTACCGGCCCAGCCTGCGCGACTGGGAACCTCTGGTGGCGCTGAAGCAATGGCTGCGCGACGAGCTGGAACGCTCCAGCAAGAGTCTGGTGACCGCCGCTGACCATGACGCAGCCAAGACGACGCGCGACAAGAAGGAATGACCCGCCAGAGGGCTTGAACGTCCCGTGGCGGGTAGTCGGCGGGAACCGGATCAGGCGACCTTGCGGGTCGCGGGCGGCACTGCCCGCATGCTGTCGGTCTCGTTGAAGCGCTGGTGCCACGCGAACGCCTCTTCCAGCAGATGGGGGGTCTGACCGCCGCGCTCGCAGGCCCGGTCGAAATAATCCTGCAGGGCTTCGCGATACGACGGGTGCACGCAGTGCTGGATGACGGCGCGGGCGCGTTCGCGCGGCGCCAGGCCGCGCAGGTCGGCCAGGCCGCATTCGGTGACCAGCACGTCGACGTCATGCTCGGTGTGGTCCACGTGGGACACCATCGGCACGACGCTGGAGATATCGCCGTTCTTGGCCATGGATTTCGACACGAAGATCGCCAGGTGCGCATTGCGGGCGAAGTCGCCGGAACCGCCGATGCCGTTCATCATGTGCGTGCCGCCAACGTGGGTCGAGTTGACGTTGCCGTAGATGTCGAACTCCAGCGCGGTATTGATGGCGATGATGCCCAGGCGGCGCACGATCTCCGGCGCGTTGCTGATCTCCTGCGGGCGCAGCACGATGCGTTCGCGGTAGTGGTCGATATTGGCGAGGATCTTCTCGTACACCGGCTTGGACACCGTGATGGACGAGGCCGAGGCGAAGGCCAGCTTGCCCTGGTCGAGCAGCTTGATGGCGCTGTCCTGCAGCACTTCGGAGTACATCGTCAGCCCGTCGAAATCCGACGATTCAAAACCGTGCAGCACGGCGTTGGCGATGGTGCCGATGCCGGCCTGCAGCGGCAGCAGTGAATTGGTCAGGCGGCCGGCGTCCACTTCGCGGCGCAGGAACGCGTTGATGTGCGCGGCGATGGCGTTGGTTTCGACATCCGGGGGCAAGGCGTTGGAGGGGCTGTCGGGCTCGTGCGTGATGACGATGGCGGCGATCTTTTCGGGATCCACCTCGATGAACGGCTGGCCGATGCGCTGGTCGGCCGTCACCAGGCCCATGGGCTCGCGGTTCGGGCGATCGGCCGGCACATAGATGTCGTGCAGGCCCTCGATCGCGGCCGGCACGCCCAGGTTCAGCTCGATGATGACGCAGCGCGCCTGTTGCGCGAACGAGGCCGAGTTGCCCACCGACATCGTCGGCACGATCGCACCGGTCTCGGTGATGGCGGCGGCTTCGATGATGGCCACGTCGACCGGGCCGATGTGGCCGGCGCGCAGTTGCTCGGCCGTCTCGGACAGGTGCTGGTCGATGAAGGCGATCTCGCCCTGGTTGATCTTGCGCCGCAGGGTGGTGTCGACCTGGAACGGCATGCGGCGCGCCAGCGCGTTGGCCTGCGCCAGCATCTTGTCGGTATCGTGGCCCAGCGAGGCGCCCGTGATGAGGGTGATGGCGAGCGGTTCGCGCCCGGCCCGCTCGGCCAGCGCGGCCGGCACCGACTTACAGTCGCCGGCGCGGGTGAAGCCGCTCATGCCGACGGTCATGCCGTCCTGCACCAGCAGGGCCGCCTGTTCGGCGGACGTGATCTTGGCGCGTAGCCCGGGATGGCGGATACGGTCGGTATGCATGGTGTCTCCAGATTCAAAAGCCGGCGGCTCGCGGCCGGACGCGGCGGCGCTGCCGCTCGCATCCAGGCGCCGTCTAGCGCGGCGTTTCCTGATGCCCGAAGCGCCTGGCAGGCCGGCTTCGGGACGAATTTTCCGCAGTATAGGAAGCGCCAGCCAAATCTCGTAATGACTTAAAATCATCCGATCCAGTCGTTTTTTTCATTATTTGAATGTTCCGCGCCTTGCAGAGGAGATGAGCCTTGGACGTGCGCGCCTTGCGGTACTTCGTCGAGACGGTCCGGCACGCCAGCTTCACGCAGGCGGCCAAGGCGCTGTTCGTGACGCAGTCCACCGTCAGCAAGATGATCCGCCAGCTGGAAGAGGAAGCCGGCACGCCGCTGCTGGTGCGCGACGGCCACACGGCGCGCCCCACCGACACTGGCCGCGTGATGTACCAGCGCGGCCTGCAGGTGCTGGAAACCATGCGCCAGCTGAGCGAGGAAATGCGCCAGACGGCGGAGTTGCAGCGCGGTTCGCTGGAGGTCGGCATCCCGCCCATGATCAACCTGCTGTTCACGCCGGTGGTCAAGCGCTTTCGCGAACTGCACCCCGGCATCCACCTGACCCTGCGGGAAGGCACCGGCCGCGCGGTCGAGGACCTGGTGGCGGGCGGCGAACTGGAAGTGGGCGCCACCATCCTGCCGATCGCGCCCGACAGCGGCCTGGCGGCGCAGGCCTTCGGCAGCTATCCGATCTGGGTGATCGGGCCGCCCGACGCGGCCTGGGCCGGCAAGACCTCGCTGCCCTTGAGCGCGCTGCGCGATACCCGCCTGCTGATTCCCACGGACGATTTCGCCATGACGCGGCGGCTGCGCCAGGCGTTTGCCGATGCCGGGCTGCAACCCGGCATCGCGGCGCAGAGCGCGCACTGGGACTTCCTGGTGGCGATGGCGTCGGCCGGCCTGGGCGTGGCGCTGCTGCCCGAACCGCTGATGCTGCGGATGAAGACGCGCGGGCTCAGCACCGCCAAGCTGGCCAAGTCCGGCCTGCAATGGGAGGTCGGCCACATCTGGCAGCAATCCGGTTACCTGTCGTACGCCGCCCGCGCCTGGCTGGAGATCTGCGACGCGGTGCTGGGCGGGCCCCGGCGGGCCCGGGCCGATAAGCGCGCGGCGCAGTCCTGAAGCCGCAGCCGCGAGGCCCCGCCCGCCTGGCGACGGCCACCGGGATTCCGGCTCAAATCCGCCCCCGTTTTTTGGTTTCCCACGCCCACGGATCGGCGCCGGCGAAGGCCGGAATCTAACGGGGGACATAGCTGAGTTTTTGTTGCAGCGGACCGGGCCGCGGCTTGTTATGCTGCCGCCTCGACGCGATCCCATCGCCCCAAGAATCATGATCCCGAACCCGCAACATCCGCTCTTGCGCGCCCTGCCGCGCCGCCGTTCTTTTGCCGCGCTGATCGCCGGCCTGCTGCTGGCGCTGTGCCTGGCGCCCGCGTTCGCCGCCGCGCCCGCGTCGCCCGCCGAAACGGACGCCATGCTGGCCGGCGCCCGCAAGCAGCTCGACGACATCCGCAAGCGCGTCCCGGACGAGACCGACGACGCCGACCTGCTCAAGCAGCGCGGCGATGTCCTCGACATCCAGTCCAAGGCGGATGCCACCGCCGATGCGCTCACGCCGCAGCTGACCAGCGTGACCGCGCGCCTGAGCGAGCTCGGCGCGCCGCCGGAGGGCGTCAAGGAGGCGCCCGACGTGGCGGCGCAGCGCATGCAGCTGGAAAAGAACAGCCGCGCGCTGGACGCGCAGATCAAGCTGGCGCGGCTGCTGTCGGTCGATGCCGCGCAGACCGCGGAACAGATCTCGGGCCTGCGCCGCACGCAATTCCAGGCGCGCCTGGGCGAACGGCGCGACTCGTTCCTGTCTGGCCAATTCTGGGCCGAATTCCGCGAGGAATTCCCCGGCGACCTGGAGCGCCTGGTGGCGCTGCGCAACGATCTGGCCACCGCCGTCGGCCAGACGCCGAAATGGGGCTGGCTGCTGCTGGCCGCCGCGGCGGCGCTGGCGATCGCGCTGCGCGTCTGGATCGGCCGGGTGCTGTTGCGGCTCACGGCCACGCGCGTGCCGCCCGGACGCCTGCGCCGCTCGTTCCTGGCGGTGGCGCTGTTGACGCTGGCCGTCGCCACGCCCGGGGTCATCGCGCTGCTGATCCACATCGGCCTGGACTGGAATTCACAGCTGTCGGAAAGCACCAGCGCCCTGCTGGCCAATCTGGTCGCCACGGTCTGTTTTGGCGGCTATGTGTCGGGCCTGGGCTATGCGCTGCTGTCCGCCAACCGGCCGTCATGGCGGCTGCCGCCGATCTCCGACAAGGTGGCGCACCGCCTGCGCTGGCTGCCCGGCGTGCTGGGCGTGATCGTCGTGATGATCTGGCTGGCCGAACGGCTGCCTGTGCTGCTCAACGCCAGTCTCACCACCACCATCACCCTGACCGGCATCGTGGCCGTGTTCGTGATGATGACGATGGCGGTGGCGCTGTCGATCGGCCGCCGGCTGCGGCGCCGCGCGTTGCGGGAAGACGGCCCGCCGCCGCCCTTCTGGACCTCGCTGCTGCTGACCGCGACCGGCACGGTGCTGGCGATCAGCCTGGCCAGCCTGCTGGCTGGCTACGTCGCCTTCGGCAGTTTCCTGACCAAGCAGGTGCTGTGGGTCGTGATCATCCTGGCGTCGGCCTACCTGCTGGCCGTGCTGATCGAGGACGGCTTCAGCACCCTGCTGGGCACGTCGCACCGCGAAGACAGCGAAGGCCCCAGCCTGCGCGACCAGGCCGCCGTGCTGCTGTCCGGCGTGGGCCGCGTGGCGGTGGGCCTGCTGGCCCTGATCCTGCTGCTGGCGCCGTTCGGCGAAGGGCCGATGGACCTGCTGCAGCGCTTCGACCAGCTGCGCAAGGGCCTGGCCATCGGCGAAGCGCAGATCCGTCCGGGCGCGGTGCTGCAAGCCCTGCTGGTGCTGGGCCTGTCGCTGCTGGGCGTGAAGATGCTCAAGCGCTGGCTGTCGAACCGTTACCTGCCGACGACGGAACTGGATCCGGGCATGCAGCTGTCGGCCGCGACGCTGTTCGGCTATGCCGGCTTCGTGCTGGCGGTGGCGCTGTCGCTGTCGGCCGCCGGCATCGGGCTCGAACGGGTGGCGTGGATCGCCAGCGCGCTGTCCGTAGGTATCGGTTTCGGCCTGCAGGCGGTGGTGCAGAACTTTGTGTCGGGCCTGATCCTGCTGGCCGAGCGGCCGGTCAAGGTGGGCGACTGGGTCTCGCTGGGCGGCGTGGAGGGCGACATCCTGCGCATCAACGTGCGCGCCACGGAAATCCAGATGGGCGACCGTTCCACGGTGATCGTGCCGAATTCGGAGTTCGTGACCAAGACGGTGCGCAATGTCACGCGGTCCAACCCGCTGGGGCTGGTGCAGATCAAGTTGCCGCTGCCGCTATCAACCGATGCGCAACGGGTGCGCGAGCTGATCCTGCAAGCCTTCGCCGACCATGAGGATGTGCTGGAGACGCCGGCGCCGAATGTGTTCCTGGATGGCATCGAGGGCGGCAACCTGGTGTTCAACGCCAAGGGCTATGTCTCGTCGCCACGCTCGTCCTACGGCGTGCGCAGCGCGCTGCTGTTCACGCTGCTGCAGCGGCTGCATGACGCCGGGCTGGAGGTATCGTCGCCGCCCACGATGCTGCTGGCATCCGCGCCCCAGACCGCGGCCTTGCAGCAGCCCGGCGCGGCCGAGGGGCCGGGCGCCGCGGCCACGCCCGCCGCAACGCCCTGAACGCCTGGAACCGCGATCGCCGCACACGATCATCAACCCGGCGAATAGAAGTCGGCCAGGCCCTGCCGGTCCATGCGCGGATTGCGCAGCGTCGGCGCATTGACCATGGCGTTCTGCCCCGACATCACCGGGTAGGCCTGCGCGACCGGCGCCGGCGCCACGTACTGGGCGCTGGGCGACTGCGGCTGGGCGGGCGCGTACTGCGCTTGCGTCGGCGCGACGGGCGCGGTCTGCGCGACGTTCTGCGAGGGATTCTCGAAGCGGTGATCCGCCGTGGTCAGCGAGGGATTGGTGCACAGGCCCTGCGCGGTGAGCGCGGCCTTGGTCCGATCGTCGGTCTGGCACAGGATGTCCACGGCGGCCGTCTCCAGCCGGCGCGACCGGTCCGGATCCTTGGTCGACGCGGCCGCCTGCATGGTGCGCTCGAAGTTGCGCCGCAGACTGCACTTCTGGTCCTCGACCGGGAACGCCACGTTCATGCCGAAGCCGACCACCGAGCCGCCGCCGCCCGCCGACACCATGCAGCTGTCGGAAGAGAACGATCCATAGAAGCTCTGTGCGCCGATCGGCGGCGCGGTCCGCAGGGTGCTCGATCCACTGTTGTTGGAATTGAGCGTGATGCCCTGGTTGTTGCCGGCATTGGTGGAGCCCGACGAGGCCGAGGTGGTCGCGGCGGAAGAACTGGTCTGGGCGCCCGCGGAAAAGGCCACCAGCGACAGCGACAGAGATAAGGCAAGCGCAAGGGTTTTCATGATGTCCTCTCGACCGGACGGCCGAAGCCGTCCGGATTGCGTGCTGCTCAGTGACCGAAACCGCCCACGGGGCCGATGCCATGGATCGACGCGGTCGCGCCGATCGCACCGGCGTTGAACGTGCCGGTCGCCGTGGCATTGGTGGTGGTGCTGCCGAACGTTGCGCCGCCGTTGGCGATGCTGTCGCCCACCATGATCGGCGCGTTGCCATGGATCTGGCCGTAGGTTTCGCTGGTCGCGTATTGCCGCGTGCTGGTGACCGCGGTGGTGCCATCCGGGCTGAAGGATCCGCCCGCGGTGGCGACGCCTCCCGTTTCACCGAACGACGTCTGGCTCGACGAGCCATAGCCGTTGATCTGGGTCGAAACCACGGAAGTACCCGTGGAGACCGAGGACACCGTCCCGGTGATGGTGCCAACATGGCCAGACGCGGAAATGCTGGGCTGGCCCGGTCCGCTCGCATAGGCGGCCGAAACCGCGACGAGGGACAACGCTGCGACTGCTGCGAGCTTTTTCATTTGAGCTCCTCCTGATCCGCCCGATGCGGATGAACAGGTGCCGGTGGCCGACCGGCGCGGACCTTTACCACCCCGACGCAGTACGCCCATACGGCAACGTGGCGTTTGGGACTTTCGTATTGGTACGGAATGATTGCTCCGGACTAAGGACGTCGATATCGGTTAAACGGGCGACCGCCCTCCAGAGACGGAGCGCGAAGACGTAAAAGATGGCGTGGAATCTGCGAACACCGCGACGCGGGCCATGCATATGGAGGAGTCGCGGCGCGCGCCGGGCGAAATTGCTGCGCCGCATCTCAGCTCATAGGATGGGGCGCCGCCGCGCGCTCTCGCGCGATTTACCTAGCGCGCACGGCGGCGGGCGGCAAGGAGGCAACCTTTAGGCTGACTGTCAGGAGAGTGTGACGGCCGGCGCGACCGGCCCGGGTTCAACGCGGACCAGGCGCGACGACACGGTCGAGCAGGCGCGCCGATTCCCACCGCGCCAGCGCCAGATCCACCGCGACGAGCAGCAGCAGCACGCCGAGTTCGGCCAGTTCCATCTCGGCCCACAGGTGATAGCAGGCCAGTAGCGCGATGCCTGCCGCGCCGGCCAGCCAGCAGGGCCAGGCCGGCAGCAAGACCGCCGGCGCGGCCGCGCGGGCCTGGCGCAGCACCAGCCAGGCGATGAGCGGCAGGCCCAGCATGGACAACGGGATGTAGATCGCAATGGCCGACAACACGGCGACCACGCTGAACTGGGTCGGCGAGGCCAGCGCCATGATGGCGAGCGCGGCGACCCCGGCATACCAGAGCAGGCGGGCGGCGACGAGGCGCGGCAGCGAAAGGACGGATCGGTTCATCGGGACGGAATTTTGGGCCATACTACTCCGCCCGGCCGGCCCCTGCCCGGCCTCTTTATCCGGAGACACCATCATGATCCAGGAGATTGCCAGCATCCATGTCCGCGAAGGACAGGAAGCCCTGTTCGAGGCCGGCGTGGCGCAGGCCAAGCCGCTGTTCCTGCGGGCCCGCGGCTGCCACGGCATGGAGCTGTACCGCAGCATCGAGCAGCCGCAGCGCTACACGCTGGTGGTGGATTGGGAAACCGTCGAAAACCATATGGTGGATTTCCGGGAATCTTCCGATTTTCAGGAGTGGCGCAAACTCGTGGCGGGCTTCTTCGTCGAGCCGCCCCAGGTGCACCACGAGCAAAAGGTGGTCTGAGGTTCAGGCCGCGTCCGGCGGATCGTCATACTTGCGCGCGCTGCCGCGAAAACGATCCGCGGGATACTTCACCGCGTTCCGGGCCATCTTGGCCTGGACCGCGGCCGCGATGTCCACGCCCAGCTGATCCGCCAGGGCCACCAGGTACATCTGCACATCGGCGATCTCGTCGGCCGCGTCCGCCAGCAGCGCCGCGGACGGCTGGCGCGACTCCTGTTCGGTCAGCCACTGGAACAGCGCCAGCAACTCGCCCGCTTCCCCCGACAACGCCATCGCCAGGTTCTTGGGCGAATGGAAGCGCTGCCACTCGCGTTCGGCGGTGAAGGCCCGCAGGGCCTGCCGGATATGTTCCAGGTCGGACATGATGGTTCCGTTGAAACGTGGCGCGGCCTCAGGCCACGGCCAACCTCGAACTGGCCGCCAATGCGACGGCCACCGTGGTGCGCACGTCGGCCAGCGCCCGGTGGGTGGGCTCGGATGCGCCCACGTGCCGCGCCAGCACGTCCAGCTTGTGCGAGGGCAGCTCGGGCCAGGCGCGCCGCGCCAGCACCAGCGTGCAATGCGTGGCGTTGGCGAACGGCAGGCCGGTCTGGAGCGCGGCGGCGTCCAGGAAGCGGCGGTCGAACGAGGCATTGTGGAAAAACACCGGCAGGTCGCCGACGAAGTCCAGGAACGCCGCGAAGGCCTGCGCCACGGGCACGCCCTGGCGGTCGACCTCGGACTGGGTGATGCCGGTGAGGCGGGTGATGAACGGCGGCACCGAGGCGCGGGTGCGCACCACCTGCGCGTATTCCTGTTCGGCCGCGCCGCCCGCGCCGACGCGCACCGCGGCGAATTCCAGGATTTCGCACGACGCGGTCGACAGCCCGGTGGTTTCCAGGTCGGCCACCACGAACGGGCCGCGCAAGGCGTTCAAGGCGGCGGCAACGGCCGCGGACGGCTGCCCGGAGGCGGCGCGCGGCGCGGCGCCGGCCGGCCGCGCACGGCGATAGTAGAAGGCCATGGCCTCAGCGCGCCGCGGACAGCGGCGCGAACCGCGGCGAGCCGTCGGCCAACTGGCCGAAGAACAGGTCGGCCGGGCGCACCCACAGGCCACGCGCGTGCGGCCACAGGTGTTCGTAGACCACCATGGATTCCTCGGTCTCGGAATGGCGGGCGGTATCGATATAGCGATACAGGCCGCCCTTGTAATGGCGATGGGTGGCGAGAGCCAGGGCTTCGGATTCGGTCATGGGGAATTGCCGCAAAAAACACGGCCCGGGCCGGAAACTTCCTGCCTGGGCCGACGGGTTCGTACAAGACCGTATTTATAGCGCACTCGGGCGGCGGGCGCGCCGCCGCCCTCGCATCAGTAACGCACATACTCCAGCACGGGCTTGGGCGGCAGCGGCGTATTGGCGGCCTGCCGGGCCCGCACCGACGGCGCCACCGGCTTGACCGCCGTCCTGAGCGTCGGGCTGCCGCCGTGCAGTTCATGCGCGGCCTGCAGCGCGGACGCCGCCTCGGCCGTCATCTGGGTGATGTCCTCGGTCACTTCGCCCAGCTTGGCCGATTGCGCCAGCGAGACCTCGACTACTTCGCCCATGATCTCGGTGACCCGCCGCGACGACGCGACGATGTCTTCCATGGTGGTGCCAGCCGATTGCACCTGGCGGGCGCCGCTGCCGATCTGCTCGACCGACGTGGTGATCAGCCCTTTGATTTCCTTGGCCGCGGCGGCGCTGTTCTGCGCCAGGCTGCGCACCTCCGCCGCCACCACCGCGAAGCCCTTGCCATGCACGCCGGCGCGCGCCGCCTCGACCGCGGCATTGAGCGCCAGGATATTGGTCTGGAACGCGATGCCGTCCATGACGCCGATGATTTCCGAGATGCGCTTGGAACTGTCGGTGATGGCGCCCATGGTGCGGACCACGCCCGCGACGGTCTTGCCGCCCTCTTCGGCCACCCGGCAGGCGTCCTGCGCCAGGGAATTGGCCTGGCTGGCGCGCTCCGCGTTTTCGGTCAGGCCCTGCACCGCCACCCGCAGCGTCTGGGCGGCGGTAAACCGCTTGGTGATGTCGGTGGCGAATTTCACCACTTTGAACGGCCGGCCCTCGGCATCGAAAATCGGGTTGTAGCTGGCCTCGATCCAGACATGGCGACCATTCTTGCCGATGCGCAGGTATTGACCGGTGTCATGCTGGCCGCTGCGCAGTTTGCGCCAGAATTCGGCATAGGCGCCGCTGCGCGCCTCTTCGGGCAGCACGAACATGCTGTGGTGACGCCCGCGCACTTCGTCCTCGTGATAACCGACGGCGTTCAGGAACAGATCGTTGGCGCGGATGATGGTGCCGTCCAGTTCGAACTCGATAATGGCCTGCACTTTGGAAATGGCCTCGAGCTGGCCCTCGGTATCCGCCTGGCGCTGCTGTTGCTCGGTAATGTCGGTGGCGTACTTGACCACCTTGAAGGGCCGGCCGTGTTTATCGAAGATGGGGTTATAGCTGGCCTGCAGCCAGACGTCGCTGCCATCCCTGCGAATGCGGCGGTAGCGGCCCGCGTCGTGCGCGCCCTGGCCCAGCTTGTCCCAGAAGGCGAGGTATTCGGCGGATTCCCGGTCCTCGGGCACCACGAACATGCGGTGATGCTGCCCCAGGACCTCGTCCAGCTCATAACCCATGGTGTCGAGGAAATTCTGGTTGGCCATCAGGACATGGCCTTCGAGATCAAACTCGATCACCGCCTGCGCTTTGTGAATTGCCGCGATCTGCCCGTATAGATCCGCTTTCTGCATGCCGCGCTCGCCGCGCAGCAGGCGTTTGAGGGTAAGCCATTGCATGTTGACGTCTCCCGCAGGGAATGGGACGAGTGTGCTGAAAATCGATAGAGAAACCTTGGCTTGTCTGAAGCAGTTGCTTGGCGCGTCCCAGGAATCAAGCGCCGCATGCCGCGCCGCATGCACACGCTTGCCTGCAGTTCCATCGCCCGGGTAGCGACGGCAGGTCAAGAATTACAGAAAACGGAAGAATGTATCCAGTCGAAAATATTTAATCCTAAAAATGAGCTGTTCTCAATATATTCATTGATGACTGACTAAAAAAAACTCGGCAACGGATATTTCACCGCGTTTCACGATTAACGCCCGTCTGACTTTTCGTTATTGATCCGGGTTAATACGAATCCGCCCCCGTATTTTCAGATATAAGTCAGAGGAATAATGGGGGCCGCGCCGGCGGCGGCCCCATTTAATTAACACGGCAATAAATACGCACCGGATCCGAATCCCCCGAATGCGGTGACCGCGGCCTGGAATCGTTATTCAGCGTCCAGCTCGCGATAATGGCGGAATATGCCCTCGCCGAATGGCAGGCGCCTGCCGCTGGCGAAATACGGCTGCAACGCCGGCAGTTCCGCGACGCGCCGATGCAAGGCCATGACCTTGGGAAACTTCATCGCCTGCGTGCCCATGCGCCTGGGAAAGGCGAACAGCAGGCCGTCGACCAGATGGAACAACGACAGGTCGGCATAACTCCAGCGCTTGCCGCCCGCCAGCCACGCGTCGGGACCGGCCAGCACCCGCTCGAAATACCCCAGGAACTTGGGAATGCGTTCCTCGCGGAAACCGCGGGCGCGCCGCGCCGCTTCCTCCTTCTGGTCCTCGTAATAATCGCTGGCCGAAATCGGGTGATGGGTATCGTGCGCCTCGGCCACCATGTCGGCAATGGTCAGCTGCAATTGGTTGACCCACAGGCGTCCCGACACCGTGGCGGGCGCCAGGCCGTGCTTTTCGCCGAGGAACAGCAGGATGTTGGCGGTTTGCGCCAGGGTCATTTTCCCGGCCACCAGATACGGCGGCGCGAAAGGCGGCTGCTTGCGATCGGACAGCATGTCCTGGATCAACGCATCTTCGCCAATGCCGGGCTCGCGCGCGCGTTCACGGTAAGGAATACCGCCGGCTTCAAGCGCCAGGCGCACGAATTCTCCGCGGCCGGGAATGCCGTCCCAATACCAAAGGTCGTATGTCATGCGTTCTCCTTGCCGGGGCAAGGCTACGCGGGAAAGACGCTGATCTCGCCTTCGTGCCGCGCGGCGTGCTGCCCGTGGCTTTGCTGATACTGGCGCGGAGATAGTCCGAAATGCGCGCGGAAATCGCGTGAAAAATGCGCGCCGTCGGCAAACCCGCAATCCAGCGCGATTTGCGTGATGCTGCAGGCATTATTAAGCAACAACCAGCTGCCATATTCCAGCCGCAATTGCCGCTGGAACGCCATCGGCGACATGCCGGTGGCCAGGCGGAAGGCGCGCTCCAGCTGGCGCCGGCCCACGCCGACATAACGCGCGATGGCATCCAGCGGCGGCGGATTGTCGATGCGCTGCTCGATGAAATGCGCCGCCTGGCGCACCCGCAGGTCCTGGATGCCGGACAGGTCGGTGCGGAAATGCGCCTGCGGCACGCGGCCCGGCCGCGCGCCCTGCAGCATCATGTGGCGCATGGCCTGCTGCGCCTTGTCGCGGCCGCAATGCCGCGCCACCAGGTACAGGCCCAGGTCGATGGCGGCGGTGGAGCCGGCGCAGGAAATCAGGTCGCCCTCGTCGACGAACAGGCGGTCGACCACCGCGCGGGTCGCGGGAAAGCGCTCGCGGAAGGTTTCCAGCACGTTCCAATGCACGCACACCGTGCGCGGCCCGATCACGTCGGCCTGCGCCAGCGCAAAGGTGCCGGTGCAGATGCCGAGCAGGCGCACCCGCAGCGCCGCGGCGCGCCGCAGCCAGTCGCGCAGGGGCTCGGGCATGCGGCCGCTGGAATAGTCGTTGCCGCCGCAAATCGCGACATAGTCGAACTGCGCCGGGTCCTCGGGCAGGCCAGCTTCGACCTCGATCGTCAGCCCGGCGCTGGAGCAGCGCGGCTTGCCGTCCCAGCTCATCACCCGCCACGCGGTATGGATCTGGCGGCTGCGGCCGCCATGGTCGCCGGCCAGCCGCAACACGTCGACGAAACCGGCGAACGCCGCGAGCGTGAACTGGTCCAGCAGCACGATGCCGATGGTCAGGGCGGGTTTTCCCTGAGGCAGGTGTGCTTCGCCGTCTTCATAGGAGAGCGGCAAGGACGGGGGTGGCGCGGCGACGGACATGACGCAATTATTCAAGTTTATGTCCCGCGTCTTCAAGCTCGTTTTCCCGAGCATCGCCCAAGATGTGCCTGTGGTACTTGAGTCAATGAATCGCGGATCGACAAATCTACAAGGGGAATCCGACATGGCAACAAACACCCGCAGCGCGCTGGGCGCGGCGGCGCTCGGCGCGGGGCTGCTCCTGGCTTCGCACGCGGCGCTGGCGCAACAGCAGAAAATCACCGTCGCCTGGTACGGCGGCAACTGGGGCGACGCGTTCCGCGCCTGCGTGGCCGAGCCCTTCACCAAAGCGACCGGCGTCACCGTGGTGCCGGAAGTCGGCACCTCCACCACCACCCTGGCCAAGCTGCAGCAGCAGAAGGGCGCGCCGACCATCGACGTGGCCTGGATGGACGGCGGCATCAGCGAGCTGGCGCAGCAGGCCGGCGTGCTGGACGCGCTGGACGCCAGCGCCATTCCCAACCTGAAGAACGTCATCGAGCAGGGCGTGTACCGCGACGGCAATGCCGCCTTCGCGGTCAGCACCGGCTATTACTCGCTCGGCATCACCTACAGCACCAAGGAAGTGACGCAGCCGCCGACCAGCTGGAAGGACCTGTGGAAGCCCGAGTATGCCGGCGCGGTGGCGGTGCCCTCGCCCGCCAACTCGTCGGGCGTGCCGTTCATCTTCTTCCTGGCGCGGGTCTGGGCGATCGACCCGTCGAACCTGGCGCCGCTCTATTCCAAGCTGGCCTCGCTGGACACCGCGCTGTTCTTCGACAGCTCGGGCGCGGCCACCAACGCCTTCCAGAGCGGCGAAGCGGTGATCGGCGCGCACTTCAACGTCGGCGCCTGGGACCTGATCGACAAGGGCCTGCCGATCGGCTTCACCGTGCCCAAGGAAGGCGTGTGGGCCACCGACGCCCGCCTGCACCTGGTCAAGGGCGCGCCCAACAAGGCCGCGGCGCAGAAGTTCATCGACACCGCGCTGACGCCGGACGCGGCCGCCTGCCTGGCGACCAAGCTCTACCTCGGCCCGGCGGTCAAGGACGTGCAGGTCTCCAAGGACGTCGCCCGCAAGCTGCCCTGGGGCGCCGACGGCTCGGTCAAGAACCTGAGCCTGTTCGACTGGAACATCATCAACGCCCGCCGCGCCGAGGTCACCGACGCGTGGAACCGGCAGGTCGCCCGCAAGCGCTGAGCAAGGTCCGTTCCCCATGTCCGCTTTGCTCACCATCGAAGGCGTGTCGATGCGCTTCGGCGCCTACCAGGCGCTGGATCGCATCGACCTGGCGATCCAGCAGGGAGAGTTCGTGGCGCTGCTGGGCCCCAGCGGCTGCGGCAAGACCACGCTGCTCAAGTCGATCGCCGGTTTCCTGCAGCCGGAATCGGGCCGCATCCTGATCGACGGCCAGGACGTCAGCCGCCTGCCGGCGCATCGCCGCCCGCTCAACACCGTGTTCCAGAACTATGCGCTGTTCCCGCACATGACGGTGCTGGAGAACGTCGCCTACGGTCCGCGGCGCCAGGGCGCGTCGAAATCCGACGCGGCGGATCGCGCCAGGGATGCGCTGGACATGGTCGGCCTGGCCGACTTCGGTCCGCGCTATCCCCGCGAAATGTCCGGCGGCCAGCAACAGCGGGTGGCGCTGGCGCGCGCCATCGTCAACCAGCCCAAGCTGCTGTTGCTGGACGAGCCGCTGTCGGCGCTGGACCTGAAGCTGCGCAAGCGCATGCAGCTCGAACTCAAGCATCTGCAAGCCCGTCTCGGCATCGCCTTCATCTTCGTCACCCACGACCAGGAAGAAGCGATGACCATGGCGGACCGCGTCGTGGTCATGCACGCCGGCCGCATCGAGCAGGTCGGCGCCGGCACCGACATCTACCGCCAGCCGGCCACCCGTTTCGTCGCCGAGTTCATCGGCGATGCCAACTTCATCGCCTATACGGTGGCCGATGACGGCGCCTTGATGCTGGATGCCCAGGGCCTGCGCGTGCCGCTCGCCCAACGTCCGGCGACGGCGCGCGGCCTGGCCGTGCTGCGGCCCGAGGACCTGAAGCTGTGCCAGCGCGCCGATGCCATGCTGACGGGCACCGTGAGCGACGTGATCAACGTGGGCAGCCACAGCATGATCCACGTCGACATCGGCGGCCAGACCCTGGTGGCGCGTCACGGCGGCCTCGCGCCCGGCGGCCTGCATGCCGGCGGCGAGGTGGCGCTGGCGTTCGCGCCCGAACACCTGCACCTGATCGGCGGCCAGCCATGATGCGGCGCGCCTGGCTCTCCCCCGGCCTGCTGCTGGCGGCCCCGGTGCTGTTCTTCGCGGCCTTCTTCCTGGCGCCGCTGGCGGTGGTGGCGCTGGCCAGCGCCACCGGCGGGCCCGACGGCCTGACGCCGACGGCCGCGCAATACATGAAGGTGCTGGCCGACCAGTACCACTGGGACGTGATCCTGGTGACGTTCCGGCTGGCCCTGTTCACCACCCTCGCCTGCCTGGCGCTGGGCTATCCGCTGGCCTGGTACCTGGTGCGCGTGGTGCGCTGGCAGGCCTGGCGCCGCGCCTGCGTGATCCTGCTGGTGGTGCCGCTGTTCACCAGCAACATCGTGCGCGCCTTCGGCTGGATGGTGCTGCTGGGCCGCAACGGCCTGGTCAACCAGGGCCTGATGGCGACCGGCGCGGTGGACCGGCCGATGCGCTTCATCGGCACCGAGCTGGGCATCCTGATCGGCATGGTCTACGTGCTGCTGCCGTTCGTGGTGCTGGCGGTCGGCAATGCGCTGGCGCGGGTCGACCCGGCCTGCGAACAGGCCTCGGCCGACCTGGGCGCGAGCCCGGCGGCGACCTTCTTGCACGTGACCTGGCCGCTGACGCTGCCCGGCGTGGTGTCGGGTGCCATCATCGTCTTCACGCTGGCGGTCAGCGCCTACGTGACGCCGGCGCTGCTGTCGGGCGGCCGCGTCACGGTGCTGTCGATGCTGATCTTCCAGCAATACAGCACGGTGTTCGATTTCCACTACGGCGGCGCGCTGAGCATGGTGCTGCTGGTCTTCACCCTGATCCTGGTGGCGCTGGCCAATCGCGCCGCCACCTTGCCGGGAGCCGCGCGATGATCGCCCGCCACCTGATCCGCCTGACCGCGCTGGCCGTGCTGGCCTATCTGGCGCTGCCGCTCGTGGTGATCCTGGGCGCGTCGTTCACCGCCACGCCGTACCTGGCGTTCCCGCCGCAAGGCTGGACGCTGGAGTGGTACCGCACCTTGCTGGTCGAGGCCGGCTATGTGGCCGCGTTCACCACCAGCACGGTGCTGGCGCTGGCCGCCACGGTGGCCGCGGTGCTGCTGACGGTGCCGGCGGCGATGGCGCTGGCGCGCTACGAGTTTCCGGGCAAGGCCGCGCTGACCTCGGTGCTGATGTCGCCGCTGGTGCTGCCGCACATCGTGCTGGGCGCGGCGCTGCTGCAGTTCGGCGCGTACTTCGGCCTGACCCGCAGCTTCCTGTCGCTCCTGATCGGCCACGTCGTGATCATCGCGCCGTTCGTGCTGCGCTCCACTCTGACGCTGCTGACGCCGGAACAGCGCGCGCTGGAGGAAGCCTCGGCCGACCTGGGCGCCAACCCCTGGACCACATTCTTCCTGGTGGTGCTGCCGCAGATCCGTCCGGGCATCGTGACCGGTTCGATCTTCGCCTTCATCTCGTCATGGATCAATGTGGAGCTGTCGATTTTCAACACCACGGCGGACCTGAACACCATCCCCGTGAAGCTTTTCAATTACGTGCAATACACGATTGATCCGACCATCGCAGCCGTATCGGGCGCCACGATCGTGGCTGCGGTCGTCGCCATCGTGATCCTGGATTTGACCGTCGGGCTGGACATGCTGTCCGAACGCGGCAAATAACTTTCCTCTTCCCCCTATCTACCGCCTGGAGTCACTGTCATGCGCAAGCAAGACGCGTTCGATGTCATCTATACCCATACGGAAGGCGAGCCCCTGTGTATCGTCCACAGCGGCATTCCGTACCCCGCCGGTTCCACCATCCTGGAAAAGCGCGCGTTCCTGGAGCAGCACTATGACTGGCTGCGCAAGGCGCTGATGCGCGAGCCGCGCGGCCACAAGGACATGTTCGGCGTGTTCCTGACGCCGCCGTCCAGCCCCGAGTACGACGCCGGCCTGATCTACATCGACGGCACCGAGTATTCGCACATGTGCGGCCACGGCACCATCGCGGTCAGCATGGCCATGGTGGCCAACGGCCTGGTGCCGCGCGGCAAGGACGGCATCACCCGCATCCGCTTCGAGACCACCGCCGGCCTGGTGGTGTCGGAAGTGGCCTCGGAAGGCGACAACGTGCTGTGGACGCGCTTCGAGAACGTGCCGGCCTACGTCGCCGCGCAGGACATCCCGGTGGAACTGCCGGGCTACGGCAAGCTGTCGGCCGACATCGTGTGGGGCGGCAACTACTTCGGCATCGTCGACCTGTCGAACTGCGACCTGCGCATCTCGCCGGACAACGGCACCGAACTGTCGCGCATGGGCCTGATCGTGCGCGACCAGCTCAACGCGCGCCACCGCATCCAGCACCCGACCGAATCGCACATCAACAACCTCAACTTCATCACGTTCTGGCACCAGCCGACGATCGAGGGCGCGTTCTACAAGAACGTGCACGTGTTCAGCGCCGGCCAGCTCGACCGCTCGCCCGGCGGCACCGGCACCAGCGCGATGATGGCCATGTTCGAGGCGCGCGGCAAGATGGGCCTGAACCAGCCCATCAAATCCGAAGGCCTGCTGGGCAGCGGCACCTTCGAAGGCTGCCTGCTGGGCGAGGTCGACCTGAACGGCACCCGCGCGGTGCGGCCGACGGTGAAGGGCACGGCCAGCATCCTGGGCACGGCGCGCTGGGTCATCGACAAGAATGATCCGGTGGGCGCGGGGTTCCTGATCCGCTGAGGATACGGGGCGGCCGGCGCGGGCCGGCCGCCGACCACCGCCGCGCGCTTGGCGAAAGATAGGACGAGAGGAATGGCCCAAAGGACTTGTCGCGTCGTCGTGCCACACATAGGCTATCCAGGTCGCCCACGCCTTTGGAATTCTCTACATGCCACGCCGTCCAACGCCATCCCAACGGCCCCCCCGTACGGGAACACTGCCAATCGGATCCTCCTCCGGAGCTGCCGCCTCCCTATCTACCCAGCGTCGATCAGCGGGACGAAAACGCCTGGCTCAAGCGGCTCGAAGCGATAAGCCGGGCCAGCAAGGCGGATCCATCCCGCCTGCTCACCCCTGGCGAGGTTCTGGCCGCGCTCGCCGCGGAACGCGCCAGACGACCTTCAGGCCGCTGACATGTTCTGCGTCGTGTTCACGCCGGACGCGCTCCGCGACATCGTCAACATGCAACGGTATTTCAGCGCGGCGGGGACTTCCGCAACAGCGGACGGCTATGTCGACGGCGTGATCCAGGCCTGCCTGGACCTGGCCCATTTTCCAAGACGCGGAGCGCGGCGCCATGCCGCCAACCCCAATCTCCGCTTCCTGCATCATCAGAAGCGATGCACCATCGCCTACTCCTTGAACGATGACGGGTCCGTGACCATTATGGGCGTGTTCTATGGCGGCCGCGACTATAGCCACCTGCTCCACGAACCTGCCAGGCCATACCGCCTGAGAACCCACCGGAAACTTGCGGCAATCCCGCCGCCGGGCTTAGGATGGAGTCACGGCCAGACCGTGCGCCGGCGCCAGGCGTCCGGCGCGGACTCTAGCCGGCGCTTGAACCTTGCCAGCGATTCGGGAGCACATCGTGAAGAAAGTTGCTGAGATTCTCAGGGAAAAGGCCAACCCGCCCGTCGTGACCGTCACGCCGGACTCGTCCGTGTACGACGCCATCAAGACCATGGCCGAACGCAGTATCGGCGCCGTGGTGGTGGCGGAGGGCGACGAGGTGCTGGGCATGCTCACCGAGCGCGACTACGCCCGCAAGATCGTGCTGCAGGATCGCTCCTCGCGCACCACCAAGGTCCGCGAAATCATGACCGACTCCGTCTTCTACGTGCGGCCGGAAGACACCCGCGAGCACTGCATGGCGCTGATGACCGAGCGCCACTTCCGCCACCTGCCCGTCATCCAGGACAAGAAGCTGGTCGGCCTGGTGTCCATCGGCGACCTGGTCAAGGACGTCATGAGCGAGCAGAAATTCATCATCACCGAGCTCGAACGGTACATCTCCGGCGAACACGGCTGAATCGCGGCAAGGCCCGGATCGTCCGCCTCGCGGCTACCCCGCCGCGAGGAGCCGCGACGCCGGCACGACCAGGCCGAGTCCGGCCGCCAGCAGCAGCACGAACACCATCCGCTTGACGGTCTTCATCGACCCGGCGGTGGCGTAGCGGCGCGCGACCCAGGTCACCCCGATCACGACCGGCAGGGCCTGCAGGCTCAGCCAGAGCGACGTGGCCATGAACGTGCCCTGCCCCGTCACCAGCGCCAAGCGCACGACCGCGTTCAGTGAAAACAGCACCAGCAGGCTGTTGCGGATGGACGCCAGCGGCAGGGGCTGGCGATACAGGTGATAGACCATGGGCGGGCCGGCGCTGGAGAACAAGCCGCCCAGCACGCCCGAGACCCCGCCGAACAGCACGAACGAGGCGCGCGATGACAGGCGCTCCAGGGGCTGGGTGCGCGCCACCAGCAGCACGGCGCAAGCCAGGATGGTCAGGCCCAGCAGCAATTGCAGCAGCACCGCCATGGCGCCGCTGATCCAGGCCAGCGCCACCACCCCCAACGCCACGCCGGCCAGGCTGCTGACCAGCGCCGGCGTCATCAGGCGCCAATTGACCTGCGGCTTGGCCCGCGCCAGCGTGACCACGGCGTTGACCAGGGACAGCACGCTGACCACGTTGGCCACTTCGGACACGGATGCCAGCTGGAACACGCCGGACAACCCCAGCAGCACCAGGCCGAAGGCGAACCCCGTCATGGTCTGGGCGTAGGTCGCCAGCGCCACACAGGCGAGGAACAACACGTGTTGGAAGATGCTCATGCTGGGGCGGAGTCTGACCTGCCTCGGCTCGGCCCCGCCGCGCGGGATCGCGGCCAGGAGCGGAACGACTGGGGGAACGGCGTATTCAAGGGGCTTGGAACGCCGGCGATCATAGCACCGGGCCCGGCGGCGTCCGCGGGCCTTCGCATACATTTCGTAATAATCAGATGCGCTCATGCACCCCGCCGCCGACGCGCCGCCGCTATCCTTGCGGCCCAGTAAGCCAGCCACGCCCGGCCCGGCCGCGCCATCCCGGCGCCGCCCCGGACGCGGCGCGCCCGCCCTCTCGCATGACACCCAAACAGACCACGATCAATACGGTGACGTTGACCTGCTCGACCTGCGGCAGCGCGCAGTTCACCAAGCTGGATACCAACGAATACCAGTGCAGCCATTGCCACGCCGTCACCCTGGTCGAGGACAACGTCGCCCAGCGCCTGGAGAAGATCCTGCGCGGCATGCAGCAGCCGGCGCCCGCCGCCAAATTGCAGCCGGGCGCGATCATCGCGATCGCGCTGGTGGTGCTGGCCGCGATCCTGGTGCCGCTCACCGCCACGCTGTTCAACAGTGGCTCATCGACCCGCGCCCCCTCGCGCGCCGCCCCGCCGCCCATCGACGCCGCGCTGGTCAAGCTGACGGACGTGCAGGAAGTGCGTGGCCGCGGCCGCAACCAGCTGGTGATGCTGATGCGCAACGAGACCGGCAAGAAGATCGATGCGCCGCGCGTCACCGCCACGTTCTATCAGGGCGAACTGACGCTGTCGTCCACCTCGGGCTCGCCGATGGCGCGCACGCTGCTGCCCGGCGAATACACCCCGGTGACGATCTCCCTGCCCGACACCGCCTACAGCCGCTATGTCCTGAAGCCGGCCACGCCGTCGCTGGCGAACAGCAGCGCCCGCGACGTCGCCGCCGACAAGGTGCAGCTGGTGCGCAACGATGGCGTCTACCGCCTGGTCGGCCTGCTGCGCAACAAGGGCGCGGTGGCCGCCGGCAGCACGCAGATCTCGGTGATGCTGTACGACGAGGACGGCAAGCTGCTGGGCATCGGCAACGGCTACGGCTCGGCCAGCCCGCTCGCCCCCGGCGCGGTGACCTCGTTCGACGTGCGCTGCGAGATGCTGGCCGAAGGCAAGGTCGGGTCCTACGATTACATGGTGCAAAGTGAAAGCTGACCGTTCCCCCGCGCGGCCCCTGTCGCGGCCCGCCCGGGCCGGGCTGGTGCTGATCATCCTCGCCGCTGGCGGCTACGCCCTGGCCAAATACAACGGCCTGTTGCCCTGGGACGCGCCCAAGCCGGCCCAGGCCGCGGCGGCGCCTGCCACGGCTGCGCCAGCGCCCGAGGGTCCCGCCAGCCGCATCGTGCGCGTCAGCCCCGCCAATCCCCGCATCATCGACCAGGTGCGCCTGACCACGGCCGAACTGCTGGACCCGGATTTCGCCCTGTTCGACCCCGCTTCGCTGACCTTGTCGGCGCCACGCCGCCTGCTCAATGAGATCGAGCGTCCGCTGCTGCTGGCCGAAGTGGTCAACCGCAGCGACAAATACGTAGCGCTGTCGCCGGGCATGGATATCTCGGTGTTCGAC
The DNA here is from genome assembly GCF_001298995.1 of Achromobacter sp. 2789STDY5608615. Taxonomy (NCBI): domain Bacteria; kingdom Pseudomonadati; phylum Pseudomonadota; class Betaproteobacteria; order Burkholderiales; family Alcaligenaceae; genus Achromobacter; species Achromobacter sp. 2789STDY5608615. Next base: position 22,526 of record NZ_CYTY01000060.1, read on the forward strand.
GGCTCGCGCCCCCTGCGGCTGCGCCAGGAATGGTCGCTGCCGGCCATGCTGTACCCCGGCGAGCGCATTCCGGTGCTGCTGAACGGCGAGAACTTCGAGCGCTATTCCGAGGTCAAGACCGACTGGAAGCCGGCCAAGCGCGCGGCCCTGCCCGGCACCCGGCCGGCGCTGGACATCAGCGTCGAAACCACCGAGGCCGGCGTCGGCACCGGCACGCTGAATTTCACCTACCGCTACCGCTACAAGTACGTCATGGTGCATGGCCGGGTGCGCAACGACGACCACGTCGACGTCGACAACGTCAAGGTCTGGATCAGCCTCTACGACGCGCAGGACAAGCTGACCGGCGCGCGTTATTCGGAGCTGCGCCTGCCCAAGCTCAAGCCAGGCGAGAGCGCCCCGTTCCAGCTGGACGTCAAGCAATACGGCGCCAACTTCGCCCGCGTGGGCGTGGTGTACGACGCCAAGGCCAACTGATCCGCCGCCCCGGGGGCCCGCCCGACAGTCGCGCGCGGCTCCCGGCGTCAACACGGGCTCCCGCTGCCCGAACGCGGGCACGGGGCCTGCCGCAGCGGCCCTCCCATCCTCGCGCCGGGGCGCCGGCCACCAAATCGTCCCCGTTTTCACGCTCCCAAGATCGCCCCGTCCCGCGCCTGGCTGCGCCCCGGCGTGGCCCGCAGACAACGCCTATCGACTCAAGTCTTATATAAGATATAAGACATTTGCTAGCGGCCCCCCCCTCTTCCCTCTACAATTCCGGCGACAACCCTTCTTCCAACCCGACTTTAAGCAGGCCTCAACATGCTGGATACTTACCGCCAACACGTTGCCGAACGCGCGGCTCTGGGGATTCCCCCGCTGCCCCTGACGGCAAAACAAACCGCTGAACTGATCGAACTGCTGAAGAACCCGCCCGCGGGCGAAGAGCAGAACCTGGTCGAGCTGCTGACCCACCGTGTTCCGGCCGGCGTGGACGATGCCGCCAAGGTCAAGGCCTCGTATCTGGCCGCCGTGGCCCTGGGCACCGAAGCTTGTGCCCTGATCAGCCGCGCCAAGGCGACTGAACTGCTCGGCACCATGCTGGGCGGCTACAACATTGGCCCGCTGGTCCAACTGCTCGACGACAAGGAAATCGGCACGATCGCCGCCGACGCCCTGAAAAAGACCCTGCTGATGTTCGACGCCTTCCACGACGTGAAGGAAAAGGCCGACAAGGGCAATGCCAACGCCAAGTCCGTGATGCAGAGCTGGGCCGACGCCGAATGGTTCACCAGCCGCCCGGAACTGCCCGAGAGCCTGACCATCACGGTCTTCAAGGTGCCTGGCGAAACCAACACCGACGACCTGTCGCCGGCCCCGGACGCCACCACCCGCCCCGACATCCCGATGCACGCCCTGGCGATGCTCAAGAACAAGCGCGACGGCGCGGCGTTCGAACCGGAAGAAGACGGCAAGCGCGGCCCGGTCAAGTTCATCGAGTCGCTCAAGGACAAGGGTCACCTGGTCGCCTACGTCGGCGACGTGGTCGGCACCGGCTCCTCGCGCAAGTCGGCCACCAACTCGGTGCTGTGGTTTACCGGCGAAGACATCCCCTTCGTGCCGAACAAGCGTTTTGGCGGCGTGTGCCTGGGCAACAAGATCGCCCCGATCTTCTACAACACCATGGAAGACGCCGGCGCCCTGCCGATCGAACTCGACGTTTCCAAGATGGAAATGGGCGACGTGGTCGAACTGCGCCCCTATGAAGGCAAGGCCATCAAGAACGGCGAAGTCATCGCCGAATTCGAAGTGAAGTCCGACGTGCTGTTCGACGAAGTGCGCGCCGGCGGCCGCATTCCGCTGATCATCGGCCGCGGCCTGACCGCCAAGGCGCGCGAAGCGCTGGGCTTGGCGCCGTCGACGCTGTTCCGCCTGCCCAAGGACCCGGCCGACACCGGCAAGGGCTTCTCGCTGGCCCAGAAGATGGTCGGCCGCGCCTGCGGCCTGCCGGAAGGCCGCGGCATCCGCCCGGGCACCTACTGCGAACCGAAGATGACCTCGGTCGGCAGCCAGGACACCACCGGCCCCATGACCCGCGACGAGCTCAAGGACCTGGCCTGCCTGGGCTTCTCGGCCGACCTGGTGATGCAGTCGTTCTGCCACACCGCCGCCTATCCCAAGCCCGTGGACGTCAAGACGCACCACACGCTGCCCGAGTTCATCAGCACCCGCGGCGGCGTCTCGCTGCGTCCGGGCGACGGCGTGATCCACTCGTGGCTCAACCGCATGCTGCTGCCGGACACCGTCGGCACCGGCGGCGACTCGCACACCCGCTTCCCCATCGGCATCTCGTTCCCCGCCGGCTCGGGCCTGGTCGCCTTCGCCGCCGCCACCGGCGTGATGCCGCTGGACATGCCGGAATCGGTGCTGGTCCGCTTCAAGGGCAAGCTGCAGCCCGGCGTCACCCTGCGTGACCTGGTCAACGCCATTCCGCTGTACGCCATCAAGGCCGGCCTGCTGACGGTCGCCAAGCAAGGCAAGAAGAACATCTTCTCCGGCCGCATCCTCGAAATCGAAGGCCTGCCCGACCTGAAGGTCGAACAAGCCTTCGAACTGTCGGACGCGTCGGCCGAACGTTCGGCCGCCGGCTGCTCGGTGCGCCTGAACAAGGAACCGATCATCGAGTACATCAACAGCAACATCGTGATGCTCAAGTGGATGATCGCCAACGGCTACGAAGACGAGCGCACGCTGGGCCGCCGCATCAAGGCGATGGAAGCCTGGCTGGCCAATCCCCAGCTGCTGGAGCCGGACGCCGACGCCGAATACGCCGCTGTCATCGAGATCGACCTGGCCGACGTGCACGAGCCCATCGTGGCCTGCCCGAACGACCCGGACGACGTCAAGACGCTGTCGGAAGTCGCCGGCGCCAAGATCGACGAAGTGTTCATCGGCAGCTGCATGACCAACATCGGCCACTTCCGCGCGGCGTCCAAGCTGCTCGAAGGCAAGCGCGACATCCCGGTCAAGCTGTGGGTGGCCCCGCCCACCAAGATGGATGCCACGCAGCTGACCGAGGAAGGCCACTACGGCGTGTTCGGCACGGCCGGCGCCCGCACCGAAATGCCGGGCTGCTCGCTGTGCATGGGCAACCAGGCGCAGGTCCGCGAAGGCGCGACGGTGATGTCCACCAGCACCCGCAACTTCCCGAACCGCCTGGGCAAGAACACCAACGTCTACCTGGGTTCGGCCGAACTGGCCGCGATCTGCTCGAAGCTGGGCCGCATCCCGACCAAGGACGAGTACATGGCCGACATGGGCGTCATCAACAAGAGCGGCGACCAGATCTACCAGTACCTGAACTTCGACAAGATCGCCGACTACAAGGACGTGGCGGACGTGATCGAGGTGTAAACCTCGCCACGTAGGCTCGCCTGCGACACGGCCCCGGAGCGATCCGGGGCCGTTTTCATTGGCGCCGCCAAAACGGCCGGATCCCGCGGAAATCCGTCTTGATCGGCCGGTTGGAGGCAAAAAAAACGGGGGCGGAACTTTTCCAGCGATACGTTTTCATACAATCACAGCAAACCGTGACAAACAAAACGTAACCGCCGCCCGCCGGCGCCTGGAGAAGACCACCAATGACACGGCTCTTGATGCCGCTGCCGCTGCTGGCCGCGCTTGCCGGCTGCGCCACCGCCCCGCCCTCGAATCCCGAGAACATCTGCGCCATCTTCCGCGAAAAGCCGGACTGGCACGATGCCGCGCTCAAGGTGCAGAAGAAATGGGGCGCGCCGGTGCCGGTGCCGATGGCGATGATGTACCAGGAGTCCAGCTTCAAGCAGGACGCGGTGCCGCCGCGCTATTACTTCCTGGGCATCATCCCGTGGGGCCGCGTCAGTTCCGCCTATGGCTACGCCCAGGCCAAGGACGAGACCTGGGCCGACTACAAGAAGGATGCCGGCGGCTGGGGTTCCAGCCGCGACAACTTCGCCGACGCCCTGGACTTCATGGGCTGGTACATGAACAAGAGCCAGCGCCTGAACGGCATCTCCAAGTCGGACGCCTACGGCCAGTACCTGAACTACCACGAGGGCTGGACCGGCTACCGCAACCGCAGCTACGACCGCAAGGCGTGGCTCAAGACGGTGTCAAAGAAAGTGCAGGCGCGGGCCGACAAATTCGCCAGCCAGTACAAGAGCTGCGAAAAGGACCTGACCCGCGGCGGCTGGTTCTTCTGAACCCGGCGCCTCAGGCCTGCACGCCCAGCCGGTAGACGACCGTGTCGAGCCGGCTCACGCCGCGCTCGGCGAACTTGGGTTCCTTGGCCAGGATGTCGCGGCGGTCGATGATGACCGCCGGCGAGACGCCGCTGAACAGCGTCCGCATCTCGGTGTCCAACACCGCGAACGGCGGCCCGTCCATCTCTTCCTGCGGGTAGTCCAGCGTGATCAGCAGGCCGCGGTAGCCGGGCGACAGTTGCCCGTAGACGTGGCGCACGTACTCGCCGCGCATCTCCACGGGCAGCGCCACCAGCGCGGCTCGGTCATACGCGCCGACGCAGTGCGACAGCAGCGGTGCATCCAGCTTGAAGATGTCGCCGCAGATGATCTCGATATTGCCCGCCACGTAGTGCCTGCCGTAGGCGCTGTCCTGGATCACCGGCTTGAGCTCGTTCTCGACGAAGAACTGCTCGACCGCCAGTTGCGACAATTCCACGCCCAGCACCTGGAAGCCTTGCGCCGCCAGCCAGACCATGTCGAGGGATTTGCCGCACAGCGGCACCAGCACCTTGCCGCCCGCGGGCACCGAGAGTGTCGGCCAGTATTTCTGCAGCAGCGGCGTCACTCGTGTTTGATGAAAATGCGTGCGCCCGTCGCGCCAGCGTTCCAACCAGAATTCCGCGTCCATGTTTGTTCTTATCCTCCGGAAAATAGCGAATCGCGTGATTCGCGGCAGCGCCGCGCGCCGGTGCGCGGGCTGGCAATCACGCTCTCGGATGCTACCTGTCCGCGGCCGGAACTACGTTGCGAACAAGCGCCCGAAAGGCGTGCTTACCGATGCCCGGCGGCGGCAACGCCCCGGCCGGGCGCCGGTTCTCCCATTGTAGTGATCCTGGTGATCCGGGTATCGGGCTCAAGCATGCCGGCTCCGCCGGCGCGGCGACGGCGCCGACCTAGGGTTTGTTCCAGGTCATCGGACGCATCCAGACGGGGGGCTGCCCCGTATTTGCTAGTGACGGCCAACCAAAAAGGAGATCGTCATGAAATTGCTAGCTTCGATTGCCATCGCCTGCTCCGCCCTGACCCTGTCGCCCACCTATGCGGCCGACGTCATGGTCGGCGGCCAACCGATGATGCCCGGCAAGACCATCGTCGCCAACGCGGTCAATTCGGCCGACCACACCACCCTGGTGGCCGCGGTCAAGGCCGCCGGCCTGGTGGACACGCTGCAGGGCAAGGGTCCGTTCACGGTGTTCGCGCCCACCAATGCCGCCTTCGCCAAGCTGCCGGCCGGCACGGTCGACACCCTGGTCAAGCCCGAGAACAAAGCCACCCTGACCAAGATCCTGACGTACCACGTGGTGCCCGGCAAGCTGGACTTCGACGCGCTGGCCGCCAAGGCCAGGAAGGGCGGCGTCACCGAGCTGACCACCGCCAGCGGCGGCAAACTGTGGGTGATGATGAACGGCAAGCACAACCTCATCGTCAAGGACGAGAAAGGCGGCGTCGCCAACATCAGCACCTACGACGTCTACCAGCCCAACGGCGTGATCCACGTGATCGACAGCGTGCTCATGCCCAAGTAAGTCCATCTCGGGATATCGTAGGGGGTCCAGCCCCCTCTTCCCGACCCTCATGATCGCAACGCCGCATCGTCCTTTTCGATTGTCGCCAGGCTGGCGGCTCGCCGCGGCATGGCTGGCGGACCGGCGCGCCGGCCGGCGGCATTGGCGGCCAGTGATCCGCTGCCTGCTGGCTGCCCTGCTGCTGGCGGGCCACGCCACCGCCCGCGCGCAGCCGCAACCGCCGCTGGAATTCGACAATGCCTACCAGGCCGAGCTGGCCGCCGAGAGCGCCGCCTTGCGCGCCCGCATCCAGCAATGGCCGGCGCCGCTGCAGGAGATGAACCAGCAGATCTCCGCCGCGCTGCGCGCCAACGACCCGGCGCGGGCGCAGCGCATCGCCGAAGCCCTGTCGCAACGCGATCCGGGCAACGCCGATGTCAGGAACTTCCTGGGCAAGCTGCAAACGGTCAACGGCCAGCCCGCCGCGGCGCTCGAACGGTTCGACGAAGCGATCGGGCTGAACCCGGACAACCGCTGGTTCTATGTGAGCAAGGCCGGCATCCAGGCCGAACTGCGGGATCTGCCCAACGCGCTGGCCACGACCCGGATCCTGACGCAACGCTATCCGCAGTGGAGCATCGGCCTGAACCTGGAAGCCGCCCTGCTGGACGGCCTGGACCAGACCGAGGAAGCCCTCAAGGCGTACGAGCGGGCGGTGGCGGCGACGCCGCCCAGCGCCCAGATACTGACCAACCAGGGCATGCTGCTGCGGCGGCTGGGCCGCCAGGCCGACGCGCGCGTCAGCTACGAGGCCGCGTTGCGGCTGCAACCCGGCTATTCCCGCGCGAGCGCAGAGCTGGCATCGTTGCCGCGCTAGCGCCGCTTCTTTCAACACTTTTCGTCCCGCCTTGCCGCGACCCGCAAGCCATCCGCCGCCACAGGAGCCCCCATGTCTCGCACGCCGCCTGCCCCCC
>NZ_CYTY01000061.1:0-3057 GCF_001298995.1 Achromobacter sp. 2789STDY5608615
GGGGGGGGGGGCCGGCGCCAGACGCGCCCGCGCCCGGGCACGCCACTTGCTCAGGCTCGGACGCAGCCCGCTTGAAACGTTGTCCGCCAGAGTCCCTTTTTCCTGGAGAAGCCGCCATGTCCGTCACCCTCATTCCCGTTTCGCCCGCCGACGCCGTCGTGACCGAGGCCGCCGTCAGCGACGCCGAGCGCTGCGCGCGCCGCACCCTGGCCGCGGCGCAGCGGCTGCTGCATCCGGATCAGGACCCGGCCCCGCGCTCGACGGTCGAGATCGAATTGGCCCGCTATGTGCGGGAAACCTATCGGCCGCGCCTGTCCACCTGGACGCAGCCGCTGCGTTGAGCCGCGGTCTCGGCCTGGTCGCGTCCGCTAGCGCGAGGCCAGTCCGAGCGCGACGGGCAGCGCGCGCAGGGCCGTGGCGACCGCAAGCTCGCCCGCCGGGCCGCAGCGCCATGATTGGCCGGACAGCGGATCCTCGAACAGCAGGTTCGCGGCGTCCGGCAGTTGCAGCTGCGTGTCTTCCCAAAAGGCCGCGCCGGCCGGCGCGTCGCCCCGGGCCTGGCCGGACAGCGCCGTGGCGCACAGGCGAGGCACCATCACCAGCAGCGTCACGCCGGCATGCCGGCGCAGGCAGGCCATGACATTGCCGGCCCGCGCGCCGCGCGCGGCGACCGGTTCGCAGCTGCCCTCGCGCAGCAGCGCGGGAAAGCGCGCGCGCAGCGCCAGCGTGCGCTGGATGAGCGCCTGTTTGACCGCGCCGCTGCGCCAGGCGGCCGCGCCGGTGTCCATGGGCCCTTCGGGCCGCGCCGCCGCCAGCAGGGCGTGGCGCGCCGCGTAGTCGACCGGCCGCCGATTGTCCGGATCCACCAGGCTGAAATCCCACAGATCGGTGCCCTGGTACAGGTCGGGCACGCCCGGCAGGGTGTTGCGCAGCAGCGTCTGCGCCAGGCTGTTCACCAGGCCGGCGGGGGCGATGCGCAGCGCGTAGCGGGCGATATCCCGCAGCAGCGCGCGGCCAGCGGCATGCGCCGAAAAATGGTCGATGACGGCTTGCGAGGCCTGCTCGTAATGCGCGTCAGGGTGGGTCCAGCGCGTGTGCAGCTTGGCTTCCCGCTGGGCCTTTTGCTGCCATCGGGCCAGCCGCTCCAGCCAGGCGGCCACGGCGGCGGGACGCTCGTCGATGTCTTCAGCCCGCAGGTCCAGCGGCCAGGCGCCCACCAGGCTTTGCAGCAGCAGGTAGCGGTCGGTCGCCGCCGGCATGCCGCGATCGGTCGGCATCCGGTCGATCCAGCCGCGCGCGACCCGGCGCCAGTCCTGCGGTATCTCGGTCAGCACGGCCAGGCGGCAGCGGCTGTCTTCGCCGCGCTTGTGGTCGTGGGTCGCGGTGGCCAGCATGGCGTCGGGATGACGGCGGGCGCGGGCGGCGCAGGCCGCGAGGAAGGCGTCCGGCGCCAGCGCGAAGCGTCCGGGGCTGGAGCCGACTTCGTTGCGTGAGAGCAGCGGGCCGTAGCGGTAGAACAGGGTGTCTTCGAGCGCCTTGGCCGCCAGTGGCGGCGTCAGCTGCTGAAAGTGGCGCAAGGCCCGGCCGCGCGCGCTGCGCAGCGCGTTGGCGCTTTCCTCGGTCGGCGGCGCGCCGGGCGTACCGTCCAGCCAGTGGTCCAGCTGGTCCAGCAAGCGGGCGTCGGCGCTGTCCGGCGGGGCGTCCAGGGCGGCGCGGGCCTGCGCCAGCGCCGCCTGCCAGCAGGCCTGGTCGGCCGGGCCGCGGCCGCCGTCCTCGGCATAGCTGCGGTAGACCGGAAAGGCGGCCAGCAAGGCCGTCAGCACGCGGTCGATCGCCGGACCGGTCCAGTCCCGCGTGCGCAGGTCGAGGCGGGCGATCCGGGTCAGCGCCCGCACCAGCGTAAGCCGTTCGGCGGCGAAGTGGCGCGCCAGCATCAGTTGGCGCGCCAGCGTCAGTTGCGCCGCCGGCGTCTGCGCCTGCCCGTCCAACTGCCGCCAGAATTCGACCAGCGCGTCCTGCGCGGCGGGCGCGTGCCACAGCGCGCCCACCTGGTCCATGAAGTCGTAGCCGGTGGTGCCGTCGGCCGCCCAGCGCGGATCGAGCGCTTCCCGCTCGGCCAGGATCTTTTCCACGATCAGGTAGGGGGCGGGCGCCAGGCCGGCGCTGGCGCGCTCCGCGCCGGCCCGCGCCAGCGCTCCGCGCAGGCGCCGCAGATAGGCGCCGGGCGCGGCCAGGCCGTCGATGTGGTCGATGCGCAGCCCGTCCAGCAGGCCTTCGCGGTACAGCCGCAGCGGCAGCGCGTGGACCGCGTCGAACACGACATCGTCCTCGACCCGCACGCCGACCAGCTCGCTGATTTCGAAGAAGCGGCGCCAGTTGATCTGGTCGGGCGCGGTGCGCCACCAGGCCAGGCGGTAGTGCTGGCCCTCCAGCAGCGCATGCAGGCGCTGCCGGCCGCGCGGGTGGGCCGCGTCGTGGTCGGCGCAGGCCTGCGCCGGGTCCTGCGCCGTCAGCGAGGCCGGGTCCACGGGATAGCGCTGGCCGCCGGCGGCGATGACGTAGCCGGCGCGCGGGTCGTGCGCCAGGGCGATGCCGCCGGCCTCCAGGCAGACGCCGTAGGGATCGGCCAGCACCGGCAGCAGCACCTTGCCGCGCAGGGCCGGATCGGGCGCGCGCCAGTCGATGTCGAAGCAGCGCGAATGCGGGCTGCGCTCGCCGCGCCGCAGCACGTCGGCCCACCAGCCGTTGGCGACGTCGGCGGCCATGTGGTTGGGCACGATGTCGGCGATCAGCCCCATGCCACGGACGCGGCAGTCGGCCGCCAGGCGCCGCAATGCGGCCTCGCCGCCGAGTTCGGCGCTGACCTGGCCGTGGTCGGTGACGTCGTAGCCATGAGTGGAGCCGGCGCGCGCCTGCGTGATCGGCGACAGATACAGGTGGCTGATGCCGAGGGCGGCGAGATAGGGCAGTTGCGCGCGCGCGGCCTCCAGCGGGAAGTCCGCATGCAATTGCAGGCGCGCGGTGGCGCGCGGCCGGGTCGGGGCCGGCGCGGGGGCG
>NZ_CYTY01000061.1:3312-27687 GCF_001298995.1 Achromobacter sp. 2789STDY5608615
CGACGGGTGTCTGCGCCGGCGCCGGGTCGGGCGGCAGGTGGGCGTGGTCGCGCACCGCGCGCCACAGGCTGTCGCGGTCGGCGTCGCGCTGCGCGCGCAGGTCGGTCTCGCGTTCCTGCGGACCGAGCAGCGCCAGGTTGTTGCGCCATTCGATGTCGCGGCCCTGCCACCAGCCTTCCAGGGTGGGCAGGTCGTGGGTGGTGGTCATCGCGGCGGCCTGGACCGGCCAGGCCTCGGGCGCCTTGAATGCCGCCGCGCCGCGCGCCGCGGGCGGCTCGCGCATGAACCACAGCACATCCATGCCCAGCAGGCCATGGTCGTGCAGGGCCTCGTCGAAGCCCTCCGGCACCGTGCCGAGGTTCTCGCCGATGACCAGCGCGTGATGGCGCCAGGCCTCCAGCGCCGCCAGCCGCAGCAGAGTGCGCAGCGGATAGCGCAGGTAGGCGCCGTCACCGGCCGGCGCGCCGTCGGGCACCAGCCACAGGCGCGCCAGGCCCAGGATGTGGTCGATGCGCAGCCCGCCCGCCTGGGCGAGGCTGGCGCGCAGCAGCGCGATGAACGCGGCGTAGCCGGTTTCGCGCAGCGCTTGCGGCGACAGCGCGGTCAGGCCCCAGGCCTGGCCCAGCGGGTTGTGGATGTCGGGCGGCGCGCCGACGCTGGCGCGCCGCATCAGCTCGGCCTGGTGACTCCAGGCATGGCTGCCGGCGGGGCTGGCGCCGATCGCCAGGTCGGCGATCAGGCCCACGCGCATGCCGGCCTGGCGCGCTGCCTGCTGCGCCTGCGCCAGGCTGGCGCCCGCCAGCCATTGGGCGAACACGTGAAAGTCGAGCGCCTCGCCGTGCGCCTGCGCGAAAGCGCGCGCCGCTTGCGAGCGCGGATCGCGCAGGCCGGCCGGCCACTCGGTCCAGCTGCCCGGCGCGGCGGGCTGCCGCGCCAGGTGCTCATGCAGCGCCTCGAACAGGGCGTGATCGCGCAGATCCTGGCCGCCGGCGTCGCGGAAGGCCTGCAGGGCCTGGCGCTGGCGCGAGTTGGCGGCATGGTCGAAATCGCGATGCAACTGGCGCAGCAGCCGCTGGCGCGCGCGCGCGGCCTGCGGCCAGTCGATCAGGTCCTGCGCCTCCAGCGTCTGCAGCGTCTGCTGTGCCTGGGAGCCGAGTTGCGCCAGCGCCGCGCGCACGGCATCGTCGCCCAGCACGGCGGCGGGGTCGGCGTACAGCGTGTTCAGGAATAGCCGGCTGGAGGGCGAGTAGGGACTGTACTGCGCCGGATCGGCGGCGAACATGGCATGCACCGGGCTGATCGCCAGCGCGTCCGCGCCCGCCGCGCCGGCGCTCGCGGCCAGATCGCGCAACGCGCCGAAATCGCCGAAACCGTGGGTGGCGTGGACCAGGTCGGGCGCGGGCCGCCGCAGGCTGTAGACCTGCGTGGCCAAGCCCCAGGCGCGCGCATCGGGCTGGCCCAGCAACTGCGCCAGGGTGGGCGCGCGCGGCGGCGCCACCGCCAGCGTCGTGGTGCCGGCCGCCAACGCCAGCGTGTAGTAGCCGGGCGCCGCGGGCACGGGCAGTTCCGGCAGGCCGGAAGCGCCGGCGACGGCGCGGCCGGCCAACTGCGCCGATTGCGGGGCCGTGATTTCGTAGCGGCCGGCGCAGGCGGCCGGCAGCCGCAGCGTGGTCCCGGCGACGGCCACCAGCATGGCCGGCAGGCGGGCTTCGCTGTGGGCGGCGGCCAGCCGCGCGCGGCTGTCGTGGATGTCGGCCTCGCTGTCGGCCGGCAGATCCATGGCGCGCAGCAGGGCCCGCAGCGTGTCGGGGGCCACCGTGCAGGCCTGGTGGCGGGCATCGGTCCAATGCTCGGCCAGGCCGGCGGCCACGGCCAGTTCCGACAGCGTGGCGCTCATGGGGCGTACTCCAGCAAGTAGACCGCGCTGTCGCCGCACAGGCTGCCCGCGCGCAGCGAATCGAAGGCGCCGGGCAGCGATTCGAACAACAGGTCGGCGAAATCGCCGCGCGGCGCCAGGGCCGCGGGCAAGGGCTCGCGCGCGCCGCCCAGGTTGGCGTAGAGCGTCAGCACCGCGCCATCGTTCAACCGCCAGCGCGCCTGCGCGGCATGCGCGCCCAGCGCCAGGGCGCCCAGGCTTTGCGCGCCGCGCAGGCGCGGCGCCAGCAGTTGCCGGCGCAGGTGCAGCAGGGCGCGGTAATAGGCGCGCCATTGCCCGGCCGCGTCGGCGTGGCCGGCGTCCCAGGGGTGGCTGCGCAGGAAGGTCTCGGCCGCGTCCGGGTCGGGCGGGTCCGCGGCGCCGCCGGCCCCGGCAAAGTCGGCGAAGTCGGCGAATTCGCGTTGCCGCCCCGCGCGCACGGCCTGCGCCAGCGCCGGGTCGGCGTGGCTGGTGAAGTACAGGAAGGGCGCCTGGCTGCCGCTTTCCTCGCCCATGAAGATCAGCGGCACCTGCGGCGCCAGCAGTTGCAGCGCGACCGCCGCGCGCAGCCGGTCGGCCGTGGGCGCCAGGCGCGTCAGGCGTTCGCCGTGGGCGCGGTTGCCGGTCTGGTCGTGGTTCTGCAGGAACAGCACGAAGGCGCTGGGCGGCAGGTGGGCGCTGGGTTCGCCGCGGGGTCGGCCGCCGCGATGGGCGGACGGTTGACCCTGGTACAGCCAGCCTTGCTCCAGGCAATGGGCCAGCGCCTGCGCGGGTTGCCGCGCATAGTCGGCGTAATACCCATGGGATTCGCCGGTCAGCAGGTGATGCAGCACGTGGTGGAGGTCGTCGTTCCATTGGGCGTCGTAGCCGGCCTGCAGCAGCGAGGCGCGGTTGTCGTCGTTTTCCAGCACCAGGTGCACGTGGCGGCCGGGCAATTGACCGCGCACGTGCCGCGCCAGTTCCTCCAGCCATTCGTGGCCGACAATGGCATGCGCCGCATCCAGCCGCAGGCCGTCGAAACGGTATTCGCCGAGCCAGTGCAGCGCGTTTTCCTCGAAATATCGGCGCACGGCGGCCTGGCGAAAGTCGATGGCCGCGCCCCACGGCGTCTGCACGTCGTCGCGGAAGAACGGCGCGGCATAGCGCGGCAGGTAATTGCCGTCGGGCCCGAAGTGGTTGTAGACCACGTCCAGCATGACGCCCATGCCCAGGCCGTGGGCCGCGTCGATCAGGCCTTTCAGTTCGTCGGGCGAGCCATAGGCCGTGTCCGGCGCATACGGCAGCACGCCGTCATAGCCCCAGTTGCGCGGGCCGGGGAAGTCGGCCAGCGGCATCAGTTCCAGCAGCGTGACGCCCAGGTCGGCCAGCGCCGGCAGGCGCCCGCGCAGGCCGGCGTAGCCGCCCGCCAGGCCGACGTGGACTTCGTACAGCACCGTCTCTTCCCACGGCCGGCCGCGCCAGCCGGGGTGTTGCCAGGGATAGGCGTCGGCGCCGGTGACGATGCTGGCGTCGTGGACGTCGCCGTCCTGCAGGCGCGCGGCCGGGTCGGGCACCGTGAGGCCGTCGCCCAGGCGGTAGCGGTAGCGCGTGCCGGGGCCGCAATCGACATCCGCCTGCGCGTAGCCCTGCGCGTCCGGGTGCAGCGCGATCGGCGCGCGTCCCTCGATCAGCAGCGCCAGCCCGGGCGACGCCGACGGCGCCCACAGGCGAAAGCGCGTGCGGCCGTCGGGCAGCGGCAGGGCGCCGAAGGTGTAGGGTTCGGGCCAGGCGGTCATGGCGTTTGTCCGGCGATGTGGGTGGCGCTGAGCAGCACCAGGCTGTGGCCCTGGACCGCCGCCTCGTTCGCGCCGACCGGCGCCGCCGCGACCGGCGCGGAGGTGTCCAGCTCGCGGATCCAGGCCAGCGCCGGCTGCGGCAGGATGAACGTCACCGCCTCGGCGCCGGGGTTGAGCAGCAGCAGCGTCACGTCGGCGCTGCCATCGTCGCGCAGGGCCGCGCGGCGCAGCGCCATGGCCTTCTGGGCGCCGTCCTCCCAGGAGGCGGCTTCGATGGGCAGGCCGTCGGGATTGAACCAGCCGATGGCGGCCACGCCGGGACAGATTTCGCGGGCGGCGTCGCCGTAGCGCGCCGCCCGCAGGGCGGGGTGGCCGCGCCGCAGGGCCAGCGCGCGCGCCACCCCCTGGCTGAGCGCCCGGCCATCGTCGCTTTGCGCCTGGGTCCAGTCCAGCCAGGACAGCGGGTTGTCCTGGCAATAGGCGTTGTTGTTGCCGTCCTGGCTGTTGCCGAATTCGTCGCCGGCCAGCAGCATCGGCGTGCCGTCGGACAGGCACAGCGTCACCAGCAGCGCCTGCTGCACGCGCGCGCGGCGTTGCAGGATCGCGTCGTCTTCGGTGGGGCCTTCGGCGCCCCAGTTGCTGCTGTAGTTTTCCGAATGGCCGTCGTCGCCGTTCTCGCCGTTGGCTTCGTTGTGGCGGCCGTCGTAGCTGACGACATCGCGCGCGGTGAAGCCGTCGTGCGAGGTCACGAAATTGACGCTGGCCCAGGGGCGGCGGTGGCGCCGGTCGAACACGTCGCGCGAGCCGGTCAGCCGCGCCGCCATGTCGCCGCGCTGGCCTTCGTTGCCGCGCCAGTAGCGCCGCACCGTGTCGCGGTAGCGGTCGTTCCATTCCGCCAGGCCGGGCGGGTGGTTGCCCAGCTGGTAGCCGTCGGGGCCGATGTCCCACGGTTCGGAGATGAGCTTGGCATGCGCCAGTTCCGGGTCCTGCAGCAGCGCGTCGAAGAAGCCCGAACCGGGGTCGAAGCCGGTGCCTTCGCGGCCCAGGGTCACGCCCAGGTCGAAGCGGAAGCCGTCCACGCCATAGGAGCGCGTCCAATGGCGCAGCGAGTCGGTCACCATCTGCAGCACGCGCGGGTGCGACAGGTTGACTGTGTTGCCGCACCCGGTGTCGTTGATGTAGTGGCGTTCCTCGCCCGGCACCAAGCGGTAGTAGCTGGCGTTGTCCAGCCCGCGCCAGGACAGCGTCGGCCCCAGTTCGTTGCCTTCGCAGGTGTGGTTGTAGACCACGTCCAGGATCACTTCCAGGCCGCCCGCGTGCAGGCGGCGGATGGCCTGGCGCAGATCGTTGGGACCGTGCTGCAGGTAAGACGGCTCGGGCGCGAAGAACGCCAGCGTGTTGTAGCCCCAGTAGTTGCGCAGCCCGCGTTCGAGCAGGAAGCGGTCCTGCAGGAACGCATGCACCGGCAGCAGTTCCACCGCCGTGACTCCCAGGCGTTGCAGGTGCTCGATGAAGCGCGGGTCGGCCAGCGCCGCGCTGGTGCCGCGCAGCGGCTGGCGCAGGTCTTCGCGCTGCATCGAAACGCCGCGCAGGTGGACTTCGTAGATCACGCTGTCACACCAGTCGGTGGCGGGCCGTTTGCTGCCGCTCCGGTCGAACGGCAGGTCGTCCACCACCACCGCCTTGGGCATGGCGGGCGCGCTGTCGCGGCGGTCCATCGACAGGTCGGCGCGGGCGTGGTTCAGGCGATAGCCGAACAGCGCGTCGCTCCAGTTGACCGGGCCGGTCAGCTGGCGCGCGTAAGGGTCGAGCAGCAGTTTGTGCGGGTTGAAGCGATGGCCGTTGCGCGGATCGTAGGGACCATGGGCCCGCAGGCCGTAGACCAGGCCGGGCTGCGCGTCGGGCAGGTAGCCGTGCCAGATCTCGTCGGTGCATTCGGGCAGGTCGAAGCGGCGCAGTTCCTTGCGGCCGCGGGCGTCGAACAGGCAGACTTCGATGCGGGTGGCGTGGGCCGAGAACACCGCGAAGTTCACGCCCAGGCCGTCGCTGACGGCGCCCAGTGGATAGGGCTGGCCGGCGGTCATGCGGGTCAGGAGGGAGGGATCCATGGTCAGTCGCCTTGATGCGTGAAGTAGAGGGTGGAAAGCGCCGGCAACGTCAGTTCCAGCGATTGCATGTGGCCATGGGCGGCCGCGGCATGGGTGCGCGCCAGGCCCAGGTTGCCGCTGTCGGCGCCGCCATAGCCGCCGGCGTCGGTGTTGAGGACTTCGGCCCAGCGCCCGGCCAGCGGCACGCCGACGCGATAGCCCGTGCGCGTGACCGGCGTGAAGTTGCTGATCGCCAGCAGCTGCGAGACGCCGTCGGTGCGCAGGAAAGCCACCACGCTGTTGTCGGCGTCGTCCAGCACCACCCAGGCAAAGCCGGCCGGATCGGCGTCGCGCGCGTGCAGCGCGGGCTGCGCGCGGTAGAGCCGGTTCAGGTCGCCCACCAGGCGCTGCATGCCCTTGCGCGCCGGGTCGTCCAGCTGGTTCCAGTCCAGCGGCGTATCGTGATTCCATTCGGCGGCCTGGGCGATCTCGCCACCCATGAACAGCAGCTTCTTGCCGGGATGCGCCCACATGTAGCCCAGGTAGGCGCGCAGGGCGGCGAAGCGGGCGGCGGCGTCGCCCTGCATCTTGCGCAGCAGCGAGCCCTTGCCATGCACCACCTCGTCGTGCGAGAGCGGCAGGACGTAGCGTTCGGCATAGGCGTAGACCATGCTGAAGGTGAGGCCGGCGTGGTGGTATTTGCGATGCACCGGATCTTCCGCCAGGTAGCGCAGCGTGTCGTGCATCCAGCCCATGTTCCACTTGTAGTGAAAGCCCAGGCCGCCGTCCGCCACCGCGGCGGTGACGCCGGGCCAGGCGGTCGATTCCTCGGCGATCATCATGGCGTCGGGCACCTCGTCGCGCACCGTCTGGTTCAATACGCGCAGGAAATCGACCGCCTCCAGGTTCTCGCGTCCGCCATGGCGATTGGGGATCCATTCGCCGGGCTGGCGGCTGTAGTCGCGGTACAGCATCGAGGCCACCGCGTCCACGCGCAGGCCGTCGACGTGAAAGCGTTGCAGCCAGTGCAGCGCGCTGGCGACCATGAATGCCCGCACTTCGGTGCGCCCCAGGTTGTAGACCTGGGTGTGCCAGTCGGGGTGATAGCCCTCGCGCGGGTCGTCGTATTCGTACAGCGCCGTGCCGTCAAAGCGCGCCAGGCCGTGCGGGTCGTCGGGGAAGTGGGCCGGCACCCAGTCCAGGATGACGCCCACGCCGGCGGCATGGCAGCGGTCGACGAAATGCGCGAACCCCGCCGGCGTGCCCAGGCGCGCGCTGGGCGCGAACAGGCCCAGCGGCTGGTAGCCCCACGAGCCGCCGAAGGGATGCTCCATGATGGGCATCAGCTCGACGTGGGTGAATCCCATCGACGCGGCGTAGGCCGGCAGCTTGTCGGCCAACAGGCGCCAGGGGCAGCCCTGGCCGTCGGGCGCCAGCCAGGAGCCGGCATGGACCTCGTAGATGGCGATCGGCGCATTCGGCAGGTGGCGGCCGCCGCGTCCCTGCATCCAGTCGCCGTCGGTCCACGGATAGGGCGCCGGATCGTCCACCACCGACGCGGTGGCCGGCGGCAGCTCGGCGCGGCGGGCGTGCGGATCGGCCCGCAGGCGGATCGCGCCGGTCGCATCGGTGACGGCGAACTTGTAGCGCTCGCCGGCCGCGACGTCGGGGATGAACAATTCCCACACCCCGGCCTCGTGCCGCCGGCGCATGCCGTGCCGGCGCGCATCCCAGCTGTTGAAGTCGCCGACCACGGCCACGCGCCGGGCGTTGGGCGCCCAGACCGCGCAGCGCAGTCCGGCCACGCCGTCGACGCTGGCCAGTTGCGCGCCCAGCCAGTCGCGCGCGGCGCGCCAGTCGCCCGCGGCCAGGGCGGCCAGCGCCGGGGCCGGCAGCAGGGGGCCGAAGGCGTAGGGATCGGCGCAGCGTTGGCGCGCCTGCGGCCACGCGATCTCCAGTTGGTACGAATCCGGCGCGCCGGCGCGGGCGGGGCCGGCCGGGCCGGTGAAGAGGCCGTCGCCGTCGTCGCGCAGCGGGATGCGCACGCCCTCGGCGCCGACCATCTCGACCGCGCGCGCGCCGGGCAGCAGCGCGCGCAAGCAGCCTTCGTGCGGCCCCAGCACGGCGAAGGGATCGCCATGGGCGCCGGCGAGCAGCGCGGTGCGCTGCGCCGGGTCGAGGGCGGGCGTGGCGGCGGCGGGGCGCGGGGCGGACGCCGCGGCGCGCGGGGTTGCGGGACGGCGGGTCATGGCGTGGCGTCCTCGGCGTCGAGCGCCGCGTTCTGCAGCAGGGTGTGCGCCAGGCCGGCCAGGGCGCAGAGCGGGATGGAGATCCAGTCGGGCCGATGGCCTGCCTCGTAAGCGATTTCGTAGGCGGCCTTTTCCAATTGCGCCAGTTGCAGCAGCGTGCGCCAGGCCGCGGACGGAGGCGGGCCGGCCTCCTCGTAGCCTTGCAGGAAGGCCTCGGTGGCGCGGGCGCGAAAACGCGCCAGCAGCGTGTCGCGCAACTGCGCCGGCGAATTGGCGGCGGCGCTGTCCGCCGGCGCCGCGTTGGCGTCCAGCGGCGCGCCGCCCAGCGGGTCCAGGCGCGCCACCGCCGCCGCCGCGTAGTCGAACGAGCGCAGCATGCCCGCCACGTCGCGGGCCGGGCACGCCAGTTGGCGGCGCAATGGCAGGGGGTGGTCGGGTTCGCCCTCGAAGTCGATCAGGTAGGCGTCGGTCTGCGCCACCAGCACCTGGCCCAGGTGCAGGTCGCCATGCACGCGGATGAGAGGGGTGCCGGTCAACGCCTGCGCCATGCGCTCGACCCGCGCCGCCAGCCGGTCATGGTGTTCGGACAGCCATTGGGCGCAGGCGCGCGAAGGCTCCTCCAGCGCGTCGGCGTGCTGGCGCAGCGCCCGGGCGGCGCGGTCGAGCTGCGCCGTGACGTGCGCGGCGAGGGCGTCGGCCGCCTCCGGGGTGGCCACCGCGGGCGTGAATGCCGGATCGTCGGCGGGCTGCGACAGGGTCTGGTGCAACTGCGCCAGGCGCCGGCCGATGGTGGTGGCCATGGTGGCATAGCCCTCCAGGCTAGCCTCGAATTCCTCGGGGCTGTCACCGCCGAGCAAGGCGGTGGCCAGCGTGCGTTTCAGGTAGTCCAGCGTCCAGGTCCAGGCATCGCCTTCGTTGGCGACATAGGCATACACGACCGCCAGCGTGCACGGCACGCCCTCGGCGTCGACCCGTTGCACTTCGCCCAGCAGCGCGGGGATGTTGGCGTAGCCCGCGCGGGTCAGGTGGCGGGTCATTTCCACTTCGGCCGACAGCCCGGGGTGGGCGCTGCGCAGCAGTTTCAGGATGGCCTGCCCGGCCACCACCACGGAACTGTTGGACTGCTCGCCGCTGATCCATTGCAGCGCCGGCGCCTCGCCCAGGTCCAGCCCGTCCAGCCCGGGTTCGGCCAGGCAGCGGATCACGCCCGGCCGCTCGCCCGGCTTGCCGCCCTGGCGGCCGTCCCACTCGCGGCCGGCGCGCAGGGCGTCCAGCACGCCGAGCACGAAGCCGGGCTGCAGGAAGGCGTCGGCGAGGATGCCGACTTCGGGGCCGCGCCGGACCCGCGCGATCGGATACTGGATCTCGGCGCTCTCGTCCCACACCAGCGCGAACGGGATCTGCACCCGCAGGCCGGGTTCGCCGTCGGCCGGCTCGGCCTCGCCCCAGTAGTATTCCGTGCCGTCGGCGCCGAACGGCGTGGCGTACGCCAGCCGCACGCGCGGCAGCGCCGTGGCGCCGGGAAACCAGCGCTGGCGCGCCAGGTATTCGGGCAGCACTTCGGTCTCCAGCGCCTGGCGCGAGGCATCCGTCAGGACCGCGTCGGCGCGGCCGCGCAGCACCAGGGTGATCAACTCCGGCATGCGTTGCGGCGCGCTGGCGTGCCAGCCCGGCGGCGCCGCGTCGGCGCTCAGGTCCATCCAGTAAAAGCCGTAGGGCGGCAGCGTCAGCAGGTAGGGCAGCTCGCCGATGGCCGGAAACGGCGTGCCGCCCAGCATTTCCACCGGCACCCGGCCCTTGAAGGCCTGCAGCGCCAGTTCGACCGGCTGCGCGGCATTGGACAGGTTGGCCACGCACAGGATGGTGGTGTCGCGCCATTGACGCAGATAGGCCAGGATCTTGCGGTTGCCGGCCTGGATGAAGCGCAGGGCGCCGCGGCCGAAGGCGTGGCTCTGGCGGCGTTGCGCCAGCATGCGGCGGGTCCAGTTCAGCAGCGAGTGCGGGTCGCGTTGCTGGGCCTCGACGTTGACGGCCTCGTAGCCGTACAGCGGCCCCATCAGCACCGGCAGCGGCAGCCGCTCGGGGTCGGCGCGCGAGAAGCCGCCATTGCGGTCGGGCGACCACTGCATCGGCGTGCGCACGCCGTCGCGGTCGCCCAGGTGCACGTTGTCGCCCATGCCCAGTTCGTCGCCGTAGTAAAGCACCGGCGTGCCCGGCGTGGACAGCAGCAGGCTGTTCATCAATTCGACGCGGCGCCGGTCGCGTTCCAGCAGCGGCGCCAGCCGGCGGCGGATGCCCAGGTTGATGCGCGCGCGCGGATCGGCCGCATAGACGCTCCACAGGTAGTCGCGTTCGCGGCTGGTGACCATCTCCAGCGTCAGTTCGTCGTGGTTGCGCAGGAAGATGGCCCACTGGCAGGTGGCGGGGATGTCCGGCGTCTGGCGGATGATGTCGGTGATGGGAAAGCGGTCTTCCTGCGCGATGGCCATGTACATGCGCGGCATCAGCGGGAAGTGGAACGACATGTGGCATTCGTCGCCGCTGCCGAAATACTCCTGCGCGTCCTCGGGCCACTGGTTGGCCTCGGCCAGCAGCAGGCGTCCGGGATACTCGGCGTCGATGACGGCGCGGATGCGCTTGAGCACCTGATGGGTCTCGGGCAGGTTCTCGTTGTTGGTGCCCTCGCGCTCGACCAGGTACGGCACCGCATCCAGCCGCAGGCCGTCCACGCCCATGTCGAGCCAGTGCCGCATGACCGACAGCACTTCCTTGAGCACTTGCGGGTTGTCGTAGTTCAGGTCGGGCTGGTGCGAATAGAAGCGGTGCCAGAAATAGGCGTTGGCCACCGGATCCCAGGTCCAGTTGGACTTCTCGGTATCGCAGAAGATGACGCGGGTGCCGGCGTAGGCCTTGTCGTTGTCCGACCAGACGTAGAAGTTGCGCGCGGCCGAGCCGGGGCGCGCGGCGCGCGCCCGCTGGAACCACGGATGCTGGTCGGAGGTATGGTTCACCACCAGCTCGGTGATCACGCGCAGGCCGCGCGCATGGGCGGCGCGGATCAGCTTGCGCACGTCGGCCACGGTGCCGTAGTCGGGATGCACGCCGCGGTAGTCGGCGATGTCGTAGCCGTCGTCGCGCCGGGGCGACGGATAGAACGGCAGCAGCCAGATCGTGTCCACGCCCAGGTTGGCGATGTAGTCCAGTTTGGAGATCAGTCCGGGCAGGTCGCCGACGCCGTCGTCGTTGGAATCGAAGAACGACTTCACGTGCAGTTGGTAGATGACCGCGTCCTTGTACCAAAGGCCGTCGTCCTGGGGCTGGGTTTCACTGATCATGGTCTTGCCTTCCCGGCGGCGTCAGCCATGACGCGACAGCCGCCAGATGCGATAGGGTTGATCGGGGGACAGCGCCACCGCGCGGGCGTCGTGCCAGGTGTCGCGCCGGTCCGCCAGCAGGTCCTCCGCGACCAGGCTGTCGGGCCAGGGCGCGCCGAACAGCGCGAAGGGCGGCTCGACGCGCGCGGTCTGGGGATGGAACGGGTCCAGGCTGATGGCCGCCAGGATCACGTTGCCGTTGCCGGGCGTGGCGCGGGCGAAAGCGATGACGCGCTCGTTGCCGCTGGCCGCCAGCGTCAGGCCGTGGTGGCTCTGCAGGGCAGGGTTGGCGCGGCGCAGCTGGTTCAGGCGGGCAATCTCGGCGCGGATGTTGCCGGGCTGGCGCCAGTCGCGTTGGCGCAGTTCGTATTTCTCCGAATCCAGGTATTCCTCCTTGCCCGGCACCGGCGCGGCCTCGCACAGTTCGAAGCCGCTGTACACGCCCCACAGGCCCGAGCCGAGCGCGGCCAGCGCGGCGCGGATCAGGAAGCCGCCGCGGCCGCTGGTCTGCAGGAACGCGGGGTTGATGTCCGGCGTGTTGACGAAGAAGTGCGGCCGGAAGAAATCGGCGGCCGGCGGCTGCGAGACCTCCTGCAGATAGGCTTGCAGCTCGGCCTTGTCGTTGCGCCAGGTGAAGTAGGTGTACGACTGCGTGAAGCCCACTTTCGCCAGCCGGTACATCATCTTGGGACGGGTGAAGGCCTCGGACAGGAACAGCACGTCCGGGTGGCGCGCGTGCACCTCGGCGATCAGCCATTGCCAGAACGGCAGCGGCTTGGTGTGCGGATTGTCGACCCGGAAGGTGCGCACGCCGTGCCCGGCCCAGAACAACACGATGTCGCGCAGCGCGCGCCACAGGCCGAGTTTGCGGGCGCGGCGCGGCGGCGGGCCGTAGAACGCCACGTTGACGATGTCCTGATATTTCTTGGGCGGATTCTCGGCATAACGCAACGAGCCGTCCGGACGCCACGAGAACCAGTCCGGATGGCGGGCCAGCCAGGGATGGTCGGGCGAGCACTGGATGGCGAAGTCCAGCGCCATTTCCAGGCCGTGGTCGCGGGCGGCCCGCACCAGCCGCAGGAAATCCGCCAGGGTGCCCAGGCGCGGCTCGATGGCGTCGTGGCCGCCGTCCGGCGAGCCGATGGCGTAGGGGCTGCCGACGTCGTCGGGACCGGCCTGCAGGCTGTTGTTGCGGCCTTTGCGGTTGGCCAGGCCGATGGGGTGGACCGGCGGCAGGTAGAGCACGTCGAATCCCATCTCGCGGATGTCGGGCAGGCGCGCGATGACGTCGTCGAAAGTGCCGTGGCGGCCCGGTTCGGCCGCCTGCGAGCGCGGAAACAGTTCGTACCAGGCGGCGTGGGTGGCCTGCGGCCGGTCGACCCACAGCGGGTAGGGCGCCGACACGGATTGGAACGGCCGGCCGTCGTGGGCGCGCATGGCCTGCGCCAGCGCGGGGCTGAGCAGCATCCCGATCAGCGCGGCATCGGGTTCGGCGTCGACTTCGGGCGCCGCGCAGGCGCGCAGGGCGCGCTTGATGAGGCCGGCGCCGGGGCCAGACGCGGCATCCTGGCCGGCGCGCTGGTCGGCTTCGCGCAGCAGTTGCAGGCCTTCCTGGCGCTCCAGCCGCAGGCTCACGCCGGCCGCGTGCTTGACTTCGAACTCATGCCGGAACGTCTCCCAGCCGTCATGCCAGGCGGTCACCTGGAACGTGTGCGGGCCGATGCGGGCGGGACGGAAGGCCGCCTCCCAGCGGTCGTTGCCGGTCAGCGTCAGGGGCACGCTGCGCCAGGCTGCTTCGTCGTCGGCGCGCCAGCGCAATTCGGCCGCCAGGCGGTCGTGGCCGTCCATCAGGATGTCGGCGCCCACGCGCACCTGCTCGTGCACGCGGCACTTGACCGGATGCGCGCCGCCATCGACGGCGGGCGAGACCTGTTCGATGGCCACGCGGGCCGCGGCGCCGCCTTCGCCGCGCAGCCCGGCCGCCACGCGCGGCGCGGCGCAGACCGGCGCGCCGGCGGCGACCTCATAGCGGACGCAGGCGGCCGCCGCCAGGACACCGTCCGACGCCGCGCCGTCGGCGGGTTCGAGGGAGCCGGCCGGCAGCAGGCGCGCGGCGACATCCCAGTCGATCCTTGCGGGAGTGCTGTCAGCGGGATTGAGCGCCAGCAGCGCGGCGCCGGCGGCCAGCTCGCGCGCCATCAGCGTGGCGGCGCCGTCACGGCCGACGACGATGGCCGGCGGGCCGGCCGCGCGCGCTGCCTGCAGCCAGGCGTTGATGCCGGCGGCGCCGGCGCCACGGTCGGCGTCACCGGCCAGCCAGCCCGCGCCGCTCAGCGCGGCGCTCCAACCGCGGCGCGCATCGGCGGCCCGTCCGCCGGTGGGCGGGGCGTCATCCGCGCCATCGCCGTCGAGCGCGCAAGCGGGGGCGATCACCGGGGCCACGGCGCGCAGGCGTTCCAGTTCCTCGGCCAGCCAGGCGGCGCGGAAGTCCCACCAGGGCAGCGACGAGAATACGCCGTCGAAGCCGGCGTCGCGCAGGCGGGCCAGCGCCGCCGGCGCCAGGCCCGGCGTCCACGCCAGGCAGCACAGCGCGCCATTGGCCTGGCGCGACGGCGCGAACAGGGCGCGCCAGGCCCGCGCGTCGAGCGCGGGCGGCGGCGGCACCACGTAGCCGGCCACGCCGGCCCGGGTCCAGCGCAGCAGGCGCGCCGCCCAGGCGGCCATGAAGCCCGCGGGCGGATCGTCGCGCAATTGCCGCACGCCATGCTCGCTCAGCGGCAGGCGGGGGTCGCGCGCCGGATCGTCGGGCGGCTCGCGGTACCAGGCGGCGGGCGCGGTGTCATCGCGCGCGTCGCGCGCCACCCGCTGCAACTCCAGCCGCAGCAGCAACGCCAGGCCATGTCGCGCGGCGCTGTCCGCCTCGCGCGCCAGCCGCGCCGACAGCGGCTCGACGCCGCCTTCGGGCGTCGGCGCGTGGTCGGCGTCGATCGGCGCCAGGGTTCGCGCGCCGGCCGGGCATAGCCAGGGCGCCGGAATCAGCACGGCATTGAAGCCTTCCTGGCGCACGCCGGCCAGCAGCGCCTCGCGCGCTGTGTGGCTGCCGGGCAGGCCGGACCGCGCGTAATAGATGCGAGGCGCGTTGCCGAACGTCGGAGGCGTCGCCATGGCTCGGCCCCTACACCGGCGCGCCGGCCGTCAGGGATGACGTCCGCTGCGCCCGGCCGGCGCGGGGCGCAGCCGCCTCGGGCTGCGGCTGGGCTTCGGCGGTGACGGGCGCAGCCCGGGTTAGGGAGCGGAACAGCTCCAGGTATTGCGTGACCGCGGGGCGCCAACTGAAATCCGCGGTCATGGCATTGCGCTGCATGGCGCGCCACAAGGTCGGATGTGCGTGCAACTGGACCGCGCGGTCGATGGCCGCGAGCATGTCCTCGGGCGCGCAGCCGTCGAACAGGACGCCGGTGGCGCGGGCCATGGCGGTCAGCGGCTGACGCGGGCCTGGGTCGTCGATCGTGTCCGCCATGCCGCCCACCCGTGAGCCGATCGGCAAGGTGCCGTAGCGCATGGCGTACAGCGGCGTCAGGCCGAACGGCTCGAAGCGGCTGCCGTGCAACAGGACGTCGCCGCCGGCGTGCAGGCGGTGGGCGCCGGCCTCGTCGTAGCCGATGCGCACGGCGCAGCGCCGCGGATAGCGTGGACCCAGCTCGCGCAGCGCGGACTCCAGGTGCCGTTCGCCCTGACCCAGCACCGCCACCTGCAATGCCGGATGCGCATCCAGCGCGCGCGGCAGGGCCTGCGCCGCGACGTCGGCCATCTTCTGGCCGGTCAGCCGGCTGCACAGGATCAGCAGCAGCGCCTGCGGGTCTTCGCGCAGGCCGTACTCGTGCTGCGCGGCGGCTTTGCACAGGCGCTTGTTGGCCAGGTCCGCGGCGCTGTAGCGCAGCGGTCCCAGGTGCGGGTCGCGCGTCGGGTTCCAGAGATGGGTGTCGATGCCGTTGGGAATGGCCAGCAGCTCCGCCGCGCGCGTCTGCAGCGTGGCTTCCAGTCCGCAGCCGAACTCGGGTGTCAGGATTTCCCGCGCATAGCGGTGGCTGACGGTCGTGATGCGGTCGGCATAGCGGATGCCCGCCTTCATGAAATTGAGCCGGCCCCAGGCCAACGCGCCCGCTTCGCCGCAGAAGGGCGGCGGCAGGCCCAGTCGCGCCGCGTCCTCGACGGGCGCATGGCCCTGGAAGGCGAGATTGTGGATAGTAAGCACGCTCTTGACGTCCTCGATCCCGGCGGCCCGCAGCAGCAGCGGCGTCAGCGCCGCGTGCCAGTCATGGGCGTGCACCACGTCGGGGCGCGGGAGGCCCGGCAGGCCCTGCGCCACGCGCACGGCGGCATGCGACAGGGCGGCATAGCGCAGGGCGTTGTCGACATGCTCCTGGCCGTTGTCGTCCAGATACAGATGGGCGCGGTCATACAGGGCGTCGTTTTCCAGCAGCAGGAACGACAGGCCCGATTGCGGGCAGATGCCCGCCAGCAGCCGGGCGTCGCCGCCGGGCAAGCCGGGCAGGTGGGCGACCAGGCGGGCGTCGGGCAGGCGCCGCGCGACGCCGCGATAGGCGGGCAGCAGCAGCGTCGGCGGGGTGTGCGCCTGGGCCAGCGCGCGCGCCATGCCGGTGATGGCGTCGCCCAGCCCCCCGGTCTTGGCCAGGGGGAACGCTTCGGCCGCCACGATGAGAATTTCTGTTGGCACCATGCTTGCTCCGGAGTCGGCGGAAGGCCACGGGAACGGGCCCGCTCCGCAAGACCTCGTTCCAAGCAAGTGCCATGCCCGGCGTCGAGCGCTTGGCGACGGGGACGGTACGCGCGGCGCGGCCGTCGTTGTTGCCGCTTTTTGTAATGAAGGGTCTGGCCGGCTAACCCGGCTGCGGATTGCGCTTGCGCCAGGTGAGACGCGCTTCGACCACGGCGAACGCCAACAGGGCCAGACTCAGCGGCGCCAGCGCGTACAGGGCGCGGTAGCCCAGCGCCGCGCCCAGCACTTCGGCCGCCGGCAGGCGCGAGGACAGGGCGGCCACGAATATCGCCTCGGTGGTGCCCAGGCCGCCCGGCACCCGCGTGATGACTGCCGCGAAGCTGGTGCACAGCAGGATGCCCAGCACCATCGGGTAGCCCACCTTGCCTTGCAGCAACACATACATGATGGCGCCCATCAGCATCCATGACAGCGCCGCCGTCACGCTCTGCAATACCGCCAGGCGACCGCGCGGCAACGCCACGCGTTGCCCCATCCACGTCACCGCGCGGCGGCTGGCGCGCACGCAGATCCAGACATACATCGCGGTCGCGGCCAGCAAGCCCAGGCCGACCAGGCGCAGCACCCCCGCGCCGATTTCCCAGCCCGGCGGCGCCGCCAGCGCGCCGCTGGCGAACACCACGCCCGCCACCCAGCCGTAACCGATCCAGTTCGACAGCGCCGAGAACAGCGCCACCCGCGTGGCGACGGCCTTGCGGCAGCCCAGCCGGGTGTACAGGCGCAGGCGCACGCCCAGCCCGCCCAGCAGCACGCCCAGGTTCAGATTCAACGCATAGCTCAGCATGGCCACGCCCAGGACCCGGGGCCAGGGCAGGGTGTGGCTGGTGTAGCGCCGGGCCAGCAGGTCCAGGCAGGCGTAGGCCAGATAAGCGGGCAGCACCAGCGCCGCGGCCAGCAGCACCGCGGCGCGCGGAATGCGGCGCACCGCCTGCCACACCTGGGGCCAGTCGACCGAACTGCCGAAATACGCCAGCAGGCCCGCCGCCAGCGCCAGCACGACCCACGGCAGCCATCGCTTGACGCGGGGCCAGCGGCGGCGGGCGGCGCGCATCAGGCGCGAACGGTACAGGCTCACAGCGCCTCGCCCTCGCGCTGCCCGACCTCGTCCAGGGTGCGCAGGCGCGGCTTGTGCGCCGGCAAGGCCCCGGCCCAGGCGGGAAAGCGGCGCAGGAAATGGAACACCACCACGCCGACCCAGAAGCGCCGCAGGCGCCGCCGCGAGCCGGGCTGCATGCGCACTGCCTTGCAGTCGTCGGCAATCAGGCGCTCCAGGCTGGCGCGCAGGTCGGCGTTCAGCGCGGCGTCGCGGGCGACCACGTTCGCTTCCAGGTTCAGGGCCAGGCTGAGCGGGTCCAGATTGCTCGAGCCGACGGTGGACCAATCGGTGTCGACGCAGGCCACCTTGGCGTGCAGCGGGCGCTTGCAGTACTCGAAGATCTCGACGCCGGCGTCGATCAGGTAGTCGTACAGCATGCTGGCGGCCAGTTGCGCCACCAGCATGTCGGGCTCGCCTTGCAGCAGCAGGCGCACCCGCACGCCGCGGCGCGCGGCCTGGGCCAGGTCGTGCAGCAGGCGGTAGCCGGGAAAGAAATAGGCGTTGGCGATCAGCACGTCCTGGCGCGCCGCGCGCAGCCCGGCTCGGTAATGACGCTCGATGTCGGTGCGGTGGCCCTGGTTGTCGCGCACCACCAGCCGGCCGCCGCCGTCGCCGGCCGGTACCGGTTCCAGGCGCGCGGGCCAGCGGCGGCGGCCGCGCCGGGGCCCGAGGGCCGCGCGGGCGTAGTCGGCCATGTCGGCGGCCAGCGGACCCTCCACCCGCACGGCATAGTCCTGCTTGGCCTGCGGGCCGTAGTCCCGCAGGTGGTCGGCCGAAAAGTTGATGCCGCCGATGAATGCGCAGGCGCCGTCCACCGCGACGATCTTGCGGTGCATGCGACGAAACAGGTTGGTGCGCACGCCGAACAGCCGCGGGCGCGGGTCGAACAGGTGCACGCGCACGCCGGCGCCGGTCAGCGCCGCCAGGAATGCCTCGGGCAACTGGTCCGAGCCATAGCCATCGGCCAGCAGGTCGACGCTGACGCCGCGTTGCGACGCGGCGATCAGGGCCTGTTGCAGCGCGCGGCCGACCACATCGTCGAACAGGATGAAGGTTTCGACCAGGATCTCGCGCGTGGCGCCGTCGATGGCGCCACGCACCGCGGGGAAATAGGCTTCGCCGTTTTCCAGCAGCGTGTAGCGGTTGCCGCTGCGCCAACCCAGGGCAATGTCCGTCATAGCGCGATCTCCGCCGCGATCGGCACGTGGTCGGACAGGCGCGACCACACTCGCGAGGCCAGCGGCACGGGGCGCCAGTCGCGCACGTTGCGCACGTAGATGTGGTCCAGGCGCAGCAGCGGCCAGCGCGCCGGGAACGTGCGGGCCGGCCGCCCCAGGCGCGAGGTGAAGACTTCCTGCACCCGGCAGTCGCGCATCAGCCGGTCGGCCTTCAGGCGCCAGTCGTTGAAATCGCCGGCGATGAGCAAAGCGTCGGCGGCCGGCACCTCGCGCGCCACCAGGCGGCACAGGCTGGCGATCTGTTGGCGGCGATGGCGCTCCAGCAGGCCCAGGTGCACGCAGATCGCGTGCACCGCGCGCGCGCCGCCGGGCAGTCGCAACACACAATGCAGCAGGCCGCGGCTTTCGTGGTCGCCGACGCTGACGTCATGATTCTCGAAGCGCGCGATCGGATAGCGCGACAGGACGGCGTTGCCGTGGTGGCCCGCCGGGTAGACCGCGTTGCGGCCATAGGCGAAATCGCGCCACAGCGTGTCGGCCAGGAACTCGTATTGCGATTGCGTCGGCCAGCGGCCCGCATGGCGCGCGGCCATGCCCTGGTGCTCGCCCACCACCTCTTGCAGGAACACCAGGTCCGGCGCCGCCGAGCGCAACGCTTCGCGCAGGTCGTGCGGCATGAAGCGGCGGTTGAAGCTGGTGTAGCCCTTGTGGGTATTGACGGTCAGCACCGTCAAGGTGGTGGCTTCGGGAACGGACATGGCGGCTCCAGGCGGGGAATCCCTGCCCCGAGCAAGTCCCGTGCCGGGCGCCAGGCGGCGGGCATGCCGCTTGCTGGAATGCGGCTCCATCCGGAATGGAAGCCGACAGCGCTTCCTTCCCGCTCCAGGAGTCGGCAATGACACAGAAGATTTTGCAGAATCGGCAGGCGGGCGCCGCCGCGGGTCCGCGCCCGGCCGACGCGCCCTCCGCCCCGAGACCGGCTGTCCCGCCGGATCAGTCGCCGGCCGAATCGCCGGACGTCGCGCCGCCCGCGCGGCGGGACCCGGACCGCCCCGAGCGCAGTCCGCCGGACAGCCTGCCCAACCCCATGCCGGACGTCGATCCGCAGCAGACACCGGGCATCGACCGGCTTGGCCCTGCCGCGGCCATCCCGCGCCTGCGCGAAACGCGCGCGCCAGCCTCTCGGCCGCGTGCTTCGGGCTTTTAGGAACCCTATTCATGGATATGTACTCGCCCGCCACGCTTCCTCTCGCCCCGCGCGCGCCGCGGTCGCGGCAAACGTCCAAGGGCGCGCGCGGTCCCGCGCGCCCGGTCCGCGCCCTCCCTCCCTTGAACGGGTTTTCCCATGGCATCCCGGCATCGTTGGCGGCGCGCGTCGAAGCGCGCCTGGCGCAGGCGCGGCGGCAGGCGTGGATGGCGCGCCTGTGGTCGGGCGATGCATCGCTCTGGACCGGCGCGGACGAGAACCGCTGGCTCGGCTGGCTGCGGCCGGGGGCGGCGCCAGGCAGCATGGGCCGGCTGGCGTCCGCCTGCCGCCGGCTGTGCGTGGCGGGCTTCTCGGATGCCGTATTGCTGGGCATGGGCGGCGCGACATTGGGCGCCGAAGCGCTGGCCCGCATTCTCGGCGTGGCCGGCGGCGGCCTGCGGCTGCGCGTGCTCGATTCCACCGACCCGGCGCAGATTCTCGCGCTCCAGGCGCAATTGGATCTGACGCGCACGCTGTTCGTGGTCGCCAGCAAGTCCGGCGCCACGCTGGAGTCGGGCATGCTGGCGGCCTATTTCCACCAGCGCGTGGTGGACCTGCTCGGGCGCCAGGAGGCCGGCCGGCGCTTTGTCGCCATTACCGATCCCGGCACGCCGCTGCAGGCGCGCGCGCAGCGCGAGGGCTATGCCGCGGTGTTCGAGGGCAATCCCGCGGTCGGGGGACGCAGTTCGGTGCTGTCGCCGTTCGGCCTGGTGGCGGCGGCACTGCTGGGCCACGATCCGGCCAGCCTGGCGCGCGCGGCCCAGCCCATGCGGCGCGCTTGCGCGCGTCATGCCGCGGCGCATCGCAATCCCGGGCTGGTGCTGGGCCTGCTGCTGGGAGAAGCGGCGCTGGCCGGACGCGACAAGGTCACGCTGCTGGCCGATCCCGGGCTGCGGGCGCTGGGCGGCTGGCTCGAGCAATTGCTGGCCGAATCGACCGGCAAGCAGGGCAAGGGCCTGGTGCCGATCGCGGATGAACCCCTGGCCGCACCCTCGCGGTATGGCCCCGACCGGCTGTTCGTGCACCTGGCCAGCACCGCCGCGCCCGACGCCGGGCTGGCCGCGCGCGCGCGCGAGCTGGCGGCGGCCGGTTTCCCGGTGCTGGTCTGCCGCTGCGGCCCGGGGCTGGCCGTGGCGCAGGAATTCTTCCGTTGGGAAGTAGCCACCGCGATCGCCGCCGCGGTGCTGGGCGTCAATCCGTTCGATCAGCCCGACGTGGAGGCCAGCAAGGCGCGCACGCGCGCCCTGTCGGTGGCCGCGGGGCCCGCGGCGGTGGCCGGGGGCGGCGAGCTGTTGCGGGTGGAGGGGGCGCTGGCCTTCCATGGCGAGCCCGCTTCGTCCCCGTCGGCGGCGGCGTTGCTGGCGGCCCATCTGGCGCATGCGGCGCGGGCGGGCGACTACGTGGCCCTGCTGGCCTACCTGCCGCGCGATGCGGCGTGTGAAAGCTGGCTGGCTGGCGCGCGCGGCGACATCATGCGCGCCACCGGCGTGGCCACCCAGGGCGGATTCGGGCCGCGCTATCTGCACTCGTGCGGCCAGCTGCACAAGGGCGGCCGGGCCGGCGGGCGGTTCCTCTTCATCACGGCGCAGGCGCCGGGCGAGCTGGTGGCGCCCGGCCATGCGGCGGACTTCGGCGCCACGCAGCGCGCACAGGCGTTCGGCGACATGGAAGAGCTGAGGGCGCGAGGCCGCCGTTGCCTGCGCGTCCACATCAGCGGCGACCTGCACGCGGGCCTGGCGCAACTGGGGGACCTGCTGCGCCAGGCGCTGGCGCCAGGCGTTGCCGGCCATCCTGGCCGGGCGCGCCATGCCGCGGCGGCCATGCCCCTGTCGGGCGCGGCCAGGGTTCCACATCGGAGGTAGTCCATCATGAAGACCGTAACCATCATCGCCACCGCTCTCCTCGTCAACGCGCTGGCCGCGGCCAGCGGCTGGGCCCAGTCGCGGCCGCCGGACGGCGCGGCCATGCCGGCGCCGAGCGCCACGCCGGGCAATGCCGCTCCCGCGACCCTGCCCAAGCCCGGTTCGACCACGCCGTCCAGGCCCGGCGAACTGCGGGCCCCGCCGCGCAACCCGTCGGCGGCGCAACCGGGCAAGGCCGGGCCGGCACCCGCGCAGAAGACGCCTCCCCCGCAGGGCGAACCCCGCCCCGCCAAGGAAAAGCGGCCGTCCGAACGCCTGGGCGGCGAGGGCGGCACGGACAGCCGCGGAGCGCCGCGCAGCCAGGGCGGCACCGGTTCGACCGGCCAGGGCGGCATGCCCGGCTCGGGCGCCTCGGCCGGCTCCGGCGGGGGCGCCGACACGCGTTAATGGCGCGGCGGCGGCCGGACCACGTGCAGCGTGCGCTCCGGCAGCGCCAGCGCGATGCCGGCGGCTTGCAGGTCGCGCATCACGCCCAGGTAGATGGCCTGCTGCAGGTCCATGAACTGGTTGTAGTCCGCGCTCATCACGTAATAGACCGCCTCGAACTCCAGCGCGCTCTCGGCCAGCCGGGCCAGGTGCGCGCGGTCGAAGCGGGTATCCGGCTGCCGCTCGATCTGGGCGCGGATGATGGCGGGCACCGCCGCCACCTGCTCGACCGGCGTGCGATAGGTGACGCGGATGGAGAACACGATACGGCGCTGCTGCATGCGTTTGTAGTTCTGGATGGTCTGCTTGAGCAGTTCCGTGTTGGAACAGACGATCTGCTCGCCGCCCAGGCTGCGGATGCGCGTGGTCTTGAGGCCGACGTGTTCGATGCTGCCGGCGACCTGGCCGAACACGATGAAATCGCCGGCCTCGAAGGGCTTGTCCAGGCCGATCGAGATGGAGGCGAACAGATCGCTCAGGATGGTCTGCACCGCCAGCGCCACCGCGACACCGCCGATTCCCAGGCTGGCGACCAGCGCGGTGATGTTGACGCCGACATTGTCCAGCATCGCCAGCAGCACGATGACCCAGACCAGCGCGCGCAACAGGAACGACAGCAGCGTGGCCGTGATGGAGCCGGCGCGCCCGCGCGCCGCCACCGCCTCGCTCAGGCCCGCCTCGATGCCGCGGTCGAGCCACAGCGCCAGTTGCAACGCGATCAGCACGAACCAGAGATGGCCCGCGCCGAAACCGCTGCCCGGCAGCGGCGCGCCGACCACGTCGACCGCGATCAGCAGCGAGGCCAATGCCAGGATCAGCCAGCTCGTGCGCAACAGCACCCGCGAAGCCGCGCCGGCCACGCCGTGTCCGGAGGGTTGCGCCAGCCGGTCGAGCCGCGCGCGCGCCAACCGCAAGGCAAGCTTGAGGGCGACAAACAGCGCCGCGCCCGCCACGAGGGCGGCGAGCCACAGCGCAACGGGATGTTCGGCGGGCACGAAGGGGCGGGAAAGCCAGGAAGAAAGCACGGCGCCTCCGGATGCGGGCAATTGCGCAAAGCAGCAATTGCCATGCCGGCCGGGCGCGGCGCGTACCTGACGGCCCGGGCGATGCGCTTCAGGCGGCCAGGCGCATGGCCAGGTTGAACATCACCAGCAGCGCGGTGCCCAGCGCCCAGAGCAGCAACCCCAGCAACAGCCCCAGGGACAGCAGCCGGCGCGGCGCGGGCGCGGCAGCCGGGGGCAGGGAAGGCGCGCCCAATGCAGGGTCGACGAGGGGCGAAGGCGCGGCCGTTTCGGGTGTGATCATGGCAGGTCCTGTCAATCGAAGGCCCACCCCAGGGTCAGGGGGGCGGATTCCAGACCGACGCCTGCCGGTATTGCTCGGCACGCGCCAACGTCCGATAGAAATCGGCGCCGGCGCCGATCAGCATCTCCATGTCTCCGGCGGAGAGCTTGCCCTGCAGGTCCACCAGGCACCTGGCGTAGTCGGAGAGCACCTCCGGCCAGTCGTTCAGATGCCTGTCGGAAACGGGGGTCGCCAACATGCGCGCCAGAAGCTCATCGCGGTCCATATGCTAGCCATATCCGTCGCGATCACTGCTTTTCCGTACTTTGTTTGAGTGACTTGGCCATTTGCAGGTGTTGCTGCAAGGTGGGCAGCGTCTGGATGGCGAACTGCCTGATGTCCGGGTCCTTGACCTCGTTGGAGGCCTTCTCGAACAGTTCGACGGCCTGCTCGTGCGCGCCGACGCCGATCTCGTCGGCATACGCCTTGTCGAAGCCGTCATCGCGCAGCCCCAGGGCCTGCAAGCGCGCCTTCTGCATCACGGACGGGCCGGTGGGCGCGTCATAGCCTTTGTGCTTGGCCAAGGCGGCCAGTTCCTGGCCGGCCTTGCCGTGGTCCTCGATCATCTTCTGCGCGAAGCGCTTGACCTCGGGGCTGCGCGCCTTGTCCAGCGCCAGCCGGCTACCCTCGACTTCCAGGTGGCCCGCCTGCGCCGCGTTTTCCAGGAAGTCGCGGTCGCCACTGTCCAGCCGCGTTTCCGCCTGGGCCGAAGGCGCGGCTTGCGCCAGCGCGGCCTGCGGCCCGCCCAGCGCGAACAACAGCAGGGCTATCGGGGTGAGAAGGCGGATTTTCATGGCGTACTCCCGTGGGATTGCGTGCGCGGCGCATCGGGGGGATGGCCGTTGAGAAACAGCAGTAGCAATCCATGTTCCCGCCGACCGCAACGGGTCCGCGCGGCCACCGCCTCGGCAACCGCGCGGTCCGTGCCGAGGCGGGCGGTACTTTTTACCGATTTGCAGGGG
>NZ_CYTY01000062.1:0-26520 GCF_001298995.1 Achromobacter sp. 2789STDY5608615
TGAAGGGAAGGCCGAAGGCCTGGACGAAGATGACGAAGGGGGGGGGGCGCCTAGGCAAGTCCGGAGCGAACGCTCCGGACCGCAATCGTGGGCGCCCACCCCCCAGGCGCCCCGCGCAACGGGCGGCCTACGAAGCCCCCGCCGCCAAAAAAAACTCAGTCCCGAAAATTCTCAAACTGCAACGGCAAATCCACATCCGTCTTCTTCAACAACGCAATCGCCGTCTGCAGATCATCCCGCTTCTTCCCGCTGATCCGCAGCTTGTCGCCATTGATCTGGCTCTCGACCTTGAGCTTGGCGTTCTTGATCGCCGCGATCAGCTTCTTGGCCACCGGCTGCTCGATGCCCTGCTTGATCGTCACCTTCTGCCGCGCCCCGCCCAGGTTCTCCAGCGGATCCGCCACATCCAGGCAGCGCACGTCGATCCCGCGCGCCGACAGCCGGCCGCGCAGGATATCCAGCATCTGCTTGAGCTGGAACGCGCTGGAGGCGATCTGCGTCACCACGAAGCCTTCCAGCTCGAACTTGGCATCCGTGCCCTTGAAATCGAAACGGGTGGCGAGCTCGCGGTTGGCTTGGTCGATGGCGTTGGTGAGTTCGTGTTTGTCGACTTCGGAGACGACGTCGAAAGTAGGCATGACACTAGGTCCTGTCGGTAGATGAGGAAAAGGCGGCCGCGGCCGCCGCGATGCCCCATTTTACCGGGGCTCGCCCCCATCAAGCCATCAGCACCAGCAAGCGGTCGGCCTGCAGCGGATGCGGCATCACCTGCGCCTCGATGCCATACGCCAGGAACAGGTTGGCCGGCGTCAGCACCTCGGCCGGCGTGCCCAGCGCCACCGCCTGGCCGCCGCTCAGCAGCAGCAGGCGATCGCACCAGCGCGCCGCCAGGTTCATGTCGTGCAGGATGACCAGCACGCCCGTATGGCTTTCGCGCGCCAGCTGCGCCGCGCGCCGCATCAGGTCGGCCTGGTGCTTCGGATCCAGGCTGGCAGTGGGCTCGTCCAGCAGCAGATAGCGGGCCTCGCCCGCGGCCCGCGCCGCGCGGCACTGCACCAGCACCCGGGCGAACTGCACCCGCTGCTGCTCGCCGCCCGACAGTTGCGGATAGCGGCGCCCGTCCAGGTGGCTGACGTCGGCCCATTCCAGGGCCTGGCGCGCCAGCGCGTCGACCTCGGCCGGCGACAGTTCGGGAAAGGGATAGGCGCCCATCGCCACCACCTCGCGCACCCCCAGGTCGAAGGTCAGCCCGGGCTTCTGCGGCAGCACCGCGCGCTTGCGCGCCTGTTCGCGCGGCGGCATCGCGTCCAGCGGGCGGCCATCCAGCGTCAGGCTGCCGCCGTCGGCGCCCAGCTCGGCCGACAGCGCGCCCAGCAGGGTCGACTTGCCGGCGCCATTGCTGCCCAGCAGGCCCACCACTTCGCCAGGATGGATCGCCAGCGACACGCGCTCCAGGATGCGCTTGCCGTCGCGCGCCAGGGTCAGGTTTTCAGCGGCCAGCATCAACCGTGCCTCCGGCCGCGCGCCAGCAACCACAGGAAGAACGGCCCGCCGACCAGTCCGGTCACCAGGCCGATCGGCAGTTCGGCCGGCACCACCACGATGCGCGCCAGCCAGTCCGCCAGCGTCATCACCAGCCCGCCGCCCAGCAGACAGGCGGGCAGCAGCAGGCGATGGTTGGCGCCCAGCGTCATGCGCACCAGGTGCGGCACCACCAGGCCGACGAACACGATGGTGCCGCTGGCGGCCACCAGCGGCCCGACGATCAGGGTGCAGGCCAGCACCAGCCGGGCCCGCGCCTGCTTGAGCGAATAGCCCAGGTGCTGGGCTTCGCGCTCGCCCAGCAGCAGCGCGTTCATCACGCGCCACTGGCGCATCAGCCAGAGCGACAGCAGCAGCACCCACGGCCCCAGGAAGGCCAGCAGCTTCCAGCTCGCGCCGGCCAGGCTGCCCATGTTCCAGAAGGTCAGGTCGCGCAGCTGCGCGTCGGAAGCCATGAAGGTGAACAGGCCGATCAGGCTGAAGGCGATGGCGGTGATCGCCACCCCCGCCAGCAGCAGCCCGGCCACGCCCGGCACGCGCCGGCCCACCATGTAGGCCGACAGCGTCGCGATCAGGCTGCCGATGAAGGCGCCCGGCGCGGTGTACCAGAAGCCGCCATGCGTCATCACGATGGCGATGACGGCGCCCAGCGACGCGCCGGCGGAAATGCCGATCAGGCCGGGCTCGGCCAGCGGATTGCGGAACAGCGCCTGCAGCGCCGCGCCCGAGATCGCCAGGCCGGCGCCCATCACCACCGCCAGCAGCACGCGCGGCAGGCGGATGTCGATCAGCACATTGCGCCACAACGCCTGCTCCGGCGTGGGCGTGCCCCACAACAGCGACGGCAGCTCGCGCAACGGAATCGAGACCGCGCCGCTGGCGCTGGCCGCCAGCACCGCCGCCACCAACGCCACCGCCAGCAACACCAGCGCCAGGGGCGGGTTAGCGCGCCATGGCATGCGCGGCCTCCTGTTTGAGCTGGGTCAGCGCCTGCGGCAGGCGCGGCCCCAGGCCCAGGATCAGCAGGTCGTCCATGACGATGATGCGCTGCTTCGCGGCGGCTTGCGTCACGGCGATGCCGGGCAGCCGCGCGAACCCTTCCAGGCCGCCGCTGGCCTGCAGCGATTCACGCGTCACGATGATCAGGTCCGGCGCCAGCGCGCCGATGGCCTCGGGCGACAGCGGCTTGTAGCCCTGCTGCCCGTCCAGCACATTGGCCAGCCCGGCCAGGTGCATGACCTCGGCCGCCGCGGTGCCATGCCCCGCGCCCTGCGGCGCGCCGTTGCGGTTGATCAGCAGCAGCGCCCGCGCGCGGGTGGCCGGCAGCGCCTCGGCCTTGTCGAGCTCGCGCGTGACCTCCTGCACCATCCGTTCGCCTTCCGGCGCCACGTCCAGCGCGCCGGCGACGGCGCGGATGCGCGCCTTGAGCGAGTCGACCGACGGCGCGTCCGGCACGCTCACGACCTTCACGCCGACTTCGCCCAGGCGCTTGAGCGCCTCGGGCGGGCCGGCCTGCTCGGACGCCAGCACCAGGTCGGGCTTGAGCGCCAGCACGCCCTCCACCGGCACCGCGCGGTAATAGCCGACGCGCGGCAGCCTGGTCGCGGCTTCCGGGTACAGGCTGGACTGGTCGTCGCCCACCAGCCTGTCGCCCTGCCCCAGACCGTACACGATCTCCGTCACGCTACCGCCCAGGGTCACCACGCGCGCCGGCGGCGCCGCCTGCGCGCAAGCCACCAGCATCCATCCCGCCGCCATCGCCAGCCATTTCTTCATTGCTTCATCCTCACGCGGCCAACGGCACGCGGCACAGACCCAACATCAATTCGCGCCAGCCCGGTAGTTCCGGCTTGCCCGGCTTGCGCTCGCCAAAGAACTGCGCGATCAGGTCGCCGCTGGAAGAATACAGCTCCAGCGACGTCACCCAGCCATCGCTGGTGGGCTTGTTGACCACCCACGCCGACGCGATGGCGGTGGTGTCCAGATGCAGGTTGAACTTCGGGTCCAGCACGTTATACCAGGGACCGGTGCGGCGCAGCTGCTCAACGGGTCCGGTATGGATCTGGATCATGCCCCGGTTGCCGACGAAGCACATGATCGACAGGCCGCTGCCCGCGGCCGACTCCAGCATGCGCTCGACCGATTCCACCGGCACGGTCTGGGCCAGGTCCTCGCCGGCCGCCTCCAGCGCCGCCAGGCGCGACACCTTGAACTTGCGCAGCAGCGGGAAGAACTCGTGCGTGTCCTGCATGCCGAGCCAGGCCTGGCGCCACTGCGCGCTGTCCTCGACTCGCGGCGCGTCGGCGGCGGGCGCATAGGGCGCGGTCTCGGGCCAGCGCGACGCGCCGGCGAACCGGGCCACCAGCGCATCGAACGCTGCGGCGTTGGTGGCCTCGGTGCGGTAGACCTTGTGCACCGCCACGCCCTCGCCGTCGAAGAACTGCAGGCTGTGACGGCCGTCCTGCTCGACCGCCCAGGCCGAGCGCCAGCTCGAAAAGAACACGCGCAGGTCGATGTCGGGACCCAGCACCAGACCCACCGGCCCGTCGGCCTGGATGTCCAGGTATTCGCCGTGGCGTTCATGCACGCACCAGTCATTGCGCGTCAAGGCCATCACCGGTCCCAGCGTGCCCAGTTCGCGGAAGATCTCCTGCGGCTGGCCGTGCAGTTCGGTGGCCTTGACGCCGCCACAGCCGGCGGCGACCCATTCGGCCTCGGACACGCCCAGCGCCTGCGCCAGGTTGCGGGCGCGCAGGCCGGGTTGGCTCGCCGCCAGCGCGTCGTTGCGCGCGCGCAGGTCGGCGGCGCGGGTATCGAAATCGGTGTGCTTCACTTCTTGGTTCATTGCGGGCTCTCCGGCCGGAATGGAAAATCAGGACTGCCGCCGCTGACGCGCAGCGGCGGCAGCGCGGGTCAGTATTGATAAGTCAGTGAGACGCGCAGGCTGCGCCCCGGTTCCGTGTACCAGTCCACCGGCCGCGGCAGGGCCGTGGCGCCCGCGGTCGGCACGTTGATCGCTTCCCAGTACTTCTTGTCGAACAGGTTGAACACGCCGGCCTGCACCTGCAGCCCCTTGACCGCCGTCGGCCGCCAGTAGCCCATCAGGTCCACCACGCCGTAGCCGGGCGCCTGGAAGTCGCGGTTGGGCGTCGTGGCGCCGGCTTCCGGGTACTCGACCTTGTTGCGGCGCAGGGCGGTCGTCAGCATCGCGTCCACGCCCCACACGTCGCGGCCGTAGCCCACGCCCAGCACCGCCTTCAGCGGCGCCACCGAGTTCAGGTACTGGCCGGTGCCCTCATCCTTGCCCACGGCCCACGCCAGCGAGCCCCAGGTGCGCCAGCCCGGCGAGAACTTCCAGTGCGCGCTGGCCTCGGCGCCGTAGATGCGCACCTTGGCGCGGTTGACGTTGCCGGTGACGCCCAGCGGGTACTGCCCGGCCCAGCCCGGCTGCCATTGCGGCGAGTTGGCATCCAGCGGCACATTGCTGTCGATGAAATTCTGGTAACGGTTGTCGAAGAACGATAACGCGCCGCCGAGCGAATCGGAACCCAGCTTGGCGCCCAGCTCCCAGCCCTTGCTGGTTTCCGGCTTCAGGTAGGGGTTGCCGACCCGCAGGTAGGTGCCGGGGCCGCCGTAGTTGGTGTACAGCTGCGTCGCGCTGGGCGCCTTGAAGCCATACGCGTACTGCGCGTACAGGCTCAGGTCGTCGGCCGCCTTCCAGGTGGTCAGCAGCTTGGGCGAGAAGCGCCCGCCGCTGTTCTCGGGCGGCAGCACGCCGCCGTTGCGGTTGCTGGCGTAGCTCTCGGTGGACTTGGGCGTCTGCTCGTAGTGGTCGTAGCGCAGCGCCGGCATGACGGTGTAGCGGCCGTCGCCGAAGCTGAACTCGTCGGACACCCACAGCGCCCACTGGCTGCCCTTGGACAGCGGCACGTCGGCCTGGTTGGTGTGCAGCATGTCGCAGGTGCGCGGGCCGAACGGCGCCGGGGTGCCGGGACGCACCGTCGGGCAGTTGTCGTAGCCATTGGAGTTCTGCTCGGTCTTGTTGCCGTACCACTCGCCGCCCACGGTCCACAGCTGCGATACCGCGTTGCCCGCCAGGCGCTTGGTCAGCTCGCCGTTGGCGCCGAACATGGTCTGGCGGATGGAGTTGTTGCGGCCATAGGCGCCGCTGGGAAAGCCGTAGAGGGACGGATCGCCAGGAATGATGTTGGCGCGCGAATCGCGGCTGCGCTCGCCGTCGAGCGCGCTGTCGAGCTGCATGCGCTGCCAGTACACCACCGCGGTGGCGCTGTCGATCCAGCCGCCCTCGGCGGGCGCCTTGTAGGAATAATCGAGCGACACGCGCTGGCGCTCGGTTTCCTTTCGGGTGGTGTTCTCGCCGATCAGGTAGCTGGTGCCCGGCCCCTGCTCGAACATGCTGTCCTGGGTGGCCTTGCGCTTGAAGTATTCGCCGGTCAGGCCGAAGCGGTGGCCGCCTTCGACGCGCTGCTGCAGCTTGAGCAGGAAGCTGCGCTGGTCGTAGTCCTCGGGGGTCGGCTGGTTGCGGCGCGGGCCGTAGCCGCCGACGTCGCCGCGGTTGTCGAGCGCGTGGCCGTTGCGCACGCCCGCCTGCACCAGCCAGAAGGTATTGCTGTGGATCTGCCCGGCCAGCGCGGCGTTGGCGCCCCAGCTGCTGTCGGCGGTGTCGTAGTCGGTCTTGGCCAGCGCGCCGAAGGTCTTGCCGTCGGTCAGCAGGTCCGAGGGATCGAGCGTGTACAGGTCGGCCATGCCCGAGATGGCGCCCGAACCGCCGGCGCTGGCGTCGGCGCCGCGCACGATGTCCAGGCGCGACAGGGAATTGAAGTCCACCGCCTCCAGGCCGCCCTTGACGCCGCGCGCGCCGTCGTCGAGCCACGGCAGGCGGATGCCGTCCACGCGCGTCAGCACGCGGTCCTGGTCGAGGCCGCGGATGTTGATGCTGTTGTTCTGGCGGTTGAAATTCACGCCGGGTTCCAGGCGCTTGCCCAGGTCGCTCCAGCTGCGCACCTGCGCGTCGTCCAGGCGCTTGCGGTCGCTGCGGGTTTCCCAGGCCGGCGTGACCGCCGCGCCCTCGCCTTCCACCGTGACCGGCGTCAGCTGCGTCACGCCGGTCTGCGACAAGGCCTGCAGCACGAACACGCCGGGGCTGCGCTCGCGCGCGGCCAGGCCGCTGCCGGCCAGCAGGCGGGCGAAACCGTCAGCCACGGAATACTCCCCGTTCAGTCCGGCACCGCGGCGCTGGCCCACCAGCGCCGCGTCGAACAGCACCGTGACGCCGGCGTTGTCGGCGAAGCGCGACAGATTCTCGGCCAGCGGACCGGCCGGAATGCGGTAGCTGCGCGCCTGCTCGGCCGGCGCGGCCTGGGCCTGCGCGGCCGCGGCCGGCCACAGCGCGACGGCCGGGGCAGCCAGCACGGTGGCAATGCGCAGCGCCAGGGCCAGGCGGGTCAATCGGCATGGAGCCTCTCGGTTCAAGGGGGTGCCGCGGGCGCGGCTGGCGGGGGAGTGAGCCATGGTCGTCCTTTCGATCCAACGGGTATCGGCATTTGTTTGCCTCTACTGACCATGACCCTCGGCCAACGCCAACCGGACAATTCGCCCCCGGCATTTTTGTAACAACGACAAATCAGGCCTGTCCCGCGCGCGGCATGATCGTCACCCAGTACGCGCTGCGGTAGCGCACCTGCACCGGCAGCGTGGACGGCAAGGCCGCCAGCACCGCGTCGGTATCCTGCAATTGGAAGGCGCCGGAGATGCGCAGCCCGGCGACTGCCGGATCACAGCGCAGCACGCCCGGCCGGTAGCGGCCCAGCTCCGCCGCGAAGGCGTCCAGGCGCCAGGCGCTGGCGTGCAGCACGCCGCGCGTCCAGTCGGCGGCATGCGGGTCGGCCGGCTCGATGCGCGGCGCGTCATCATCGCGCAGCCAGGCCTGCTCGCCGGCGGCCAGCGCCAGGCTGGCGTCGCCGCGGCGCAGCGTCACGCCGCCCTCCTGCACGCTGACGCGGCAGGCAGAGCCGTCTTCGCGCACGCAGAAGCGCGCCGCCTGCGCCTGGATATCGCCCTGCTTCGTGCGCACCACGAAGGGCCGCGCATGGGCGCCGGTCTCGGCCACCGCATGGACCGCGATCTCGCCGGCGCGCAGCCGCACCAGCCGCTGGTCGGCGTCGTACAGGACGTCGACCGCGCTGGCGGTGTTCAGGCGCATGGAGGAACCGTCGCTGAGCGCCACCTGGCGCTGTTCGCCGGTCGCGCTGCGGTAGTCGGCGGTCCATTCGAACGGACTGGCGCGCCAGGCGGCCCAACCCGCCGGCCCGGCCACGATCAGCGCGGCCAGCGTCTTGAGCGCCGCGCGCCGACCGGCCGATTCGGGCCGGTTCAACGCCGCCATGCCAAGGGACGCCGGGATCAGGCCGAAGCGCTGATTGACGCGCTGCGCGCGCTGCCAGGCATATTCATGCTCGGCCTTGCTGGCGCGCCATTGCTGGCAGGCATGGACGTCGGCATCGGTGGCGCGCTCGGAACTCAGGCGCAGCAGCCAGCGCGCCGCCTCGCGCGCGACCTTGCGGTCGACGGCGGGCAGTTCGCCCGCCACGCCCCACTGGGCGCTCACATCACCGCCATGATGCATTGCTCGTACCC
Organism: Achromobacter sp. 2789STDY5608615; assembly: GCF_001298995.1. Taxonomy (NCBI): domain Bacteria; kingdom Pseudomonadati; phylum Pseudomonadota; class Betaproteobacteria; order Burkholderiales; family Alcaligenaceae; genus Achromobacter; species Achromobacter sp. 2789STDY5608615. The sequence goes on from NZ_CYTY01000062.1 coordinate 8,200, forward strand.
CTTGGCGATGTAGCGGTGCACCGACCGCACCGACACGTTCAGCCGCGCGGCGATCTCGATATGGCTGAGCCCTTCGAGCTGCGCCATCAGGAAGGCCTGGCGCGCCGGCCGCGCCAGGCCCGCCAGCATCTCGTCGATTTCCTGCAACGTTTCGAGGATGAGCAGGCGCTGCTCGGGCGACGGCGCCGTGGCCTCGGGCATGGCCGCCAGGGCGTCCAGGTAGGCCTGTTCGAGCGAGCGGCGCCGGTAGTGATTCAGCACCAGGCGCTTGGCGATGGTGGTCAGGTAGGCGCGCGGCTCGCGCAGCGCGTCGAGTTCGTGCCGGTGCCGCAGCACTCGCAGGAAGGTGTCCTGCGCCAGGTCGGCGGCATCGCAGGAATTGCCCAGCTTGCCCCGCAACCAGCCATGCAGCCATCCGTGGTGCGCGCGGTAGAGCAGATGGACGGCGTCGCCGGAGGCAAGCGCAAGGTTGGACACGGTGGACTCCCGAACTCTCTTGATCACAAATAAAAATCAATCTCATTCTAAATGCAAAACCCTGACACGCGTCAAGAAGCCCGCCCGGGCGGCATGGGGATATATGATGGGGACAGATTCGGCCGCCTTGTCCCCGGCGGCCACAGCCCACAGCCAGGCCTCGCCGCCGGCATCGCGCCGGCGCGGCCCCTTCCCGAACTCCGACACCATGCTCTACAGCGCCCTCAAACTCATCCACCTGCTGGCCGTGATCCTCTGGGTCGGCGGCATGCTGTTCGCCCACTGTTTCCTGCGGCCGGCGGCCGCGCAACTCGAACCGCCGCAGCGCCTGCGGTTGATGGCCGCGGTGCTGGGCCCGTTCCTGAACGCGGTGCTGGCCGCCATCGTGCTGATCCTGGCGACCGGCGCGGTCATGATCGGCCAGGAGGCGGCCCAGGCCGCGCGCAGCGGCGGCGCCTTCTTCATGCCGCGCGCCTGGACCGTGATGGCCACGGGCGGGCTGGTGATGACGGCCATCTATGCCTACATCCGCGCGGCGCTCTATCCGCGCCTGCGCGCGGCGGTGGCCGCCTCGGAATGGCCGCGCGGCGGCCAGGCCATGGCCGGCATCCGCCGCTGGGTCGGGGTCAACCTGGCGCTGGGGCTGCTGATCGTGGCGGCCGTCTTCCTGCTATAGCCGGGCGCAGCTATCGGCCAGGCTCGGCCGCCTATCGGATTTCTTTGGACTGGTGCAATACGCCGTACATCCGGCGTGGCCACACTGGACCGGACTCTCGCGGGTCTTACACATAAAAGGAAAATCCATGATCAAACGCGTCTTGCCCCTGGCCGCCCTGGGCCTGTCCCTGGCCACCCTCTCGGCCGCCTTCGCCGCCGCCCCCATCGACAACAGCGCGCTCGAGCAGCCCGCCTTCCGCGAACACAAGACGACCTACGGCGTGGTCTACCGCCTGCCGCAGGACGTCAACGCCGTGCTGGACGCCAAGGTCAACGGCGCGCTCAAGCAGGACTTGCTGGCCCTCGGCCTGAAGACCGAGGCCGAAACGCCCAACATCCCGCACGTGACCGTGGTCCACATCCACAGCGCCGACAGCGCCACGCCGCAGCGCATGCTGCGCGCGCTGCCCAAGCCGCCGGCGCCGCTGCAGGTCACCCTCAAGGACTTCTACCCGACCGAAGCCGCCAAGGGCGCGGGCCACCCGTGGTGGCTGGACCTGGGCGTGGTCAAGAGCGGCGCGGGCTTCGAGGCCATGATGGCCTACAACACCGTGACCACGGCTGCCCTGGCGCCGCTGCGCGACGGCCCGCTGCCGCGCGTGACCGGCCCGGTCTACGCCAAGATGGCCGACGCCGGCCGCGACCTGGTCAAGACCATGGGCGTGAGCGGCGTCAACGTGATGAAGGACGGCAAGGAAGTGCGCGCCCACAACCCGCACACCACGCTGGTCTACAGCATGGCGCTGTACGACGCGCGCCTGGCCGACGCCATGAAGCAGGAGTCCGCCAAGTTCAACGCCGTGCTGCCCGACGGCATCCAGACCACCTTCAAGGACGTGTCCATCGTCGAGATCGGTTTCGCCGGCAACGTGCTGCGCGAGATCTACCGCGTCAGCCTGGAAGACGGCTCGGCCATCGACGTGGCCACCGGCAAGCCGGTCGCCCGCTAAGCCGGGACGTCCGCGGCCAGGCGCTCGCGCAGCACGTCGCGCACCTGGCCGCGCAGCCACGCCTGCAACGGCGAGGCGTGCTGGCGGCGCGCCCACACCATCGCCAGTTCCATGCGCCGCAGCCGCGCCGGCATTTCCAGCATCGCCAGCGGGAAATGGCGGCAGTGCGCCCGCGCCACGCTGGCCGGCATGGTGGTGGCATAGTCAGTGTCCACCAGCACGTAGGGCGCCACGCCGAAACCCGACAGATAGGCCGAGAACGTCATGCGGCCGGCGCCCGGCTTGAGCAGCCGGTCGAAGGTCGTCTCGCGGCCGTACATCTGCTCGAACGCGAACCACTTGATGGCGCCCAGGTCGGCCAGCGTCAGCGCGCCGCGCCCGGCCCAGGGATGCCGCGCCGACAGCACGCAGACGCGACGGTCGGTATACAGCGCGTCGCGGTGAAAGCGCGCCGGCACCTTGCCGAACAGGCCGATGGCGATGTGCAGCCGTTCGGCCTCCAGGTCATCGGGCGCGAAGTCGCCGTGCAGCGACTGGAAGCGCAGCGTCACGCCGGGCGCGGCGCGGTGCAGCCGCTCGATCAGCGGCGCGGCCAGCAGGATCTCGCTGTGCGCGCCGGTGCCGATGTTGACCACGCCTTCGGCGCGCGCCGGATCGAAGGCCTCGGCCGGACGCAGCGCGGCCTCGAGCTGCGCCAGCGCGTCGTGCACCGCCGCATGCAGTTCCAGCGCGCGCTCCGTCGGGATGAAGCGGCCCTTCACCACCACCAGCAGCGGATCCTCCAGCCGCAGGCGCAGGCGCGCCAGGTCGCGGCTGATGGCCGGCTGCGTCTTGTGCAGCAGGCGCGAACTGGCGGTGGCGCTGCGCGTGCGCATCAGCACGTCGAAGGTCAGCAGCAGGTTCATGTCGAGCCTGCGCAGGGAGGGCAAGGAGTGGGCGTCGCTCATGGCGAGATGCTATGCCGTAACTGAATGACTGAAAAGAACCATACCGAATTCGATATGGTGGTCTTGCGCCACCGGCATTGGGCAGGCGCCGCCGGCTTGGCTACAGTCCGCCACGGACCGGGCGTTTCGACCCGGCCACCCGCTACGGAGACAACCATGGGCCCCACCCGCCACCTTCCCGCGCCGCGGCGCCTGCGCCCCGTGCTGGCCCGCTGGGCCGGCCGTGCCCTGCTGGCGCTGGCCGCCTGCCTGCCGCTGGCCGCCCAGGCCGCCGACTTCCCCAGCCGCCCGATCACGCTGGCGGTGCCCTTCCCCGCCGGCGGCACGCCCGACATCCTGGCGCGCCTGCTCAGCGACAACATTTCCAAGCGTCTCGGCCAGCCGCTGATCGTCGAGAACCGCGCCGGCGCCGGCGGCAACATCGGCGCGCAGGCGGTGGCGCGCGCCGCCCCCGACGGCCAGACGCTGCTGATGTGCGCGTTCGGTTGCACCGTGGCGCCGTCGCTCTACCAGCCGGCGCCCTACGACATCGTCAAGGACTTCGCCCCCGTCGCCATGATCGGCACCGTGCCGAGCGTGCTGGTGGTCAATCCCAAGGTGCCGGCCGACACGCTGCCGGCGCTGCTGGCGTATGCCCGCGCCAACCCCGGCAAGCTCAATTCGGCCTCCTCCGGCATCGGCGGCTCGGCCCACCTGGCGACCGAGCTGCTCAAGCAGCGCGCCGGCATCGACCTGGCCCACATCCCGTACAAGGGCGCCGGCCAGGTGGCGGCCGACCTGCTCGGCGGCCAGGTCGACATGTACTTCGACAACCTGCCGGCCTCGCTGGCCAACATCCGCGCCGGCAAGCTGCGCGCCCTGGCGGTGGCCAGCGCCGCGCGCGCGCCGGCGATTCCGGACGTGCCGACCTTCGCCGAGGCCGGCGTACCCGACTTCCTGATCACGCCCTGGTTCGGCGTGATGGCGCCGGCCGGCACGCCGGCCCCGGTGCTGGACACGCTGCACGACGCCTTCGCCCAGGCGCTGCAGGCGCCCGAGGTGGCGGCCAAGATGCGCGAACTGGGCGTCGAGACCGCCGCCGGCTCGCGCGCCGACCTGGGCCGCTTCGTCACCACCGAAACGGCCAAGTGGAAACAGGTCATCGAGACCAACCACATCAAGGCCGAATGATGGCCGCTGCCCCTGACGACGGCCCGGCGCTGGCGCCGATCCGCCTGCGCGACATGGGCGCGTTCCACGTCGGCGGCCGCGACCTGGCGCTCAGCGGCCTGCCGCGGCGCGAGCTGGTCATGGCCGAAGGCGGCCAGCCGGTGGCGCTGGATCCCAACGGCACCTACCGCGTCGAACAGATGTACGCGCAGTACTTCCTGCCGGAGCCGGCCAACGGCCGGCCGCCGCTGGCGTTCTGGCATGGCGGCGGCATGACCGGCGCGGCCTGGGAGACCACGCCGGACGGCCGCCCGGGCTGGCTGCACTATTTCCTGCGGCGCGGCTGGGACGCCTACCTGTGCGATGCGGTGGAACGCGGCCGCGCCGGCGCCGCGCCGCACGTCTGGCCCGACGCGCCGGTGGTGCAGGCGCGGGAGGACTGCTACACGCGCTTTCGCATCGGCCGCCCGGGCACCCGGCCCGGCCCCGGCAGCGCCTACCCGGACACGCAGTTCCCGCTGGAGGCGTTCGACGCGCTGGCCGCGCAGATGGTGCCGCGCTGGGTCCACACCGATGCCGCCATCCTGCGCGCCTACCAGGCTTTCCTGGAGCGGATCGGCGCGGCCATCGTGGTCTGCCATTCGCAGGCCGGCGTGTTCGGCATCCGCGCCGCCCACGCCCAGCCCGAGCGGGTGCGGGCGCTGGTGGCGCTGGAGCCGGCCAGCATCCCCGACCTGGGGCCCGATGCCCGCTACGACACCCCTACCCTGATCGTGATGGGCGACCACATGGACACCGACCCGCGCTGGCCGCGGATGCGGGCGCGGGTGCGGGAATTCGCCGCGCGCCATGCCAGCGTCACGGTGCTGTCGCTGCCCGACCAGGGCATCCACGGCAACTCGCATATGCTGATGATGGACCGCAACAGCCTGGCGCTGGCCGGGCGGGTGCACGACTGGCTGGCGGCGCTGCCGGGTTGGGTCAGCAGGATAAGGACGGCGGGCCGAGGCTTCCGGCTGCTGCCGTTTTCGTGGCAGCATTACGCCGTTGCGCCCTTGCCCGCCCCCATGTCCCGCACCGAACGCCTCCTGGACCTGCTGCAGACCCTGCGCTGCCACCGCCTGCCCGTCAGCGGCCACCGCCTGGCCGCCGACCTGGGCGTCAGCCTGCGCACGCTGTACCGCGACATCGCCACGCTGCAGGCCCAGGGCGCCGAAATCGAGGGCGAGCCGGGCATCGGCTACGTGCTGCGGCCCGGCTTCATGCTGCCGCCGCTGATGTTCAGCACCGAAGAAATCGAGGCCCTGGTGCTGGGCACCCGCTGGGTCGCCGGCCGCTCGGACGCGCGGCTGGGCCAGGCCGCCGCCAACGCGCTGGCCAAGATCAGCGCGGTGCTGCCGCAGGAACTGCGCGACGAACTGGACGCCATTCCGCTGCTGGTCGGCCCCAGCAGCTGGGCGGTGGTCGACCGGGTCGACCTGTCCCTGATCCGCCAGGCGATCCGCGGCGAACAGAAGATCGCCATCACCTACCGCGACGACAAGGGCGCCGATTCCGAGCGCGTCATCTGGCCGTTCGCCCTGGGTTTTTTCGACAGCGTGCGCATCGTCATGGCCTGGTGCGAACTGCGCCAGGACTTCCGCCATTTCCGCACCGACCGCATCGCCACGCTCGAGCCCGGGCAACGCTATCCGCGCCGCCGCCACGTGCTGCTCAAGGAATGGCGCGCCCTCAATACCGCCAAGTCCGACGGCTGCTGATCCGGGGCGTCCGCCGCCGCGCCGGCGGGTGCGACATCGGCATGAAGACTACTGACAAAATCTGACAGCATGTCTCTCTAAGATGGGCGCTCATTCAACCAGGAGCGCATCATGTCCGCCAAGAACTTCGTCATTTTCTACGTCGACAAGCCCGAGGCCAGCGCGGCGTTCTACAGCGCGCTGCTGAACCGCCCGCCCGTCGAAAGCTCGCCCACCTTCGCGCTGTTCGCGCTCGATTCCGGCCTGATGCTGGGCCTGTGGTCGCGCCACACCGTCGAACCGGCCGCCGCCGGCCGCGGCGGCTGCACCGAACTGGCCTTCACCGTGCCCGACGCCGACGCGCTCAACCGGCGCCACCTCGACTGGAGCCTGCGCGGCCTGCCGATCCTGCAGGCGCCCACCAACATGGACTTCGGCCGCACCTTCGTGGCGCTCGACCCCGACGGCCACCGCCTGCGCGTGTTCGCGCCGGCGCCCGACGCCGTCCCCGCCGAGGAGGAACTGGTCACGATCCCGGCATTCCCAGGAGCCTGAACCACAGGTAGTCCAGCGGCACCAGCGCCACGAACGACACCAGCGCGGTCAGCAGGCTCAGCGCCAGCCCGCTGCGCGCCGGCACCTGGCCCATGCCCATCGCCACCACGATGGGCGAGGCCTGGTACGGCATGATGACGGTGGCGTAGCCGGCCACCTGCGCCATCAGCACCGTCATCAGCGGAAAGCCCGAGGCCTGCGCCAGCGTCTCGGCCAGCGGCGTATACAGGGCCGGCACGCCGTTGGCCGTGACCACGAAGTTCAGCGCCGCCGACAGCCCCACCAGCGAAAAGAAGCTCTGCATCGGCGCCTCGGGCGACAGCGGCAGCCAGGCCAGCAAGGCGCGGCCGATGATGCCGCCCAGGCCGCTGTCGGCCACCATCGCGGCCAGCCCCAGGATGCCCGCCACGTAGATCGCGGTGCGGAAATTCACCTCCTTGCCGAACTGCTCGCCGCTGACGAAACCCACCTTGGGCAACAGGCACACACAGGCCGACGCCAGCCCGATCCAGGCCGGCGACACGCCGTGCCATCCGTCCGTCACCCAGCCCAGCAACGTCAGCCCCAGCAGCACGGCCAGGCGCTTTTCCGCCGCCGACAGGGGCTGGGCGGCGGGCGCAGGCGGCGCCGCCTCGGGGGTGTCGCGGAACAGCCAGGCAATACAGGCCACCAGCACCGCGCCTTTCAGGATGCCCAGCACCGGCGCATGCAGCCACAGGTATGGCAGGTAGCCCAGCTGCAGGCCATAGCTGGATTCGATGCTGCCCGCCATCACCAGGTTGGGCACGTTGGCCGGCAGGATGGAGGTGGACAGCTGGAAGGTGCCAAAGCCCACCGCCAGCGCCAGGCCGATGCGCCCGCGCCGGCCCGCGACCAGGCCGATCTGGTCGGCATAGGCCAGCACGATCGGCATCAGCAGGGCGATACGGCCCATGTTCGACGGCATCACGAAGGCCAGCAGGTAGGTCAGCGCCACCACGCCGGCCACCACCTTGGGATACGAACCCGACAGGCGCCGCGACAGCGCGCTCGCCATGCGGTCGGCCAGGCCCGTGTACTTCAGCGCCAGGCCCAGCACGTAGCCGCTCAGCACCAGCCAGAATGCCGCCGACGAGAATCCGGAGAACACCACCTCGCGCGGGGCGGCGGCGACGATCATCGCGGCGCTGAAGAACAGCAGCGCCGTCAGGTATTCCGGCAAGCGCGAAAAGGCCCACAACGCGATCGTGATCGCGGTGATCAGCGCGGGTAGAATCGGAAAACCGGAGGCGACAAGATGCATGGGCAAACCACCACGAGAACACGAATCGGCGCAGTGTACGGACCCTGTCCGCGGCTGAAAATGCGCGATTCGCAGAGGCTGCCTGCGCGCATCGCGTAGGCTCGCCGCCATGCGTTTCGATCTGACCGACCTGGCGCTGTTCCTGCACGTGGTGCGGGCCGGCAGCATCACCCACGGCGCCGCCCGCGCCAACCTGGCGCTGGCCGCCGCCAGCGCCCGCATCCGCAACCTAGAAGCCTCGCTCGGCGCGCCGCTGCTGGAGCGCCGCCGCCAGGGCGTCATCCCCACCCCGGCCGGCCTGAAGCTGGCCGCCCATGCCCGCATCATGCTGGCCCAGGCCGACCGCCTGCGCGACGACCTGGCCGACTTCTCCGGCGAATTCGGCGGCTCGGTGCGCCTGCTGTCCAACACCAACGCGCTGACCGCCTTCCTGCCCGAGGCGCTGGGCGGTTTCCTGGCGGCGCACCCGCGCATCAACGTCGAACTGCAGGAAATGCTGAGCGACGAGATCGTCGAGTGCATCGCCGACGGCTCGGCCGATATCGGCATCGTCGCCGGCACGGTCGACACCGGCGCCCTGCAGACTTATGCCTACCGCGCCGACCGCTTCGTGCTGATCGTGCCGGCCGGCCACGCGCTGGCGGACCGGGCCGAGGTCGCCTTTCGCGACGTGCTCGACGAGGACTTCGTCGGACTCGACCGCAGCAGCGCGCTGCAACGCTTTCTGGCGCGGCAGGCGCTGGTGGTCGGCAAGCCCATCAAGCTGCGGGTGCAGCTGCGCAGCTTCGACGCCATGTGCCGGCTGGTCGAGGCCGGCGTCGGCGTGGGCATCGTGCCCGAGACCACGGCCGACAGTATGCGCCAGCTGCTCCGGGTGACGCCGGTGGCGCTGTCCGACGCCTGGGCCGCGCGCCAACTGCTGCTGTGCGTGCAGTCGCGCGAGACCCTCAGCGCCCGCGCCCGCCGCCTGCTCGACCACCTGCTGGCGGACGCGGCGGCGGTCACGCCGCCGAATACAGATCCGTCATGAACTGCGTGGCCTTGATGCCGGTGCCGGTCAGCAGCACCACGGTGCGCTCGGCGTCGCGGATGACGCCGCGCGCCCGCAGCCTGTCCAGCGCCGCCGCGGCGGTGGCGCTGGTGGGCTCGGCGTAGAGCCCCATCGCCGCCAGCTTGCGCACCGCGGCGATGATGTCCGCCTCCGGCACCGCGACGGTCTGGCCGCCGCTGGCGCGGATCGCCTGCAGCACTTCGCGCAGGCGCACCGGCTGCCTGATCGCGGTGCCCTCGGCCACGGTCGGCAGCACGTCGCGCGCCACCAGCGTGTCGACGCCGGCCTGGAAGCTGGCGTCCACCGGCGAGCAGTTCAGCGGCTGGGCCACGAACAGGCGCGGCAGGCGCTTGATCTGTCCGGCCGCCAGCAGCTCGGCAAAGCCGATGGCGCAGCCCAGCACGTTGCTGCCCGCGCCCCCCCCGGAATCACCACGTTGTCCGGCGCCTCGAAACCGAAGTCCTCCCACATCTCGTAGGCGATGGACTTGGTGCCCTGCAGGAAGAACGGCTGCCAGTTGTGGCTGGCGTAGAAGATCCGCGCGGAGGCCTCGATCGCGGCGGTCTCGGCGTTCTCGCGCGGCCCCTCCACCAGCCGCACGTCGGCGCCGAACGCGCGGATCTGCGCCACCTTGGCGCTGGACGTGTAGGCCGGCGCGAAGATCGTGACGCCCATGCCCGCCGCCGCGCCGAAGGCCGCGATGGCGGCGCCGCCATTGCCCGAACTGTCCTCGGCGATGGCGTCGATGCCGATCTGGCGCAGCCACGACAGCATCACCGCGGCGCCGCGGTCCTTGAAGCTGCAGGTGGGGTTGAACCATTCCAGCTTGAAATGCGGCCGCAGCCCGCCCCAGGCGCGCTCCACCATCGGCGTGCCGCCCTCGCCCATCGACACCGGTCGCTCGATCGCCGCCGGCAGCGCGGCGCGGTAGCGCCACAGCGAGCGCTCGCCGCGATCGATGTCGTCGCGCGAGATGCCCGGCAGCGGCGAGATCATCAGCGGCGTGCGCGCCTCGGAACACCAGCGGGCCTCGCCCAGCGCATGGCGCGCGCCGGTGAGGGGATCGAAATAGTGGGGATCGGACATGGCGGTCAACCTGGCGGAAAGTCGGGAAGGGTCGCAGTCTAGGTCCGCCCCCGCACTCGGTGTTGCAATATCATGTTGCGATAATCGCAATGGAGAATCGCCGTGGAACGTGGCGCCCTATGGGAATACCAGGTGTTCTGCGCCGTCGCCGAACGCCAGAGCTTCGTGCTGGCGGCGCGCGCGCTGGGCGCCTCGCCCAGCGCCGTCACCCGCGCGGTGCAGGCGCTGGAGCGCCAGGTCGGCGCGCAGCTGCTGTTGCGCAGCAAGAGCAGCGTGGTGCTGACGCCGCAGGGCGAAAGCTACTTCGAATACGCGCGCGAGCTGCTGCGCCTGGAAAGCCAGGCGCGCGAGGCCTTGCGCGACGCCCAGCAAGGCGATCAGGGCCGCCTGCGCTTCTCGGCGCCCGACCTGCTGGGCGTGACCCTGCTGCCGGCCGTGCTGCGCCGCTACGCGGCCGAGCATCCGGGCGTCACGGTGGACATCCACTACACCGACAAGGCAATCGACCCGATCGCCGAGGGCCTGGATTTCGCCATCCGCGGCGGCTTCCCGGCGTCCAGCGACCTGCTGGGCGCGCGCCTGTGGCCCTACGAGCGGCTGCTGTGCGCCAGCCCGGACTACGTGGCGCGCCTGGGCCTGCCGCGCGAACCCGAGGAGCTGGCGCGGCACCGGCTCATCATGCATACCGGTCCGCGCGTGTTAAAGGATTGGCACCTGCGGCGCGACAAGCGCATCGTGCGGATGCATGCCGAACCGGTGGTGCGGGTCAGCACCGGCAGCGGCCTGATGGCGCTGGCGCTGCAGGGCGTGGGCATCGCGCGGCTGGCCGACTGGGCGGCGGCGCCGGAGATCGCCCGCGGCACGCTGGTGCGGGTCTGTCCCGGCTACACCGCCACCTCGGCGCAAGGCATGGCGCCGCAGATGCATGCGGTGTACGGATCGCGTTCGCTGCCGGCGCGCGCCCGCGCCATGCTGGCGGCGATCCGCCAGGGCGCGGGCGCCGTTTGAAAGACGCTAGGAGCGCTGCTGTCGCGCCTACAGCACCACCGCCGCGGCGGACTTGCGGAACAGCAGCAGATACAGCGCCGCCAGCACCAGCAGGAACGGCACGCCGAACACCAGCGTCATCTTGAACACGCCGGTGAAATAGGTCGTGACCAGGATCGCCAGCATGGCGCCGGCGCCCAGCAGCGTCAGCAGCGGAAAGCCCGGCATGCGGAACGACAGCGCCGCGCCGCCCTCGCGCGCCCAGCGGCGGCGGAAGAAGTAGTGCGTGACGAAGATCATCATCCACGTGAACAGCGCGCCGAACATCGAGATCGCCATCATCAGCGTGAACGAGGTCTCCGGATACAGCACGTTCAGCACGGTGGCGATGGCGATGCCGCTGGTCGACAGCAGCAGCGCGTTCAGCGGCGTGCCGCTGCGCGTCAGCTTGCCCAGCGCCGCCGGCGCGTGGCCGGCGCGCGACAGGCTGAACATCATGCGGGTGGTGATGTACAGCTGGCTGTTCATGGCCGACAGCGCCGCCACCAGCACGATGAAGTTGATGACGCCGGCCGCGTACGGCACCTGCACCGCTTCCATCACCGTCACGAACGGGCTGCCGCCCTTGCCGGCCTGGTCCCACGGCACGATGGCCAGGATCAGCGCCAGCGTCAGCAGGTAGAACACCACCAGCCGCACGATGGTGGCGCGGAACGCCTTCTTCACCGCGCGCTCGGGGTCCTCGGCCTCGCCCGCCGCCACCGCGATCATCTCCACGCTCAGGTAGCTGAAGATCGAGATGACCACCGCGATCCACATGCCCCACACGCCGTTGGGGAAGAAGCCGCCGTGCGCCGTGTACTGCGCCGCGCCGTATTGCGGACTGCCCCAGACCACGTAGGCGCCCAGGATGATGAACGCCACGATGGCGCTGATCTTGATGGTCGAGAACCAGTACTCGATGGTGCCGAACGCCTTCACGCTCATGGCGTTGATGAAGATCAGCGCCGCCGAGAACAGGCAGACCCATTGCCAGCCCGGCACCGACGGGAACCAGAACTTCATGTACTCGGCCACCGCGGTGACCTCGGTGCCCACCGCCAGCACCACGCACGACCAGTACGCATAGCGCACCAGGAAGCCGGCCAGCGGGCCGATGTAGTGCTCGGCGTAGGCGCCGAACGAGCCCGAGGTGGAATGCGCCACCGTCATCTCGGCCAGGCAGCCCATCAGCAGCAGCGTGATGAGCCCGCCGATGGCGTAGCTGATGATGACGCTGGGGCCGGCGAAGCCGATCGCGAACTTGCTGCCCAGGAACAGGCCGGTGCCGATGGCCCCGCCGATCGCGATCATGCTCATCTGGCCGGACGTCAGGCGACGCTTGAGCCCCTGCTCCCGTTCGGCGATCTTGCCGAAGCCTTGTGGTTGTTTCATTGTCTCCTCCGGTACTGCGCTCTCTTGTTGGATGTCGCTTGGGCCGGTGCGCCGCCGCTCAGGTCACGGCCGAGCGCTGCTTGAACTCGGGCTTGTCCCAGGCCTTGCTGTCGAGCACGTCCTTGAGGATCTCGACCGCGTCCCAGACGTCGGCGTAACCGAAGTACAGCGGCGTCAGGCCGAAGCGCAGCACCTCGGGTTCGCGATAATCGCCGATCAGGCCGCGCGCGATCAGCGCCTGCATGACCTCGTAGCCGTTCGGGTGGCGCAGGCTGACGTGGCTGCCGCGCTCGGCGTGGTTGCGCGGCGTCACCAGCGTCAGCGGATGGCCGGCGCAGCGTTCCTCGACCAGGGCGATGAACAGGTCGGCCAGCGCCAGCGACTTCTTGCGCACCTCGGCCATGTCGGCCTCGCGCGCCACGTCCAGGCCGCACTCGACCATGGCCAGCGACACGATCGGCTGAGTGCCGCACAGGTAGCGGCGGATGCCGCCTGCCGGCTCGTAGGCGACCGTCATGTCGAACGGACGCTGGTGGCCCCACCAGCCCGACAGCGGCTGCCAGAAGTCGGGAATGTGGCGCGGCGCCACCCAGATGAAGGCCGGCGAGCCGGGGCCGCCGTTCAGGTACTTATAGGTGCAGCCCACGGCGTAGTCGGCGTCGGCGCCGTTCAGGTCCACCGGCACCGCGCCGGCGGCGTGCGCCAGGTCCCAGATGACCAGCGCGCCGCGCTCGTGCGCCTGGCGCGTGACCGCGGCCATGTCGTGCATCTGGCCGCTGCGGTAGTTGACGTGCGACAGCAGCACCACCGCCACGTCCTCGTCCAGCGCTCGGTCCAGCGGCAGTTCGTCGTCGATCAGGCGCATCTCGTAGCCCTGCTGCAGCAGGTCGATCATGCCCTGGATCATGTACAGGTCGGTGGGGAAGTTGTCGCGCTCGGACAGGATCACGCGGCGCTCGGGCTGGCGCTTCTGCTGGATGCGCAGGCTGGCCGCCAGGGCCTTGAAGATGTTCAGCGAGGTGGTGTCGGTGATGACCAGCTCGCCTTCTTTCGCGCCCAGCAGGCCGGCCAGCTTGTCGCCCAGCCGCGACGGCAGCTCGAACCAGCCGGCGGTGTTCCAGCTGCGGATCAGGCCCGTGCCCCATTCCTGGGTGATGACCTCGGCGGCGCGGGCCGCGGCGGCGCGCGGCATCACGCCCAGCGAATTGCCGTCCATGTAGAGCACGCCGGGCGGCAGATCGAAACGCGCCTTCAGCGGCGCCAGGGGGTCCTGCCGGTCGGCGGCGACACAGGCTTCACGGGTATGCATTCACAGCTCCTTCGGGCAATATGCTGGCTACATACTAGCAGCGTGACCAAGCCGAATAGTTGCAAAACAAGGCGTGGCTAACCCTAGGATTTCGCATTAAATTGCGTCATAGACCATTTTTTCGAATTGGATTGCACCATGCAATTGGACGCCATCGACCACCGCATCCTCTACCGCCTGCAGGAGAACAGCCAGCTCAGCAACCAGGACCTGGCCGAGCAGGTGGCGCTGTCGCCGTCGGCCTGCCTGCGGCGGGTGCGGGCGCTGGAGGAAGGCGGGCTGATCCGGGGCTACCGCGCCGTGCTCGACGCCGAGCGGCTGGGGTTCGAACTGGAGGCCGTCGTGCACGTGTCGCTGGACCAGTCCCGCGCCGGCTGGCACGAGGAATTCCTGGCCGGCATCGCCCTGTATGACGAGATCACCGAGGCCAGCATCGTCACCGGCGCCTCCAACTACATCCTGACGGTGCGCACCCGCAACCTGGCGGCGTTCTCGCAGTTCGTGGAGGACAAGCTCAGCAAGATCGCGGGCGTGCGCGACCTGTGTTCGCATATCGTCATGCGGAAAGTGAAGAACCGCGGCGGCATGCTGCCGCTGGCGGCCTGGCGCTGACGGCCCGCGCTCAGGCGTGGCGCAGGAAGCCGAACACCGTGACGAAGTGGCAGGCCGACCCGCCCATGACAAACAGATGCCAGATGCCGTGGGCATGGCGCCAGCGCTTGTCGTTGGCGTAGAACACCGTGCCCACCGTATAGAGCCCGGCCCCGGCCAGCAGCCAGGCCAGCCCCGCGCCCGATAGCGCGCCGGCGATCGGCGCGGCGCACATCACGCCCAGCCATCCCATCGCCAGGTACAGCGGCAACGCCGGCGCGGCCCCGCTCGCCCACCATAGTTCGCGGCCGATGCCGTACAGCGCCAGCAGCCAGATCGCCACCGCCATGGCGGCGCCCCAGCCCAGTTCCGGCGGCACGAACGCCAGCGGCGTGTAGGTGCCGGCGATCAGCAGGTAGATGGCGCAGTGGTCGGCCTTGGCCCACAGCGCCTTGCGGCGTCCGCGCGAGCAGTGATACAGCACCGACGAGGCATAGACGGCGATCATCGACGCCGCGAACACGGCGCAGGCCACGGTCTGGCGCCACTCGACTTTCAATTCCGCGGCCCGCGCGATCAGGGCCCCCGAGGCGGCCACCGCCAAGGCCAGGCCGGCCAGGTGCGTGGCCCCGTTGAAGCGCTCTCCTTCGTACATGCCATCCCCTCCCGCGCAGGCGGTGCGCCGACGCTTTCGATCATGCCGGCGCGATATGACAGCTTGGGGTCAGCACGAACACGGGGGGCAGCAGCAAATGGCGTTCCTGCTTGCAGGCGCGCCATTTGGTCCAACAGAAAGCGGCGCTCAGGCGATGAAATCCACCGCCGCTGGATAGCCTTCCAGCGCGCGCGCCGCCAGGATGGCGCGCTGCACCGCGATCGCCATCGCCTCGGCCGCCATCACGCCCAGCAGCATCATGTTGGCGGGCTTGCTGGACACGCCCGTGCCCAGCGCGAACACGGTGTCGCCGTCGAGCATGGTGTGGATCGGGTTGATGGTGCGGGCCAGGCCGTCGTGCGCGGTCTGCGCCATCTTCTGCGCCTGCGCCTTGGTCAGCTTGACGTCGGTCGCCACCAGCCCGATGGTGGTGGCCGCGCCTTCGCGCATCGAGGTCGGCAGGTCGCCCGCCAGGATCGCCGCGCGCGTGTCCAGCAGCATCTTGCCGTCGGCGGTGCGGGCGCCGGCCAGCACGTGGCCGGTGGCCGGATCGACCACGTCGCCCACTGCATTGACCGCGACGATCGCGCCCACCGTGACGCCCGCCACGGTCAGCGAGGCGCTGCCCAGGCCGCCCTTCATGGCGCGCTTGGCGCCGTACAGCTTGCCGACCGTCGCCCCGGCGCCGGCGCCGACGTTGCCCTCCTGCGGCGGCTTGGCGCTGGCCGACTTGCAGGCCTGGTAGCCGGCGGCCGCGTCGGGCCGCACCGAGGCGTCGCCCACGCCCAGGTCGAACAGGATGGCGGCCGGCACGATCGGCACGTGCGCCACGCCGACGTCGAACCCGATCTTGCGTTCCTCCAGGTAGCGCATGACGCCGGTGGCCGCCTCCAGGCCGAAGGCGCTGCCGCCGGCCAGCATCACCGCATGCACTTTTTCCACCATGTTGACGGGATTGAGCAGGTCGGTCTCGCGCGTGCCCGGCGCGGCGCCGCGCACGTCCACGCCGCCGGTGGCGCCCGCTTCCGCGATGATGACCGTGCAGCCGGTCGGCCGCCGCGTGTCGGTGTAGTGCCCGACCTTGAGGCCGGCCACGTCGGTGATGCTGCCGCCGCCGGGCACCCGCCGCAGGCCGTTGGCGCCGTGCGCCGGCATGACGCCCGCGGACGCCGCGACACCCGCCGCCGCCATCATGAAAGCCCGCCTGTTCCACTGTTGTTGCACGCCTATCTCCATCTGGATACCGCCTGGATGAACCCCGGGCCGGGCGGCCCGGGGCGCGAATGCCGCATATGACTTGCCGCTATATTTTTACTATTCCTTATGCTTTGTGGAAAAATAGACGCGTTGTTAGAGTGCGGCTACACCGGAAGGCGGCGCGGCTGACGCGGGCCTTTCGCAGTGATCTCTCATCCGTGGAGCATTGCCATGAAACTCTTGCGCTCGTTGTTCATCGCCGGCCTGGTCCAGGTCGCCGCCCTGTCCGCCGCCCATGCCCAGTCGGGGCTGGACCAGATCAAGTCCGCCGGCGTGTTCAAGATCGGCACCGAAGGCACCTACGCTCCCTTCACCTTCCACGACGCATCCGGGCAGCTTACCGGTTTTGACGTCGACATTGGGCGCGCCATCGCCCAGCGCCTGGGCGTCAAGGCCGAATTCGTCGAAGGCAAGTGGGACGGCCTGATCGCCGGGCTCGACGCCAAGCGCTACGACGCCGTCATCAACCAGGTCGGCATCACCGACGCGCGCCGCGCCAAGTACGACTTCTCCGATCCCTACATCTCGTCGGCCGCCGTGCTGATCGTGCGCGACGACAACACCACCATCAAGTCGTTCGCCGACCTCAAGGGCAAAAAGTCCGCCAACACGCTCACCAGCAACTTCGGCAAGCTGGCGCAGAGCCACGGCGCGGAAGTGGTCGCGGTGCAAGGCTTCAACGAAGCCATCGACCTGCTGACCTCGGGCCGCGTCGAGGCCACGGTCAACGACAACCTGTCGTTCCTGGACTTCAAGAAGCAGAAGCCCAACGCCAAGGTCAAGATCGCCGCCACCGACAAGGCCGCCGAGTTCAGCAACTCCGGCGTGTTGCTGCGCAAGAACAATCCTGAACTGGTGGCCGCCATCAACAAGGCGCTGGCCGACATCAAGGCCGACGGCACCTACAAGACCATCTCGGTCAAGTACTTCGGCACGGACCTGTCGGCGCAGCAATAAGCGGTCCGCTCCATGACGCTCCCCGCCTGGCTGCACAACGTCCTGCCCGACTGGATTCTGGCCCAGGTCGACGCCCTCGCGGTGCCGGCCTGGGTGCAGTTGATGGCCGACTCGTTCTGGCCCCTGCTGCACGCCGGGCTGGTGTTCACCGTCCCGCTGACGCTGATGTCGTTCGCGCTGGGGCTGGCGCTGGCCTTCGTGGTGGCGCTGATCCGGCTGTTCGGGCCGGCGCCGCTGGTGGCGCTGGTGCGTTTCTACGTCTGGCTGATCCGCGGCACGCCGCTGCTGGTGCAGCTGTTCGTGATCTTCTACGGCCTGCCCAGCGTCGGCGTGGTGCTCGACCCGCTGCCGGCGGCGCTGATCGGCTTCACGCTGAACGTCGGCGCCTACAACTCCGAAGTGATCCGCGGCGCCATCGAGTCGATCTCCCGCGGCCAGTGGGAAGCCGCCTATTCCCTGAGCATGACGCGCGCCCAGGCGCTGCGCCGCACCGTGCTGCCGCAGGCCGCGCGGGTGGCGGCGCCGCCGCTGTCGAATTCCTTCATCGCCCTGGTCAAGGACACCTCGCTGGCCGCCGTGCTGACCGTGCCCGAGATCTTCCAGGCGGCCCAGCGCATCGCCGCCGTCACGTATGAACCGCTGATCCTGTACACCGAGGCCGCGCTGATCTACCTGGTGTTCAGTTCGGTGCTGTCCGCCGCCCAGGTGCGCCTGGAGCGACGCTTCGGCCAGCACGCGGTGTTTTCCGAGAAGAACCGATGATCCGCCTGGAACAGATCGAGAAATCCTTTGGCGGCAACCTGGTGCTCAAGCAGGTCGACGTGGCCATCGCCGAAGGCAGCGTCACCGCCCTGATCGGCCCGTCCGGCAGCGGCAAGAGCACCCTGCTGCGCTGCGTCAACCTGCTGGAAGTGCCCGACCGCGGCACGCTCGAGATCGGCCCCGAGCGGGTCGAGTTCGAGCCCGGCGAGAAGCTCTCGCGCGACCAGGTGCAGCGGGTGCGCATGCAGACCGGCATGGTGTTCCAGAACTTCCAGCTGTTCCCGCACCAGACCGTCATCGGCAATGTGATGGAAGGGCTGGTGACGGTGCAGAAATGGCCCGCCGACCGCGCCCGCGCGCGCGCCGAGGAGCTGCTGCGCAAGGTCAACATGCTGGACAAGGCCGAGGCCTGGCCC
>NZ_CYTY01000063.1:0-26074 GCF_001298995.1 Achromobacter sp. 2789STDY5608615
CGGGGCGTGTAGATGCGCCCGAGGGAATCTGAAGGAACAGCCGAAGGCTGTGACGAAGATGACGAAGGGGCAGTCCGGAGCGAACGCTCCGGACCGCAATCGTAGCCCCGTCCTCCCCCGCCTGCCCCGCCACACGCGCCTCAAGAACCCCACCGCCCCAATACAAAAAAGGCCTTCCCAAAAGAAGGCCCTAAAAAAACAACCTACCCAAACGACAACACACAATCCAACGCCTCAGGCTCACCCAACCGAACCTGAAACCCCCTCAACTCATCCCGCCTGAACACATGCACGCTGACGCGATCCCCCGCCCGGTACTGCCCCAGCAGCACCTCCACGCCGGCA
This sequence comes from Achromobacter sp. 2789STDY5608615, assembly GCF_001298995.1. Lineage (NCBI taxonomy): Bacteria > Pseudomonadati > Pseudomonadota > Betaproteobacteria > Burkholderiales > Alcaligenaceae > Achromobacter > Achromobacter sp. 2789STDY5608615. Next base: position 346 of record NZ_CYTY01000063.1, read on the forward strand.
GCCCCCTCGACCTTCAACCCGTCGATCGCCACCAGCACATCCCCGGCTGACAACCCACCCTTGTGTCCCGCGCCACCTTCCAGCACCGTCGCCAATACCAGCGACTCGCCCTGCTTGCGCGTGCGCACATCCAGCGAAGGAATATTGACCGAAGGCTTCCACTGCAGCTTGATTCCCTGCGGCGCCAGCAGCTCCGCCAGCGGCACATCCGCCGTTCCATAGGCATGCCGCGCAATGAAGCGCCGCGCGTCCACGCCCGTCGCCTCCTTGATCAGCGCCGGCAGCCCATCTTCCGCCAGCCCCTGCGCCTTGCCGCGATAGAAATCGCGCCCATAGCGCTGCCACAGCAGGCGCATCACATCATCGAGCGAATGCGTGCCCGCCGACTCCTGCCGGATCAGCAGGTCCAGCCCCAGCGCCACCAGCGCGCCCTTGGTGTAGTAGCTCACCAGCGCATTGGGCGAATTCTCGTCCTGCTTGTAATAGCGCGTCCAGGCATCGAACGAGCTTTCCGCCACCGATTGCTTGTGCCGCCCCGGCGTGCGCGCCACGCTGGTGATGGTCTTGGCCAGCAGGCGCAGGTAATCGTTCTGCGTGATGGCGTTGGAACGCAGCAGCAGCAGATCGTCGTAATAGGACGTGAAGCCTTCGAACACCCACAGCAGCCGCGTCAGGTCCGGCTGCGCCAGGTTATAGGGCACGAACGCCTGCGGCTTGATGCGCTTGACGTTCCAGGTGTGGAAATACTCGTGGCTCACCAGCCCCAGGAAGCCGCGGTAGCCTTCGCCCTGGCCCTGCTGGCCCAGCACCGGCAGGTCCTTGCGCGCCGTCATCAGCGCCGTGCTGGCGCGGTGCTCCAGGCCGCCGTAGCCATCGCCCGTCACCATCGTCATGAAGACATAGCGGTCGGTGCTGTCCAGGAACGGCGCGCGCTTGCTGCGCGGCTCGAAGAAGGCGATCTGGGTTTCGCAGATCTTGCGCACGTCGGCCGTGATGCGGGCCAGGTCCAGGTTGGGCGCCACGCCCGTGAACACCAGTTCGTGCTCGGCGCCATGCGCCGTGAAGCTGGCCACCTGCGGCGTGCCCATCTCGACCGGATGGTCGATCAGCGCGTCGTAGTCCGGCGCCAGGTACAGGCCGAAGCCGTGGCGCCGCGCCGCGCCCTTGTGGCCGCGGGCCTCGGGCAGGCTGGTGTAGACCTTCCAGCCCTCGATGCCGCGCGGCGGCGCCAGGTCCACCAGGCAGGGCAGGTGGTCCTGGCCATGCACGCGCAGGAACACGCTGGTGCCGTTGAAGAAGCCGTGGCTTTCGTCCAGGTGCGCGCCGCGCACCGACAGGTCCCACGCATAGACCGTGTACTCGATCCGCAGCGGGCCGTCGCAGGGCGCGGCCTGCCAGGTGTGATTGTCTATTTTGTCGACAACCACGCGCCGGCTGCCCGAATAGGCCGCCACCGACTCGATCTGGCGCGAGAAATCGCGGATCAGGTAGCTGCCCGGAATCCAGGCCGGCAGCGATAGCCGCTGGCCTTCCGGCGCGGGCGTCTGGACGGTTAGGGTTATCCGGTAGCGGTGGCCGGCGGGGTCGTGCGGCGCAAGGCGGTAAAGTACGGGGAAAGACACGGGGAAAGCGGCAGTTTTTTCCATCCGTATATCTTATTTCATCCCATCCTCTGGAGACAGGTAATGAGCGAGTCGTTTGTGCTGGTCGAAACCCGCGGCCGCGTCGGTCTGCTGACGCTGAACCGCCCCAAGGCGCTCAATGCGCTCAACGATCAACTGATGAACGAGCTCGGGGCGGCGCTGCTGGCTTTCGAGGCGGATGCCGACATCGGCGCCGTGGTCATCACGGGCAGCGAAAAGGCCTTCGCCGCCGGCGCCGACATCGGCGCCATGAAAGACTGGTCCTACATGGACGTCTACGGCAGCGAATACATCACGCGCAACTGGGAAACGCTCAAGCGCATCCGCAAGCCCGTGATCGCCGCGGTCGGCGGCTACGCGCTGGGCGGCGGCTGCGAGCTGGCCATGATGTGCGACATCATCATCGCCGCCGACACCGCCAAGTTCGGCCAGCCGGAAATCAAGCTGGGCGTCATCCCCGGCGCCGGCGGCACGCAGCGCCTGCCGCGCGCGGTGGGCAAGGCCAAGGCCATGGACATGGCCCTGACCGCCCGCATGATGGGCGCCGAGGAAGCCGAGCGCGCCGGCCTGGTGTCTCGCGTGGTGCCGGCCGACAAGCTGATGGACGAGGCCCTGGAGGCCGCCACCGTGATCGCCTCGATGTCGCTGCCGTCGGTCATGATGGCCAAGGAATGCGTCAACCGCGCCTTCGAGGGATCGCTCAACGAAGGCCTGCTGTTCGAGCGCCGCGTGTTCCATTCGCTGTTCGCGACCGAGGACCAGAAGGAAGGCATGGCCGCCTTCACCGAGAAGCGCAAACCGGACTTCAAACACCGTTAAACCTTGTTACGCCCCTGCCGGCCCGCCGGCCGGGGCATGAAACGTCCCCACGCGCCCATCACGGGCGCGTTTTTTCTTGCGCCGCCCGGGGAGGATGCGCGTTGCGCCTTGAAACTTTTGGGCAGCACCTTGTTGCAGTGTTCGGCCCTATCCTGAAAAGGCGTCACTCAAAAAGAAGAGGTGCCGCGCCAGAGAGGCTTGCCCGAACTGGTAAGCCCATGCGCGGCGGCTCGCCTGCAAACAATAGCAACAAGGAGCCTTGCATGCGTACTTCCCCTTTTACTCGCCGGTGCTCCGCCGCCGCGCTCGCGGGCGCCTTGAGCGTCTGCTTCGTGACCGCCACGCAAGCGCAATCGCCGCGACCGTCGATGCGGCTGGTGTCTGAAACGCCGTACCCCGCCGCCGCGGCGCCCGCGCCGCAGATGAGCGCGCAGGAACTGCGCGACATCGCGATCGACGCCTACGTCTACGCCTATCCGATGGTGGTGATGGAACTGGCGCGGCGCAAGGCCACCGCGGTGCAGTCGCCGCTGGAAGGCAAGGCGCCCGTCAACCAGTTCGGCCACAAGGCCGCCTTCCCCGACCCGCGCGCGGCCGACACGCCCTGGCCCAGCGCCGACGCGCTGTATTCGAGCCTGTGGTTCGATGTCTCGCGCGCGCCGCTGATCGTGCGCCTGCCCGACACCGGCAACCGCTACACCGTGCTGTCGGCGCTGGATATGTGGAGCGACGTGTTCGCCTCGCGCGGCACGCGCACCAACGGCCCCGGCGCGCAGTCGTTCGCCATCGTCGGCCCCAATTGGGACGGCGTGCCGCCGCCGGGCGTGGACCTGATCCGCAGCCCCACCTCGACCGGCTGGCTGATCGGCTGGACCCAGGCCGGCGGCCCGCAGGACTACGCCGCGGTCAATCAGATCCAGGCCAACATGTCGGCCAGCCCGATGGTGGCGCCGGTGGCGCCCGTGCCCGGCCGCCATCGCGGTCCCGGCAGCGCCACGCCCTATCCGCAGACCGGTCCGGGCGTGGGCACGGCCCCGATTGGCAGCGATGTGCCGATGCCCATGTCCACGCCCGTGGCGGTAGGCGAGGGCACGCCGGCCGAGCAGGTCGCGGGCATGGACGCGGCATCGTTCTTCACGCTGTTCTTCGACGTCATGCGCAACAATCCGCCGCATGCCAACGACACGCCGATCCTGGACCGCATGCGCCGCATCGGCCTGGACAACCGCCAGCCGTTCTCGTATGGCCGCCTCAGCCCCGCCGTGCAGCAGGCCCTGACCGAGGCGCAGCCGCTGGCTGGCCGCCGCATCGCCGACGGCGTCTCGCGCCTGGCCACGCCGATGAACGGCTGGAACACCGTGCTCACCGGCATCGGCACCTATGGCACGGACTACACGCGCCGCGCCGCCATCGCCTACGCCGGGCTGGGCGCGCCGACCGCGGAAGACGTGCTCTATCCGGTCACCGTCGCCGACAGCAAGGGCCGCGCGCTCAGCTCGAACGAGGACTACGTGCTGCATTTCGAGAAGGGCCAGTTGCCGCCGGCCAACGCCTTCTGGTCGCTGCATGTCTATAACGACAAGCACGGCTTCGCCGACAACCCGGCCAACCGCTATGCGCTGCGCAGCACCGACGGCCTGAAGTACAACGCCGACGGCTCGCTGGACATCTACATCCAGCGCCGCGATCCGGGCGAGCGCAAGCGCGCCAACTGGCTGGCGACGCCGGCCGCCGACGGCCCGTTCCTGCTCAGCATGCGCCTGTACTGGCCGCAGGACGTCGCGCTCGACGGTCTGTGGGCGCCGCCGCCGGTCAAGCGCGACTGACCGATCCGACGCCGCGCGGCCGCCGCCGGCGCGCGACCAACGGCCCCGCGAGGGGCCGTTTTTCTTCGCCGCGGCGCCGGCCGCGGGATCAGCGGCGCGCCGACGGCCTTCCCGATTTCGCGTCCCCAATTTTCACGCCGCGGGTCCGCCCGGTGGGCGCTGTTGTCGCCTTACAAACCGCCGAAAGTTCATTTGCTCGGGTAAAAAGAATCACGCTATACTCTGCGGGTTTGACGCTTGCGGGATAAGAACACATGGCAGGGATTTCGCCAGGGTTCTGACAGGGGCAAGGCTGGCGGTATAAGGCTTTAAGCGGGGAAGTTTGATGCAGCAGAACACAGTGCGGCACGAACCTGTGCGCGATTGGGACGAGAAAACCCGGGATCAGTCCTGTGGAATGGATCAGTCCCTTGCGCAACAGGGCGAAGCACGCCAGGTTCTGGCGGATCAGGATCCGGTGGACCGGGTGCTGGTTCTCAGCGACGCGGACCGCGCGGCGCTGAATGCGCAGGCTGGCCGCGGACTCTTGTTGGCACTGGCGGCGCAAGGCGCCATGGGGCTCGCAGCAGCAGTAATAGCGGGGGTTGTCGGAGGGGCGGCGGCAGGTTGGTCGGCGCTGGCGGGGGCAGGAGCGTATTTCATACCCAATGCGTTGTTCGCATTGCGCCTGGCTGTCAGTGTTCGGGCCGGTAAGGCCAGTCCCTTTACCTTTCTCTCTGGTGAGTTGATCAAGTTGTTCGCAACGGCGTTGCTGTTGTGGCTGCTTTCGCGTGTGGCGCAGGACAGCATCGTCTGGCCCGCCGCGCTGCTGGGTCTGATACTCACCCTGAAGGGATATCTCCTGCTTTTGATGTTCCGCAAGTTGTCATAGCGCTGCCGGTTGGGTTACGGCAAACGGAATCGTGGAATCGTCCGGCTCGCAAGGGCTCGGGCATACAGCAAATAGGGTAGGATTCAAATGGCTGCTGCCAGCGACGTGTCGCCTCAGTCCGCGTATATTCAGCATCACCTGGTGCATCTGAACAATACGGGCGAGAAACAGAGCGCAATTGCTCAGTTCGACATCATCAATTACGACTCGTTGTTCTGGTCCGGCCTGACGGGTCTGATCGTCATCTTCTTCCTGTGGCGCGCCGCCAGCCGCGCGACCGCCGGCGTTCCGGGCCGCTTCCAGGCCTTCGTGGAAATGATCGTCGACATGGTCGACGATCAGGCCAAGGGCATCGTCCACAACGCCAAGAGCCGCCTCTTCATCGCTCCGCTCGCGCTCACCGTGTTCCTCTGGATCATCCTGATGAACGCGCTGGACTTGCTGCCCGTCGACCTGCTGCCGTCGATCTGGCGCTGGACCGGCCTGGGCGCGCACCACGGCGACCCCCTCTACTACCACCGCGTGCTGCCGACGGCCGACCTGAACGTGCCGATGGGCATGTCGCTGGGCGTGCTGCTGCTGATGTTCTACTACGGCATCAAGATCAAGCACCCGGGCGGCTTCGTCAAGGAACTGTTCACCGCGCCGTTCCACGCGCACGGTATCGGCGCCATCGTCCTGGCCCCGTTCAACCTGCTGCTGAACCTGATCGAATACGCCGCCAAGTCCGTGTCGCTGGGCATGCGGTTGTTCGGCAACATGTTCGCCGGCGAATTGATTTTCATGCTGATCGCCCTCTTGGGCGGTGCCTGGACCGGTTTCAACGGCGCCAGCATCGGCTTGGGAATCGGCCACGTGCTGGCCGGCTCGATCTGGGCCATTTTCCACATCCTGATCGTGTTGCTCCAGGCCTTCATCTTCATGATGCTGACCCTGGTGTATCTCGGCCAGGCGCACGAAGGCCACTGATCCCCCGAATTTCCGGCGTCGGCCTCCCGGCCGGCGCTGGATAGCAAGATCATCTTGCATTGAGCAGTACCACCATTCTTTTTTGTTTTTTGACTTCAGATTTCTAACCAAGGAGTTGTCATGACCAACGTCGCTTTCGTTGCTCTCGCTTGCGGTCTTATCATCGGTCTGGGCGCTATCGGCGCTTGCATCGGCATCGCACTGATGGGCGGCAAATACCTGGAAGCTTCGGCTCGTCAGCCTGAACTGATGAACGCTCTGCAAACCAAGATGTTCCTGCTGGCTGGCCTGATCGACGCGGCATTCCTGATCGGCGTGGGTATCGCCATGCTGTTCGCCTTCGCCAACCCGTTCGTCGGCTAAGGCACGCCCGCCGGCGAAAAGGCGGGTCATGACGCTGGCGGCGATGAGGGCTTGAGCCCCGTCGCCGGTCAGCAAAGTATCGAGTGCTCCGCGTTGCCCGTCCCGGGTGCCGTCGGAGCCGCAAGGTGTTAAAGGAACGACCGTGAATCTGAACGCGACGATCATTTTCCAGATGCTCGTGTTCTTCGTTCTGGGCTGGTTCACGATGAAATTCGTGTGGCCTCCTCTGACGAAGGCGATGGACGAGCGCCGCCAAAAAATCGCCGACGGCCTTGCCGCCGCGGAGAAGGGCAAGGCCGATCTGGCCCAGGCCCAGGCGCGCGTCAGTCTGATCGAGGCTTCTGCCAAGTCCGAAAACCACGCCCGCATCATCGAGGCCGAGAAGCAAGCCGCCTCCCTGATCGAGCAGGCCCGCCGTGAAGCGGAAGCCGAGCGTGCCCGCATCGTGGCGCAAGCTGCACAGGATGCCGCGCAGGAAGTCCAGCGCGCCCGTGATTCGCTGCGCGACGACGTCGCCGCGCTGGCCGTCAAGGGTGCTGAACAGATCCTCAAGCGCGAGGTTGACGCCCGCGCCCACGCCGAGCTGCTGAACCAGCTCCGCGCGCAGCTTTAATCCGGGACCGTCATGGCTGAACTTTCCACTGTTGCCAGGCCGTACGCCGAAGCCTTGTTCGCCGCCGCGCGCGACGACAAGGCCGGCCTGCAGGCTTGGGCCGACCTGGTCAGCGAGCTGTCGCAGGTCGCCTCCAACCCCGACGTGCGCGAGGCCATGGCCGACCCGCGTCTGGGCGACAAGCAGCGCGTCGAGCTGTTCACTGGCCTGGTAAAGGCCGAACTGCCCCAGGCCGCCCGCAATTTCATCGAGCTGCTGGTCGAAAACGACCGGCTGCTGCTGCTGCCCGAGATCGCCACGCAATTCGTGGTGCTGCGGAACCGTCACGACGGCACGGCGCAGGCGGAAATCACCAGCGCGTTCGAGCTGAGCGATGCCCAGGTCCAAGAACTGGTCGCCGGTCTCGAGAAGAAATTCGGCCTGAAGCTCAAGCCCGTCGTCACCGTCGACCAGTCGTTGATCGGCGGCGTGCGCGTGGCCGTCGGGGACCAGGTGCTCGATACTTCCGTACAAGCCCAATTGGCCCGCATGCGCGATACGCTCGCCGCTTAAAGGCAGCACTAACAGGATTCCAGGAGTCAATATGCAACTCAATCCCTCCGAGATCAGCGAACTGCTCAAGAGCCGCATCGAGGGCCTGGGCGCTTCGGCTGATGTCCGTACTCAGGGCACCGTCGTGTCCGTGACCGACGGTATTACCCGCATCCACGGCTTGTCCGACGTGATGCAGGGCGAAATGCTCGAATTCCCCAACAACGTCTTCGGTCTGGCGCTCAACCTCGAGCGTGATTCCGTCGGCGCCGTTATTCTCGGTGACTACACCGGCGTGTCCGAAGGCGACGCGGTCAAGACGACCGGCCGCATTCTGGAAGTCCCGGTCGGCCCCGAGCTGAAAGGCCGCGTGGTCAACACGCTGGGCGAGCCGATCGACGGCAAGGGCCCCGTGAACGCCAAGGCCACCGACATCATCGAAAAAGTGGCTCCCGGCGTTATCGCCCGCCGCTCGGTGTCGCAGCCGCTGCAAACCGGCATCAAGGCTATCGACTCGATGGTTCCCATCGGCCGTGGCCAGCGCGAACTGATCATTGGCGACCGCCAGACCGGCAAGACCGCCGTGGCCGTCGACACCATCATCAGCCAGAAGGGCAAGGGCGTCACCTGCGTGTACGTCGCCATCGGCCAGAAGGCTTCGACGATCAACAACGTGGTGCGCAAGCTGGAAGAGCACGGCGCGATGGAATACACCATCGTCGTGGCCGCTTCGGCTTCGGACTCCGCCGCCATGCAGTACCTGGCCGCCTACGCCGGCTGCACGATGGGCGAATACTTCCGCGATCGCGGCGAAGACGCCCTGATCGTCTATGACGACCTGACCAAGCAAGCCTGGGCCTACCGCCAGGTCTCGCTGCTGCTGCGCCGTCCGCCGGGCCGCGAAGCCTACCCGGGCGACGTGTTCTACCTGCACTCGCGCCTGCTGGAACGCGCCGCCCGCGTGAACGAAGACTACGTCGAGAAGTTCACCGATGGCGCCGTCAAGGGCAAGACCGGCTCGCTGACCGCGCTGCCGATCATCGAAACCCAGGCGGGCGACGTGTCGGCCTTCGTTCCGACCAACGTGATCTCGATCACGGACGGCCAGATCTTCCTGGAAACCGACCTGTTCAACGCTGGTGTGCGTCCCGCCATCAACGCCGGTATCTCGGTGTCGCGCGTGGGCGGTGCCGCCCAGACCAAGGTCGTCAAGAAGCTGTCCGGCGGTATCCGTACCGACCTGGCGCAGTACCGTGAACTGGCCGCCTTCGCGCAGTTCGCCTCGGACCTGGACGACGCCACCCGTCGCCAGCTCGAGCGCGGCAAGCGCGTGGTCGAACTGCTCAAGCAGCCGCAATACCAGCCGCTGCAGGTGTGGGAACTGGCCGTCACGCTGTACACGGTCAACAACGGCTACCTGGATGACGTGGACGTGGCCCAGGTGCTGTCGTTCGAAAAGGCGCTGAAGGACCAGCTCAAGGCCAAGCACGCGGCCCTGATCCAGCGCGTCGAAGACACCAAGGAACTGTCCAAGGATGACGAAAGCGAACTCGCCGCCGCCATCCAGGAATTCAAGAAGCACGGTGCTTTTTAAGAAAGTGATGGGTTAGGCGTCAGCTGCGCCTCACCCATCCTTATCGGATGGTTGAGGCGCTAGCGCCAACCCATCGGCCAGTCTTCACAGGAAAGCGCAATGCCCGGAATTAAGGAAATCCGAACCAAGATCAAGAGCGTGCAAAACACGCGCAAGATCACCAAGGCGATGGAAATGGTCGCCGCATCCAAGATGCGCAAGGCGCAGGAACGGATGCGCGCGGGCCGTCCGTACGCCACCAAGGTGCGCGAGATCGCCGCGCACCTGATGCAGGCCAACCCCGAGTACAGCCACCCGTACCTGGTCGAGCGCGAAGTCAAGGCGGTCGGCGTGGTCATGGTGACGACGGACAAGGGTCTGTGCGGCGGCTTGAACACCAACATCACCCGCGTGGTGTTGACGAAGCTGAAAGAGTTCGAGAAGAACGGCATCGCCGTTCAGGCGACCGCTTTCGGCAACAAGGGCGTGGGTGTCCTGTCCCGTATCGGCGCCAAGCTGGTTTCCCAGGAAGTGCAACTGGGCGACAAGCCGCAACTGGACCGCCTGCTGGGCGCGATCAAGGTGCAGCTGGACGCCTACCTGGAAGGCCGCATCGACGCGCTGTACGTGGCTTCGACCCGCTTCGTCAACACGATGAAGCAGGAGCCGCTGTTCCTGCGCCTGCTGCCCCTGGCCAGCGGTTTGGAAGATCCGTACCAGACGGGCGCCGAAAGCCTGGCCAAGACTTCGGAAGTGAAATCGGATTACAGCTGGGATTACATCTACGAACCCGACGCTCGTAGCGTGATCGACGACCTGCTGCAGCGTTACGTTGAAGGCCTGCTGTACCAAGCCGTGGCCGAGAACATGGCTTCGGAGCAGTCGGCCCGGATGGTCGCCATGAAGGCGGCGTCGGACAACGCCAAGAAGGTCATCGGCGATCTGCAGCTGGTCTACAACAAGACCCGCCAGGCCGCGATCACCAAGGAAATTTCGGAAATCGTAGGGGGCGCTGCCGCCGTCTGAGGCAGGCAGCATCCCGTCAAAAGCTATCAAGCAAGGAATCGACATGAGCAACGGAACCATCGTTCAGTGCATCGGCGCCGTGGTGGATATTCAGTTCCCCCGCGATCACATGCCCAAGATCTACGAAGCGCTTACTCTGGTCGACGAGGGTTCCTCGTTCGCCGAAAAGGGTCTGACGCTGGAAGTGCAGCAACAGCTGGGTGACGGCGTGGTGCGTACCATCGCCCTGGGCTCCAGCGACGGCCTGCGCCGCGGCATGAAGGTCGCCGGCACCGGCGCCCCGATCTCGGTGCCCGTCGGCACCGGCACGCTCGGCCGCATCATGGACGTGCTGGGTCGTCCCATCGACGAAGCCGGCCCGATCCAGCACGAAGAAAAGCGTGGCATTCACCAGCCGGCTCCCCGTTTCGACGAGCTGTCGCCGTCGGTGGAACTGCTGGAAACCGGCATCAAGGTTATTGACCTGGTGTGCCCGTTCGCCAAGGGCGGCAAGGTCGGCCTGTTCGGCGGCGCCGGCGTGGGCAAGACCGTCAACATGATGGAACTGATCAACAACATCGCCAAGCAGCACAGCGGCTTGTCGGTGTTCGCCGGCGTGGGTGAGCGTACCCGTGAAGGCAACGACTTCTACCACGAAATGGAAGAGTCGAACGTTCTGGACAAGGTTGCGATGGTGTTCGGCCAGATGAACGAACCCCCCGGCAACCGTCTGCGCGTGGCGCTGACCGGCCTGACGATGGCCGAGAAGTTCCGCGACGAAGGCCGCGACATCCTGTTCTTCGTGGACAACATCTACCGCTACACCCTGGCCGGTACCGAAGTGTCGGCACTGCTGGGCCGTATGCCGTCGGCGGTGGGCTACCAGCCCACGCTGGCCGAAGAAATGGGCAAGCTGCAAGAGCGCATCACGTCCACCAAGACTGGCTCGATCACCTCGATCCAGGCCGTGTACGTGCCGGCGGATGACTTGACCGACCCGTCGCCCGCCACCACCTTCCAGCACTTGGACTCGACCGTCGTGCTGTCGCGTGACATCGCCGCCCTGGGTATCTACCCGGCCGTGGACCCGCTGGATTCGTCCAGCCGCCAGCTCGACCCGCAAGTCGTCGGCGAAGAGCACTACGCCGTGGCCCGTGGCGTGCAGCAGACGCTGCAGCGCTACAAGGAACTGCGCGACATCATCGCGATTCTGGGCATGGACGAACTGTCGCCGGAAGACAAGCAGGCCGTGGCCCGCGCCCGTAAGATCCAGCGTTTCTTGTCGCAGCCGTTCCACGTGGCCGAAGTGTTCACCGGTTCGCCCGGCAAGTACGTGCCGCTGGCCGAAACCATCCGTGGTTTCAAGATGATCGTGAACGGCGAGTGCGATGCGCTGCCGGAACAGGCCTTCTACATGGTCGGCTCGATCGACGAGGCCTTCGAGAAGGCCAAGAAACTGCAATAAGGAACCGATATGGCTACCCTGCATGTGGATGTCGTCAGCGCAGAGGAAGCGATCTTCTCCGGTGAGGCGAAGTTCGTGGTGCTGCCTGGCGAAGCGGGTGAGCTGGGCATTCTGCCCGGCCACACCCCGCTGATTTCGCGCATACGCCCCGGGACGGTCAAGATCGTTCGTGCCGACCAAGGCGAGGAAAACATCTTCGTCGCCGGGGGCATTCTGGAAGTGCAGCCGGGCAGCGTGACGGTCCTGGCCGACACCGCCATCCGTGCCGCCGACCTGGACGAAGCCCGTGCCCTGGAAGCGCGCAAGCGCGCCGAAGAGGCCCTGGCCAACGCCAAGGACAAGGCCGACATCGCGGTTGTCGAAGCCGAGCTGGCGATGCTGGCGGCGCAAGCCGTCGCCGCGCGCAAGCTGCGTCAAGGCGGTCGTTCGCACTAAGCGGCGATACGACCCGCCGGGGTTCGCCCCGGACTCGAAAAAAGCGGCCCTGGGCCGCTTTTTTCATGCCCGCCGTTCGCGCTCGTTCGGCGGCGCCTTCCCTCGGTCGACCGCAGTCCCGCTTGCGCTCACTACGAATGGCCGGGTGTGTTCTGCAACGGTAGCCTGCAATCTTTGGAACGCAAGCCGGGAGGAACTGCATGCGAGACACCATGGATTGCGGGGTGCTGCTCACCCCTGGCCACGAAATCGCCATGGGCCATTGGGTCGCCCGCGACCAGCCCAGGCTGGCGCGGGTGCGCCTGCACCTGGTGCCGCTGCGAACGCCGGGCACAGGCCCCGACGTCCATGCGCTCGCCGGGCTGGCCGTCGCCCTGCGGCGCTACGATCACTGCATCCTGCCGGTCGCGCCGGCCTCGCTGGCCTGGACCCGCCTGTCGCTGCAGCAGGCCGCAGGCGAGCTCGCGACGCCCATCCTGCTGTTGGTGCACGACATGACCGCGCCCGCCATCGAGGATCTGCTGCGGCTGGGCGCCTCGGACTTCCTGGCCGCGCCGTATTGCCTCGAAAGCCTGCGCGTGCGGTTGGGGCGGCTGGCGCGGCGCGCGCCCCTGCTGGCCGAAGGGTTGCGGGAACCCGAGACGGCCTATGCGGCGGGCGGCGCGCGGCCGGCTGGCCAGCCATGCACCCGGCCGCAGGTGCCGCGGCAGGTGTTGCAGCAGGGGTTGGCCGGGTTGCGCTACCAGCCCGGCCGGGACACGCAGGAGGCCTTCCGGCAGGCCAAGGCGCGGGTGGTCGATGGATTCGAGTCCGACTACATCCGGCTGGCGCTGTCGCGCCATCATGGCAACGTGGCGCGCGCCGCGCGCGCCTCCAGCAAGCATCGGCGGGCGTTCTGGGCGCTGATGCGCAAGCACGGCATCGACGCCGCGCCGTACCGGCGCCAGGCCGCGATGCAGGCCGAAAGCGGGGTCGACGCCGGCTGAAGCCCCGTGGTTTGCGCGCCGGCAAACGCCGGGCGCGCCGCCGCCATGCCCTGTCAGCTTGGGGCAGTAAAATCACGGCTTCCGATCATCGAGGATAGTCGTGTCTGCTTCCGTCTTGAAGAACGATGTGTTCTTGCGCGCACTGCTGCGCGAGCCCGTGCCCTACACCCCGATCTGGCTGATGCGCCAGGCGGGCCGCTACCTGCCCGAGTACCGCCAGACGCGGGCGCGGGCCGGTTCCTTCATGGGCCTGGCTCAGAACCCGGACTACGCCTCGGAAGTCACGCTGCAGCCGCTGGAGCGTTTCGACCTGGACGCGGCCATCCTGTTCTCGGACATCCTGACCGTGCCGCACGCCATGGGCCTGGGCCTGGACTTCGCCGAAGGCGAGGGCCCGCGCTTCGCCCGTCCGGTGCGCACCGAGGAAGACGTGGCGCGCCTGGCCGTGCCCGACATGGACAAGCTGCGCTACGTATTCGACGCCGTCAGCACCATCCGCCGCGACCTGGACGGCAAGGTGCCGCTGATCGGCTTTGCCGGCAGCCCCTGGACCATCGCCTGCTACATGGTCGAAGGGCAGGGCAGCGACGACTACCGCCTGATCAAGACCATGCTGTATGCGCGGCCAGACCTGCTGCATCGCATCCTGGAAATCAACGCCGAGGCGACGCTGCAGTACCTGAACGCGCAGATCGCCGCGGGCGCGCAGGCCGTGATGCTGTTCGACAGCTGGGGCGGCGTGCTGGCCGACGGCCTGTTCCAGCAATTCTCGCTGGCCTATACCCGCAAGGTGGTGGCCGGCCTGACCCGCGAACACGAAGGCCGCCGCGTGCCGGCCATCGTCTTCACCAAGGGCGGCGGCCAGTGGCTCGAAGACATCGCCGCCTGCGGCTGCGATGCCGTCGGCCTGGACTGGACGGTCGACCTGGCCGCGGCGCGGCGCCGCACCGGCGACTCGGTCGCGTTCCAGGGCAACCTCGATCCCATGGCGCTGTTCGGCGGCGCCGACGCCATCCGCGCCGAGGCGCGTCGCGTGCTCGACGCGTTCGGCCCGGTGGGCAAGGGCGGCCATGTCTTCAACCTGGGGCATGGCATTTCGCGCTTCACGCCGCCCGAAGCGGTAGCCGAATTGGTCGACGAAGTCCACCGTCACAGCCGTTCGCTCAGAGGGTAAGTGAGTGAACGCTTCGGCCCGCAGGGCCGGGCATTGAGGGCCCCCAAGCGCAGTTGTGCACAGCAAGATTGCGCTCGGGGAAAACCCTTTAGAAGCTAGTTTACAATCTTGAAAGTTTGCTTAAGTCGATGTTTTTAATGGAATAAAATAGGTTTTCAACAGGGTTGCAAGAGTTGATGCAATCTTGCCTTATTCCAATTTCTAACGTTGCTCTCGCCTTTTCCCCAAAGTTATCCACAGGTAGGGGCTGGAGTCCCGGCAGGGATTGCGGCGACAATCCTTCCTCGCCCGGGCGCCGGCCCGGTCCACGCCTCCAGGCACCGTCATCGCGCCCGTTTCGGGCCCGTTCCGTTCATGTTCCGTTCCGTTCTCCATGTCTGAAGACTTCGCGCTGGTCGAATCCACGCCGGCCGCGCCGGCGGCGGTCTGCTGGGTGCGCGTCGCGCTCGACGTGCCGCTGCCCGGCCCGTTCGACTACCGTCACCACGAGCCCGTCGAGGCGGGCCTGCGGGTGATCGTGCCGTTCGGGCGCCGCAAGCTGATCGGCGTGGTGGTGGACAATCCGGCCGAGCCGTCCTACGAACCGAAGCAGATCAAGCCGATCGAGGAAGTGCTGCGCGACCTGCCGCCCTTCGACGAGGCCTGGCTGCGCCTGGCGCGTTTCGCCGCCGAGTATTACCAGCGGCCGCTGGGCGAGGTGATGCTGCCGACGCTGCCGCCGCCGCTGCGCAAGCCGACCGCCTATCAGGGCAAGCGCTCGGCCGGCGGCCCGGTGGCGCGGCTGGACGGACGCAAGCGCAAGGCGGTCCGCAACCCGGCCGAGGCCGACCAGCCGCCTGAACTGAACGATGCGCAGCGCGAGGCGGTGGAGACCATCGCCGGGCTCGCCAAATTCAAGCCGGTGCTACTGTACGGCGTGACCGGCAGCGGCAAGACCGAGGTCTACCTGCGCGCCGCCGAGAAAGTGCTGGCGGCCGGCCGCCAGGTGCTGCTGCTGGTGCCGGAAATCAACCTGACGCCGCAGCTGGAGGGCGCGCTGCGCGCCCGGCTGGAAGGCCTGGTGGGGCCCGACGGCCTGGCGGTGCTGCACAGCGGCCTGTCCGATGGCGAGCGCCTGCAGGCCTGGGCGCGCGCGCAGCGCGGCCAGGCGCGCATGCTGCTGGGCACGCGCATGGCGATCTTCGCGCCCATGGGCGAGCTGGGCCTGATCGTGGTGGACGAAGAACACGACGCCTCGTACAAGCAGCAGGACGGCCTGCGCTATTCCGCGCGTGATCTGGCGGTATGGCGCGCGCATGACCTGGACATCCCGGTGGTGCTGGGCTCGGCCACGCCGTCGCTGGAAACCTGGCAGCACGCCGAGCGCGGCCGCTACCTGCGGCTGGCGCTGCCGGCGCGCGCCCGCTCCAGCTCCCTGCCGGCCATGAAGCTGGTGGACACGCGCCGCCTGCCGATGAAGCACGGCATGTCGCCGCAGTTGCTGGAGGCGCTCGGCGAACGGCTGGCGCGCAAGGAGCAATCGCTGATCTTCCTGAACCGGCGCGGTTTCGCGCCGGTGCTGCACTGCCAGTCCTGCGGCTGGGTCAGCAATTGCCCGCGCTGCACCGCCTTCACGGTGCTGCACCGCACGGCCGGCCGCGGCCATCGCCTGCAATGCCACCACTGCGGCTACCAGGCGCCGGTGCCGCACGCCTGCCCCGAATGCGGCGACCAGGACCTGGCGCCGATGGGGCGCGGCACGCAGCGGGTCGAGGAACACCTGGCCGAGCTGTTTCCCGAGGCGCGCATCCTGCGCATCGACGCCGACAGCACCCGCAAGAAGGGCAGCGCCGAGGCGCTGTTCGCGTCCGTTCACGCGGGCGAGGTCGACATCCTGGTCGGCACGCAGATGGTGTCCAAGGGCCACGACTTCGCGCGGCTCGGCCTAGTGGGCGTGCTCAATCCCGATTCGGCGCTGTTCGCGCACGATTTCCGCGCGCCCGAACGGCTGTTCGCCCAATTGATGCAGGTGGCCGGCCGCGCCGGCCGCCACCAGGGCAACGGCCAGGTCATCATCCAGACCGGCTATCCCGAACAGCCCGTGTACCAGGCGCTGCTGCGCCATGACTACGCGGGCTTCGCGCGCCACGCCCTGCAGGAACGCGAAAGCACCGGCCTGCCGCCGTTCGCCTACCAGGCCCTGCTGACCGCCGAGGCGCGCGAGCTGGCGGTGGCGCAGGCCTTCCTGCAGCAGGCGCGCGCCCTGCCCGAAGGCGAATGGGCCGCCGACTTTCCGGGGCTGGACGCGGTCATGCTGTATGACCCGGTGCCGCTGCGGGTGGTGCGCGTGGCCAACGTCGAGCGCGCCCAGCTGCTGGTGGAAAGCACCAGCCGTCCGGCGTTGCAGGCCTTCCTGGCGTCGTGGTCGCACCATCTGCCGTACCTGGCCAACGAGGCCCGGGTGCGCTGGCAGCTGGAGGTCGACCCGCTGGAAATCTGACACGCACCGCGCGTCCGTCCGATTACTCTATGTCGTTCCCCTTTCCCCGAATCCCATGTCCGCACACGAACCCATCGGCCACGGCCTGAACCCCGCGCAGAAAGAGGCGGTGCTGTACCTGGACGGCCCCTGCCTGGTGCTGGCCGGCGCCGGCAGCGGCAAGACGCGCGTCATCACGCAGAAGATCGCGTACCTGCTGCGCGAGTGCGGCTACATGGGCCGCAACGTGGTGGCGCTGACCTTCACCAACAAGGCCGCGCGCGAGATGGACGAGCGCGTCAAGACGCTGGTGGACCGCAAGCTGGGCAAGGGCCTGACCATCAGCACCTTCCACTCGCTGGGCGTGAAGCTTTTGCGCGAAGAGGCCCGCAACGCCGGCCTCAAGCCGACGTTCTCGATCCTCGACGCCGATGACGCCATGGCGATCATCCAGGAACTGCTGGCCACCACCGACAAGGGCCGCCTGCGCCACGTGCAGGGCATCATCTCGCTGTGGAAGAACGCGCTGATGGAACCCGACGACGCCGCGCGCGAGGCCATCACGCCGGGCGACGTCGAGGCCGCCAACGTCTACCGCAGCTACGCCGCCACGCTGGCCGCCTACCAGGCGGTGGACTTCGACGACTTGATCCGCATTCCGGCGCTGCTGCTGGCCAACAACGAAGAGGTGCGCACCCGCTGGCAGAACCGCGTGCGCTACCTGCTGGTCGACGAATACCAGGACACCAACGTCTGCCAGTACCGCCTGGTGCAGCTGCTGACCGGCCCGCGCGCCATGTTCACGGCGGTGGGCGACGACGACCAGGCCATCTACGCCTGGCGCGGCGCGACCATCGAGAACCTGGCCAAACTCACCACCGACTATCCCAACCTCAAGCTCATCAAGCTGGAGCAGAACTACCGCTCGGTGCAGCGCATCCTGGCCGCGGCCAACCAGGTGATCGAGAAGAACCCCAAGCTGTTCGACAAGAAGCTGTGGTCGGACCTGGGCGTGGGCGAGCCGATCCTGGTGTCGCCGATGGACGGCGAGGAGCACGAGGCCGAGTCCATCGCCATGAAGGTCTCGGCCGCGCGCTTCGAGCGCCAGGCGCAGTGGAAGGACTTCGCCATCCTGTATCGCGGCAATCACCAGGCGCGCATCCTGGAGCAGGCGCTGCGCAATCTGAAGATCCCGTACACGATCTCGGGCGGCCAGAGCTTTTTCGACAAGGCTGAGGTGCGCGACATCCTGGCCTACCTGCGGCTGCTGGCCAACGACGAGGACGACCCCGCGTTCATCCGCGCCGCCACCACGCCCAAGCGCGGCATCGGCCAGGCTACCTTGCAGACGCTGGGCCAGTACGCGGCCAGCCGCGAGCTGTCGCTGCTGGCCGCGGTCGACGAGACCGGGCTGGAGAGCCTGCTGGCGCCGTGGCAGCTGGAACCGCTGCGCACCTTTACCGAATTCATCCGCCGCATGCAGTGGCGCGCCGGCCGCGGCGCCGCGTCGGCCAAGGACGCCGCGCCGGCCGAGCCCGCCGGCGTGATCCTGGACGACCTGGTGCAGGCGATCCAGTACGAACGCCACCTGTTCGAGCTGTTCGAGGAACGCCCGGCGCAGACCCGCTGGCAGAACGTGCTGGAACTGACCGGCTGGCTCAAGCGCAAGGCCGAAGAGGACAACATGACCCTGTTCGAGCTGGTGCAGCACGTGGCGCTGGTGACCATGCTCGAGCGCGGCGAGGAAGAGGAACTGGACGCGGTCAAGATGTCGACGCTGCACGCCTCCAAGGGCCTGGAGTATCCGCACGTGTACCTGGCCGGGGTCGAGGAAGGGTTGCTGCCGCACCTGGGCAAGGACGACGAGGATGGCGATCCGGCGCGCGCCGCCGAGAACCTGGCCACCCGCATCCAGGAAGAGCGGCGCCTGATGTACGTCGGCATCACCCGCGCGCAGCGCACCTTGAACCTGAGCTGGTGCAAGCGCCGCCGCCGGGCGCGCGAGGACCTGGTGCGCGAGCCGTCGCGCTTCATCGAGGAAATGGGGCTGGACGATCCGACCATCAAGGAAGACGAGACCACCGCCGCCATGAATCCCAAGGAACGCATGGCCATGCTCAAGGCCTTGCTGAAGAAGTGACGCCGCAATAAATTACAAGACCGGGAGGCGCGTCCAGGCTATACCTGCCGCTTTGCACCATGGCGTTACCGATGAAGGATGACGTGCGTTATCAACCGGTGCCCGGGACGCCGGGCCTGGTGCTGGGCGTGGCGCGGCTGGTCGAGTTCCAGTTCGACCGGCACTACCACGTCGATTACCACATCGGCCTGGTGACCCAGGGCGTGCAGCGCCAGACCTTCCGCGGCCGCAGCACCCTGCTGGGGCCCGGGGGCATCGCCCTGATGCCGCCAGGCGAGGTCCATGACGGCGCCGGCGTGGCCGATTATGGCGAGTCCTACACCCTGAAGACCTTCCGCCTGTCGCCCGACCTGATGCGCGATTTCATCGCCGAGGTCTCGGGCGGCGCGCCGGACGAACGCTTCCTGGGCACGCTGATCGAGGAACCCGCGCTGGCGGCCCGCTTCATGGCGCTGCACGCGTCCTGGATGGCGGACGCGGCCGCCGGGCCGCTGGCGCACGAGGCCGCCTCGCTCGCCCTGATGGGGGCGCTGTTCGCGCGCACCGGCGCGGTGACGCCGCAGGCGGTGCGCGGCGGCCTGGCGCTGGCGCACCAGCGGGCCGTGCTGGACTACTGCCAGGCCCATCTGGGCGACAAGATCGGTCTTGAAGACCTGGCGCGGCTGTGCGGCCTGAGCCGCTACCAGTTCCTGCGCCGCTTCGCGCTGTCGGTGGGGCTGACGCCGCACGCCTGGCTGACGCGGCTGCGCCTGGAACGGGCCTGCGGCGCGCTGGCGCGGGCGCGGGCTCCGATCGCGCAGGTCGCGGCCGACGTCGGCTTCTATGACCAGAGCCATTTCAACCGCGCTTTCCGCACCGCCTATGGCGTGCCGCCTTCGGCGTATCGGCGCGCGGCCTGAGCTCCGCGTCGCCTGAGCATTGCTATCGCGCCAGCGCCCGCAACGCCGCCAGGAAGTGGTCGACATCCTGCTCGCGCGTGTTGAACGACGTCACCAGCCGCGCCACGCCCGGGCCCCAGCGGTCGTGGTAGAAGCGGAAGCCCTGCGCCAGCAGGCCGTCGATGGCCGCCATGGGCAGCTGGCAGAACAGGATGTTGGCCTCGACCGGCCCCTGCAGGGTCACGCCGGGCAGGCCCGCCATGCCGGCCGCCAGCCGCGCCGCCATGGCGTTGGCCTGGCGCGCGTTGGCCAGCCACAGGTCATCCGCCAGATAGGCTTCCATCTGCGCCGACAGCAGCCGCATCTTCGAGAACAGGTGGCCGCCGCGCTTGCGCCGGTAGGCCAGTTCGGTGGCGCGTCCGGGCTCGAACAGCACGATGGCCTCGGCGCCCAGCACGCCATTCTTGGTGGCGCCGAACGACAACGCCGCGACGCCGGCCTTCCAGGTCATTTCCGCGGGCGTGCAGCCCAGGCTGACCAGGGCATTGGCAAAGCGCGCGCCATCCATGTGCAGGGGCAGCCCGGCATCGCGGCAGGCGGCGCCGAGGGCCTGGATCTCGTCCAGCGTGTACACGCTGCCGGTCTCGGTCGCCTGGGTGATGCTGACGCATGCCGGCGGCATCGAGTGCACGTCGCCGGCCTTGCGGCGCGCTTCCACCGCCAGCCGGGCGGGATCGAGCTTGGAGGCGGCGCCATCGAGCAGCGTCAGGCGCGCGCCGCCGCTGTAGAACTGGGGGGCGCCGCATTCGTCGTTGGCGATGTGGCTGTGCGCGTGGCACAGCACGCTGCCCCACGGCGGCGTCAGCGCCGCCAGCGCCAGCGAATTGGCGGCGGTGCCGGTGGGAACCAGCAGCACGTCCACGTCGCGCTCGAAGATCTCGGCCAGGCGCCGTTCGACGCGCAGGGTGATGTCGTCGGCGCCATAGGCGGCAGCCTGTCCCTCATTGGCCCGCAGCAGCGCGGCCAGGATCTGCGGGCTGGCGCCGGCGGTGTTGTCGCTGGCGAAACCCAGCTGGGGCGAAAGGGAGGCGGGGGTGTCCAAAGGGCAGGCTCCGGGAAAGGCAGACAAGGTCCCACTATGCCCGCCGGCGCCGTCCCGGGCTTGTAGAAAATTGCGCCCCGCTCCTACACTGGGACGGACCCGGCGGCCCCGCGCCGGGTCGGTTTCCAAGGAGCGCATCATGTGCCGCTGGCTGGCTTACACCGGGAGTCCCCTGCAAATGGAGAGCGTGCTGTTCAAGGCCACGCACTCGCTGATCGACCAGAGCCTGCATGCGCGCATGGGCGCCACCACCACCAACGGCGACGGTTTCGGCCTGGGCTGGTACGGCCGGCCGCCCGAGCCGCCGTTCCGCTACCGCAGCGTGCATCCGGCCTGGAACGACCGCAACCTGCGCGAGGCCGCGCGCGCCATCCATTCGCCGCTGTTCGTCGCGCACATCCGCGCCGCCACCGACACGCCGGCCCAGGAAACCAACTGCCATCCGTTCCGCCACGGCAACTGGCTGTTCGTGCACAACGGCGTCATCCGCGACTATCCGCTGCTGCGGCGCGACCTGATGCTGATGATCGCGCCCGCCTACTTCGGCTCATTGGAGGGCTCGACCGATTCCGAGGTGATGTTCCTGCTGGCGCTGACCTTCGGCCTGGAGGAAGACGCGCTGCCGGCGCTGGCGCGCATGGTCGGCGCGGTCGAGGAGACCGGCCGGCGCCATGGCGTGGCCCGGCCGATCAACATGACGGTCTGCGCCCTGGACGGCGAGCGCCTGATCGCGGTGCGTTATTCCAGCGAGCGCGATTCGCGCACGCTGTTCCACAACACCTGCGTGCGTCACCTGCGCGAACTCTATCCCGACGACCCGAAGGTCGCGGCGCTGGATGACGACGCCTTCCTGCTGCTGTCCGAACCGCTGACCGAGATGCCGGGGGCCTGGGAGGAAGTGCCCGAGTCCACCGCCATCATCGCCGCCCGCGGGCAGGTCGAGCACTATCCGTTCGTGCCGGTGCCGCCGGGCGCCTGAAGCCCGTAGCGCGCCGCGGGTATGTTGCGCGACAGTTCCGGGCCGAGGGCCTGGCGCGCCGCTTCCAGGCGTTCCAGCAAGGCCGGATCGGTCAGCGACGGGATGGTGACGAACTCGCCCTGGTCCAGGCCCGCCAGGGCGCTGCGCACCATGTCGTCCGCGCTCATCACCATGGCGGACGGCAACTCGCTGGCCGGCTTGCCGGCCAGGTCCCAGAACTCGGTGCCGGTGGCGCCGGGCAGCACCGCCTGGACGCGCAGGCCCTGGTCCGCCAGTTCGTGGCGCAGCGATTGCGAGTAGGCCAGCACATAGGCCTTGCTGGCGCCGTAGACACCGTTGAGCAGCTCGGGGTGCAAGCCGACGATCGAGGCGATGTTGATGAGGGTGCCGCCGCCGCGCGCCACGAAGGCGGGCGCAGCGGCCATGGCCAGGTGGGTGAGGGCGCTGATGTTCAGGTCGATCATGGCCTGCATCTGGCCGGGATCGGATTGCAGCAGCGGCGCCACCGAGCCGATGCCGGCGTTGTTCACCAGCAGGGTCAGCGAGTCGTCCTCGCGCAGCGTTTGCGCCACGCGTTGCACGCCGTCGGCTCGCGACAGATCGGCCGGCAGCACGCGCACGTCGCGGCCGGTTTCGGCGCGCAGCCGCGCGGCCAGGGTTTCCAGGCGCTCGACGTTGCGCGCCACCAGCGTCAGGTCATGGCCGCGATGGGCCAGGTGATGGGCGTAGCGCGCGCCGATGCCGGACGAGGCGCCGGTGATCAGGGCGCGGCCCAGGGATTTGCCAGACGGGGTGTTGCTCATGATGGACTCCGAAAAGAGGGACGGCGGATCGTGCCGGTACGCTTGCAGAGTAGAGTCGGGATGGAATATCCTCAATGACATAGAAACGTCTTTTCAGGACATCCAGCGAAAACGGACGGCACGGCCATGAAAACCATCGCGATCCTGTTGCATCCCGGCTTCCAGCTCATGAGCCTGGCGGCCAGCGCCGTCTTCGAGATGGCCAACCGCCAGAGCGGCGAGCCGGCCTATCGCGTCGTCCTGGTGTCCGAGCATGGCGGGCCGGTGGCCAGTTCGCTGGGGTTCGCGCAGGACACCATCAAGCTGGGCCGGCGCGTATTCGACACGTTGATCGTCGCGGGGGACAACAGCGGCGAGGGCGCGTCGGAGAGCCTGTTGCGCGCGTTGCGGGGCGCCAGCGGGCGGGTGCGCCGCTGCGCCTCGATGTGCACCGGCGCGTTCGTGCTGGCGCAGGCCGGCCTGCTCGACGGCCGCCGCGCCACCACCCACTGGTTCTACGCGCGCCGCCTGCAGCGCGAGTACCCGCAGGTCAAGGTGGACGAGGACCGCATCTTCGTGGCCGACGGCCCGATCTGGACCTCGGCGGGCATGAGCGCCGGCATCGACCTGGCGCTGGCCATGGTGGAAG
The DNA here is from genome assembly GCF_001298995.1 of Achromobacter sp. 2789STDY5608615. NCBI lineage: Bacteria > Pseudomonadati > Pseudomonadota > Betaproteobacteria > Burkholderiales > Alcaligenaceae > Achromobacter > Achromobacter sp. 2789STDY5608615. Next base: position 23,607 of record NZ_CYTY01000063.1, read on the forward strand.
CCGACCTGGGGGCGGACATGGCCCGCACGGTGGCGCGCAAGCTGGTGCTGACGCAGCGCCGCGCCGGCGGGCAGTCGCAGTATTCGGCGTTGCTGGAGCTGGATGCGAAGTCCGACCGGGTGCAGACGGCGCTGGCCTATGCCAAGGCCAACCTGAAGGCCGAACTGTCGGTGGACGAACTGGCGCGCGCCGCGCACCTGAGCCCGCGCCAGTTCAGCCGCGTGTTCCGTCAGGAGACCGGGCAGTCGCCGGCCAAGGCGGTGGAGCATCTGCGCCTGGAGGCGGCGCAGGACATGATGCAGTCCGGCCGCCATGCGGCCGAGGTGGTGGCGCGCGAAACCGGCTTTGGCGACCGCGACCGCATGCGCAAGGCCTTCCTGCGCGCCTTCGGCCAGTCGCCGCAGGCGATGCGGCGGCTGCTGCACGCCTGACACCGGCGCCGCGCCGGCGGTCCGTGGCGGGCTCCGGCCTGGATCCGGTCAGTGCCCGGTGTGCAGCGCCGGATTCAAGGTGCCCCAGGCTGCCGTGCGCACCAGCGTCTCGACCGCGCCGCTCTGCGAGTTGCGGCGGAACAGCAGTCCGTGCTGGCCGGCCAGTTCCACCGCCTTGACCACCGCGCCTTCCGGCGTCAGCACGCGGGTGCCGGCGGTGACGTAGCAGCCCGCTTCGACCACGCAGTCGTCGCCCAGCGAGATGCCGATGCCGGAGTTGGCGCCGAGCAGGCAGCGCTTGCCGATGGCCACGACCTGTTTGCCGCCGCCGGACATGGTGCCCATGATGGACGCGCCGCCGCCGATGTCGGTGCCGTCATCGACGATGACGCCGGCGCTGATGCGGCCTTCGACCATGGAGGCGCCGAGGGTGCCGGCGTTGAAGTTGCAGAAGCCTTCGTGCAGCACGGTGGTGCCGGCCGCCAGGTGCGCGCCGAGCCGCACGCGGGCGGTGTCGGCGATGCGCACGCCGGCGGGCACGACGTAGTCGGTCATGCGCGGGATCTTGTCGACGCCGCGGATTTCAAGGATCTGGCCGGTGGCGCGCAATTGCCAGCGCAGCGCTTCGACCTGGTCGACGGCGCAGGGGCCGGCGGAGGTCCAGGCCACATTGGCGAGCACGTTGAACAGCCCGTCGAGGTTGGCGCCGTGCGGCCGGATGAGCCGATGGCTGAGCAGGTGCAGGCGCAGGTAGGCGTCGTGCGCGTCGGCGGGCGGCGCGTCGAGCGAGGCGATGGCGGTGCGCACGGCGACGATGTCGACTTTGCGCCGGGTGTCGCGCCCAAGCGAGGTGGGCACGTGCTCGCCGAGCGCGGCACGCGCTTCTTCAGGCGTCAGGTGCCGGGTGCCGCCCGCGGGCGTCTTGTCGGTCAGGGACGGGCGCGGATACCAGGTATCAAGGACGGTGCCGTCGGCGGCGATCGTGGCCAGGCCGTAGGCGATGGCGCTGTTTTGGGGGTGTTCTTGCATGGGCTGTTTTTTTTGGGGGCTTCTCTTGGGAATATTCTAGGCGATGGGGGCGGGTCTTTCTATTCGGGAGCGGGGGGCGCTTCGTAGGTCGCCCCTCTGGCAGGCGGACCGAGCGGTGGGCGCCCACGATTGCGGTCCGGAGCGTTCGCTCCGGACTGCTCCGTCGTCATCCTCGTCCTCGCCTGCGGCGACTCCTTCGGATTCCCTCGGGCGCATCGAGGTTGCCCGCCGCTCGGTCCGCCTGCCAGAGGGGCTACGTGCGTCTGGGCTTGTCGCGCTGCTGGACCCGTGTGCGGGGAATGAAATCTGCGGGGCTGCCCCTTGCGGCCGCGCGGGCGGCCGCAAGGGGCGTCTGTGCATTTGAAGGCGAGGCGGGTGCGCGGTGCGCTGGTGTGGAGTGGTTTTCTATTGGGCCGCGCGTCAGGGGGAGGGGCGGTGGTGGGCGGCGCGATGGATGTCATGTTGCGCGTGACGAGTCTACCGCGCCGCCCACAAACAGGCGAAGTGCGCGCAATCTCTCAGTTGTGCTCGACAGCGCCGCATTCTCGCGAGAGAGTCATCCACGCGCGACAGCGCCGCATTCTCGCGAGAGAGTCATCCACGCGCGACNGCGCGATGGATGTCATGTTGCGCGTGACGAGTCTACCGCGCCGCCCACAAACAGGCGAAGTGCGCGCAATCTCTCAGTTGTGCTCGACAGCGCCATCGCGACGACGCAAGACGCCGCGTAAGCCTCAAAAAGGCCGCCCGCGCGGCCGTTTGAGGCGGGCCCCGCAAGACCCTCTCCCCCCACCCCTGATGGCCAACACCATGCCAAGCACTCCACTCGCCCCAGAAGTCGTCACTAAGTCTCATCGTGAGCGGGTGTCGGGGCAGGCGGGGGATGGCGGGGCGTGTAGATGCGCCCGAGGGAATCCGAAGGAGTCGCCGAAGGCGAGGACGAGATTCTATGGTCCGGATCAAGCTGCTTTCAGGTTCAACCTCCCGGGATCGAAGGCTTGCCCGGTG
>NZ_CYTY01000064.1:0-25629 GCF_001298995.1 Achromobacter sp. 2789STDY5608615
TGTCGGCGTTCTGCTTGACGGTCGAGGCCAGTTGCTCCATCGAGGCCGCGGTCTCTTCCAGCGAGGCCGCCTGCTGCTCGGTGCGGCTGGACAGGTCCGTGTTGCCGGCCGAGATCTCGCGCGAGCCGACGTTGATTTCATCGACGCCGCGACGCACAGTGGCCACCGTGCGGGTCAGGCTTTCCTGCATGCGCTTGACGGCGCCGAACAGTTGGCCGATCTCATTGGTGCTGCGCACGTCGATGCGGCCGGTGAAATCGCCGCCCGAGATCTTCTCGAAGTGATCGCCGGCTTCATGCAGCGGGCGCAACACGGTGCGGTTGATGAAAATCCAACAGCCGATGGCGAGCACCAGCGCGATCGCCAGCAAGGCGATGGTGACGCTGCGCGAGACATTGTGATCCGTCTCCGCCATCGCCGCCAATTCGTCGGTGCGCTTGTCAATGAAGTTCAGGTAGGCGTCGACCGCCTCGCGGAACTTCGTGTTGACGTCGCTGGCCCTGTCGTTCAGGTTCAGGTAGTCCTGGATGGCCATGTTGGCCAGCGCGGCCGACTGGCCCTTGAGCACGCCGTCGTATTCCTTGAGCGCGGCGTCAACCGCCTGGATCAGCCCTTCCGTGCCAGCAAGCTTGGGCGTCTTGCGGAAGGCGTCCATCATCTTGAAGGCGTCCTGCATCAAGGCATCGGAGCGCTTGGCTTGCGCCGAGGCCTGTTCCGTCTTGCCCTGCTGCATGTCCATCAGCGAGGTGGACAGCAACAGGCGGGCGCGCAGGAACACGGTGTAGGCGCGGTTCAGCGGCACGGCCTGATCGGAGTATGCGGTATTGATCTGTTCCAGCTTGTCGTTGCTGGAATTCAATCCCATCCAGGCCACGCCATTGGATACGAACATGGCACCCGTGAAGAGCAACAGCACCAGGATGATGCAGGTGCGAACTTTCAAATTGACAAGCATGAAATATCCGAGCGTTAAGCGTGGTGAAACGACAAAATTCCTACCCTGTACGCACACACGGACGCTCCGGCATGTCACCGGAAGCGTCCGCAAGGGCGCAACATGCCGCGCCCGCCATCGGGCACGGCCTATGGACTCACCGCATTATTTGCGGCTGAAAAGACTCGATCCCTGGATCGTCATGAAGGCCGCCGACGCCGCCTGCAGGGCCACCTGGCGCAATGCCAGCTGGCTGGCGCCCGAGTAGTAGTCGAGGTCTTCGAGGTCCGACAGCGACTTCGAGTACGACAGGCCCTTCTGGGTGCCGGTGGCGTCCAGCGCCTCCAGTTCGTTCATGCGGGCGCCGACCGACGCGGCCACCGTTTGCACGTTGTCGTAGTTGGTCGACAGCTTCTTGTTGGCGGAGGCCAGTTCGTTGTTCAGCTTGGCCAGCGCCACGGGGTCGCCGGCGATCGGCGAGTCCAGCGTCTTGATGAGGCTGTCCAGGGTGTTGAATATGTCGACGTTGGCCGACTGCACGCTTTGCACGTCGATCACGTCGCCGTTCTGCGGCGTCCCCTTGACCACGACCGAGACACCGCCGAAATCGATCGATGCATCCGGCGTGTACGCAGTCGGGGCGGCGGGCGGCGTGGGCGTGATGACCGGCGGCACCGGCGGATTGGCGTTGGGATCGGTCGTGATGACGCGGTAGCCCATGTTGCCCGTGGCCGGATCCGACTCGAACTGCAGGCTGAAATTCTTGCCGATGTTGGGGCTGCCCGGCGTCACCGACACGGTGCCGAACTGCGCGGTGCTGGTGTTGTGCGCGGCGGCCGTGCTGACGTAGGCCTGCGAACCCGGATTGGCGCGATTGAAGATGTCGCTGCCGATGTCGCTGGTGGACATCTGGCGAGACTGGTCGACCTGCACCGTGCGTTCGCCGGTGGCGCCGCTGTAGACGATCTTGCCGGTGGCGTCCTGGGCGTAGGGAATGACGCCACCCTGGTAGCCGGAGAACAGGTACTGGCCATTGCCATCGGTGCTGTTGGCCAGGCCCAGCAATGCGTCGCGGGCATTCTTCAGCGCGGTGGACAAGGCCTGGCGATCGCTGTCGGCGAAGGTGCCGTTACCGGCCTGCACCACGCGGGTGCGCACGTCGGCCAGCGCCGTCGTGATCGAATCCAGGACGTTGTTTTCCTGGGACAGGTTGGTCTTGGCCGTGTTGCGATTGAGCTGGTACGTCGCGTTCATGCTCTGCGTCTGCGCCACGTTGATCGACAACGAGGCGGCCAGCGGATCATCCGCCGGCGTCAGGAACTTCTTGCCGCTGCCCACCTGTTCGACCAGGCGGTTCATGTCGGATTCCTGAGCGAGGACGCCCTTGAGTCCGTTCGAGTACATCATGGAGGTGCTCAGGCGCATGGGGATACTCCGAATTTGTCTTGATGGGTCACGATGTCAACGATCCGATCAGCCGCGCAGGCCCAGCAGCGTATCGAACAGCGTGCTGGCGACGTCGATGATGCGGGCGCTGGCCTGGTATTGCTCCTGGTACAGCGACAGGCTCACGTATTCTTCGTTCAGGTTGACGCCCGACACCGCCTGCTGGGCCTCGAGCTTCTGGGCGACGAGGTTGGACTGGGCAGTGTTGGCCGACTTGATCTGCGCGGTCTGCACGCCGACGGTGTTGACCACCTGCGAGAACATCTCGTTGATGCTCATCGTGCCGTGGCCCAGCACCTTCTTGGTCTGCAGTTGCGCCAGCGCCAGCGCGTTCTTGCCGTTGGCGTCGCCGCCGGCCGCATCGGCCGCGGCGATCTTTTCCGGATCGGTGATCAGCACGTTGATGTCGCGGGCGGCATCGCGCGTGGGCGACAGCGACCACTTGTCGCCGGCTTGCGGCGGCGAGTCGATCGTCAGCGTGACGCCCATTTCAGCGCTCAGGTCCAGCGTGGCGGTGGGCGGCGTGCCGGTGGCCGGGCCGTTGTACACCTGGGTGCCTTCCGGCACGCGCGTCACGCGGTAGTTGGCGCCGTCGAAGCTGATTTCGTAGTCTTTGGCGTTGATGTTGTTCACGTCGGTGAACGTGCCGCTGATCTGCGCGCCGCTCTTGTTGGCGGCGTTCGGCACGCCCTGCGGCTTGCCGATGCTGAAGAAGTCCGTGCCCGGGTTGCCGGCGGTGTCCAGGCCCTGGCGGTGCTGCTCGTTGAACGACATCGCCAGGCCGACGGCCATCTGGCCCAGCTGGGCCTGCATGACGTCCAGCGACGAGGCGCGGAACTGCAGCAGGCCGCCCAGCTTGCCGCCGGTGACGTCGGCGTCGTTCAGCTCGACCGACACGGTCTTGCCGCCCGAACCGGCCGGCAGCGTGTAGGCGATGACGGTGCGGCTGACGTCCTTGGACGACGCCACGGCCTGCAGCGGATAGATGGTGTTGCCCGACAGCAGCGCCTGGCCGCCCGAGGCCAGCGAGATGTTGAGCTTGTCGCCCTGCTCGTAGGTCGTGATGCCGACGAGCTGGTTCAGTTCCGACACAGCCTGGTCGCGCTGGTCCAGCAGGTCGTTGGGCGGATTGCCGCCAGCCTTGGCGCGGGCGGTGGAAATCTGGTTGTTCAGGTCGTCGATGCGGGTCAGGTAGCTGTTGACCTGGTCGACGGTGGTCGAGATCTGCGTGTTCAGGCCCAGGCGCTGGTTCTGCATTTCCTGGTAGGCCGAGCGGATCTGGGTGGTCAGGCTGTTGGCCTTGCCCAGCAAGTCCTGGCGCGCGGCCGGATCGGCCGGCTTGCTGGCCACGGTATTCATGCTGGTGAAGAAGTTCGACAGGCCCGGGGCGATGCCCACGGTGCGGTCGGCGAACAGGTTGTTGACCTGGGAGATCTGGTCGAACTGGGTCTGCAGCTGGGCGCTGCTGCCTTGCGCGCCGACCAGCTGCTTGTACAGGAAGCTGTCGTAGCTGCGCACCACGGTGTCCACCTGGACGCCGCGGCCGATGAAGCCATTGCTGGTCGCCTGGGCGCCGGCGGTCGAGATCATGACGCGCTGACGGTTGTAACCGACCGTGGTGGCATTGTTGATGTTGTGGCCGGTGGTCGCCAGGCCCGCCTGGGACGCGTTCAGCCCGCCCAATGCCAATTTGTACAGATTCATGCTGACAATGCCCCGTATGTAACCGCGACTGATATTTCTGGATACCCGATTAACGGCAGCAGGTAGTCCAAATTTAGAGTCCTTCCAACATCTGACGCGAAATATCGACCTTGGCGGCGGCGCCGCGCAGCTGGCTCATGACGCCGATCAATTTCTGCGCGTACTGCGGATCGGTGGCGTAGCCGGAACTCTGGATGCGGCGGGCGGCCTCGATCTCGTTGCGCGCCTGGGTCACGCTCTCATAGCGCGGACTGGTGCCGATCAGGCGGGCGTAGTCGGCGAACGATTCCTCGTAGGACGAATAGGCCCGGAAAGGTTGCGTCACCTTTTTCGCGACGCCGTCTTCGTATTCGGTGGTCAGCACATTGACGACCTTGCCCTTCCAGCTGGGGCCCGCCTTGATGCCGAACAGGTTGTAGCTGGTGCGACCGTCCTCGTGCTTGATCTCGCGCTGGCCCCAGCCGGACTCCAGGGCCGCCTGGCCCATGATGAGGCGGGCCGGCACGCCGCTCTGCTGCGAGGCCAGGGTGGCCGCGCGCGACATCTTCGACACGAAATTGATGACGTGCTCGGGCGCGCCCTCGGCCGCGGCCAGGGCCCGGTCGCTGGCGCGGTTGTTGCGCATCACATCCATCAGCGCCGACACCTGGCGCGAGCCTCCGGTCTGGAAATCCAGGTCGGTGCCCTGCCCCAGGCGTTGCACGGCCTCGGCCGGCAGGTCGCCGGGCTTGCCCTGCTGCATCTGCGCCAGGATCGACTGCGACAGGCCGATGCCGGGCGTGGCCAGGTGCAGCGCCAGCTGCTCGTCGGCCATGGATTGCAGCATCTGGGTCTGCTGCGAGTCGAACAGCCCTTCCTTGGGCGTTGCCTCGCGCATGCGCTTGAGCATCATCTGCAGGAACAGCGCCTCGAACTGCTTGGCCACCTGCTTCTGCTGTTCGGTGCCGGGATTGGCCGGGTCCTTGGTCACGTCGCGCTTCAGGTCCAACAGGCGCCCCATGTCGAACACGGAATCCTGGCGACTGCCCAGGGACGCGGAAGTGTTGGTGTAACCCATGGCGGTCAGATGATTTCCAGCTCGGCGCGCAGGGCGCCGGCGCTCTTCATGGCCTGCAGGATCGCCAGCAGGTCCTGCGGCGTGGCGCCCAGGGCGTTCAGGCCCTTGACCACGTCAGCCAGGTTGGCGCTGGTGTTCACGCGCTGCAGCGAGCCGTTTTCCTGGCGCACTTCGATCTGGGTGTTGGGCACCACCACCGTCTGCCCTTCGGTGAACGGCGTATCCGGCTGCGACACCTGGTTCTGGCGGTTGATGATGACCGACAGGTTGCCGTGCGCCACGGCGGCTTCCTCGATCATGACCGTGCGGTTCATGACCACCGAGCCGGTGCGGGCGTTGATGATGACCTTGGCCACGGTCGGGGCGCGCGCCACCTGCAGGTCCTCGACCTGCGACAGGAAGCGCGCCTGCGCCGATTGTTCCATGGGGCTGCGCACCTGCACCACGCGGCCGTCCAGCGCCGTGGCCGTGCCCTGCCCGAACTTGCGGTTCAGCGCCGCCACCACGTTCTGGGCGGTGCCGAAGTCGGTGTTGTTCATTTCCAGGTAGATGTAACCGTCACGCGCGAAGGTGGTCGGCACCCCGCGCTCGACGATCGCGCCGGCGCTGATGCGGCCGCCGTTGAGCTGGTTGATCTGCACGCTGGAACCGCCGGCCGAGGCGCCCGCGCCGCCGACCAGGATGTTGCCCTGGGCGATCGCATAGACCTGGCTGTCGGCGCCCTTGAGGGGCGTCATCAGCAGCGTGCCGCCGCGCAGGCTCTTGGCGTTGCCCATCGAGGACACCACCACGTCGAGCGTCTGGCCCGGACGGGCGAACGCCGGCAGGGTCGTGGTGACCATGACCGCCGCCACGTTCTTGAGCTGCATGTTGCTGCCGGCGGGCACGGTGATGCCCAGCTGCGACAGCATGTTGGTCAGGCTCTGCTGCGTGAACGGCGTCTGGCGCACCTGGTCGCCGCTGCCGTCCAGCCCCACCACCAGGCCATAACCGATCAGCTGGTTGCCGCGCACCCCCTGAATGGAGGCCAGGTCCTTGAGCCGCTCGGCATGCGCCGCCGAGGCGCCGGCCAGCAGCCCCGCCGCGACACAGACGCGCGCCAGCAGGGACAGCAGGGCGGAAATCGGAGTGGGTTGTTTCATGGTCAGAACGGCGAAGCGATCAGGAAGAAGCGTTGCAGCCAGCCCATGGTCTGGACCTCGTCCATGACGCCCTTGCTGCGGTATTCGATGCGGGCGTCGGCCACCTGGGTGGACGACACGGTGTTCGTGCCGGTGATCGAGCGCGGATCGACCACGCCCGAGAAGCGCACGTATTCGCTGCCCCGGTTGATGGCGATCTGCTTCTCGCCGGCCACTTGCAGGTTGCCGTTGGACATCACGCCCACCACCGTGGTGGTGATGGTGCCGGTGAAGGCGTTGTTGGCCGTGCTGTCGCCCTTGCCCTGCGACACGTTGCCGCCCTTGGCGTCGGTGTTCAGGTTGGCGTTGGCCCAGCTGTCCATGAACGACGGCGCGGCGGCGATGCCCAGGCTGGCGTTGCCGCTGCGGTTGGTGTTGGTCGCGACGTTCTTGGAGGCGTTGGTCTTCTCGTTCAGGACGATGGTGACGATGTCGCCGACGTTGCGCGGCCGGCGGTCCTCGAACAGCGGATAGTTGCCGTACGTCGTGGGCTGGTAGATCGAGCCGGTGGGCTGCGCCGTCGGCATCGGCGGCGCCGGCGGCGCGGCCGTCGTCGGCCCGGTCACGATGGGCTCGGGCGGAATCATGGCGCAACCGGCCACCAGCAACGCCAGGGCCGCGCTCGAAACCAGACGCAGGACAGACGACATAGGCATCACAGTTGGGTCAGGCGGGCCAGCATTTCGTCCGAGGTCTTGACGGCTTTGCTGTTCATTTCGTAAGCGCGCTGGGTCGTGATCATGTTGACCAGTTCCTCGGCCACGTTCACGTTGGAGGTTTCGACGTAGTTCTGCATGAACGTGCCGGCGCCGTCGACGCCGGGCTGCAGCAGGTTGGCCGGGCCGGAGGCGTCGGTTTCCAGGTACAGGTTCTCGCCGACGCTCTGCAGGCCGGTCGGGTTGATGAAGGTGGCGATCTGCAGCTGGCCGATCTGCACGTTGACGCCGGCCGCGCCGGGCTGCGTCACCGAGACGATGCCATCCTTGCCGATGGAGATCGACAGGGCGTTGTCCGGCACGTTCATCGGCGGCTGGATCACGTAGCCGCTGACCGTGGTCAGCTGGCCGTTCTGGTCGCGCTGCAGCGCGCCGTCACGGGTGTAGGCCTGGGTGCCGTCCGGCAGTTCGACCTGCAGGAAGCCGCGGCCGTTGATCGCCACGTCCAGTTCGCCGCCGGTGTTGTTCAGGCCGCCGGTGGTGTGGATGCGCTCGGTGGCGGCCACGCGGGCGCCGGTGCCCAGCTGCAGGCCCGACGGCAGCTGCGTGGCGTCGCCGACCTGGGCGCCGGGCTGGCGCAGGGTCTGGTACATCAGATCCTGGAACACGGCGCGGCCGCGCTTGAAGCCGTTGGTCGAGACGTTGGCCAAGTTGTTGGAAATCACGTCCATCGAGGTCTGTTGACCTTCCAGGCCCGTCTTGGCAATCCACAGCGAACGCATCATGATGAAGTACTCCTGGTGCGGCGGCCCGGCCGCGCGCGAAAATTATTTGGTTCGGATCGGCTGACCGGATCAGGAAACCGAGAGGATGCCGTTGGCGCGCTCGGCGTTGCGATCCGCCTGCTGCACCACCTGCATCTGCTGCTCGAAGCGGCGGGCGTTCTCGATCATGCCCACCATCGCCGCCATCGGATTGGTATTGCTGCCTTCCAGCACGCCGGACAGCACCCGCAGGCTGGGGTCGGCGGGGGCCGGCGGCGCCGGCTGGCCATTGACCGGCGCCAGGCGGAAGACGCCGTCGTCGCCGTGCACCAGTTGCGCTTCCGGCGGGTTGGCGAGCTTGATGCGGCCCAGGTTCAGGATGTTGTTCGGGGCATCGCCGGCGCCAATGGCGGTGATGGTGCCGTCCGAGGTGATCGTCAGCGCCGCCTGGTCGGGCACGTCGATGATGCCGTTCTGGTCGGACATCACGGGCTGGCCCAGCGAGGTCTGCAGCAGGCCGTTCACGCCCACCTGCAGGCTGCCGGCGCGGGTGTAGGCCTCGCCTTGCGGGGTCTGCACCGCGATCCAGCCGTTGGAGCTGGCCAGGGCCACGTCCAGGTCGCGGCCCGTGGTCTGCATGTTGCCCATCTCGAAGTTGTTGCGGGCCGTCGACGCCACCGTCGAAACACGCGTCGGCAGGCTAACGCCGTCGTTCACCGGAACCGACCGGTACAACGCGATCTGCTCGCGAAAGCCCGGCGTGTTCACGTTGGCCATGTTGTTGGAGAGCGCGGCCTGGTGCTCCGTGATCCGCGCTGCGCCATTCATGGCGGTGTAGATGATTCGATCCATTGCCTATTCCGTCGGTGTCGTCGCGTGCCCGTCAGCCATTACTTCAGGTTCATCAGGACTTGCATGATTTCGTCCTGGGTCTTGATGGTCTGCGAGTTGGCCTGGTAGGTGCGCTGGGCGATGATCATGTTGACCAGCTCCTTGCTCATGTCGACGTTCGAGGCTTCGGTCGCCTGCCCCACCACCTTGGACATGCCGTTGTTGCCCGGCTGGCCCAGGATCGGCTGGCCCGACGAAGCGGTTTCCTTCCAGGCGTTGTTGCCCACCGGCTGCAGGCCCTGCAGGTTGGCGAAGTCGGCCAGCACGATGGTGCCGACGATCGAGGTTTCGCCGTTGGTGTAGCTGGCCACCAGGCTGCCGTCGGCGCTGATGTTGATGCCGCGGAACTCACCCGAGGAGAAACCGTCCGGCTGGGCCTTGAGCGCATAGGCGCTGCCGTACTGCGTGGTGCCGGCGTAGTTCACGGCGATCGCCAGCGGATCGGCCGGCGTGGTGCCGCCGCCCGGCGTCGCGAACGACAGGTTGACCGTGGCGGCGCTGGTCATCACGCCGGCCTTGTTGAACGTGAACTGGGTCGGGTTGCCCCACACGGCGCCCGCCTGGGTGGTCGGCGCCATGGCCTGGCCGTCGATGGTGTAGTAGACGTCGTAGACGCTGTTGCCGGCGGCGTCGGCGGCGCGCTTGGCAAAGTACTGCATCACCTGGTGCGAGTTGCCCAGCGAGTCGTAGACCGTCATGGGCGAGGCGTTGGTGTAGCTGCCGGGGACCTTGGGGTCGAACGGCTTGCCGACTTCGGTCACGGCGGCGGTGAAGTCGACGAAACCGGGGATGACGTTCAGGTTGCCGGCGGCGACCTGGCCGGTGCCGTCGATGGTGACGGTATTGGGCGCGGTGCCGTAGGTGTTGGCCGGCGGGTTGCCCGGCGCCCAGGTGATCGCGCCGCCAGGCGCCTTGGTGAAGGTGTAGGCGGTGCCGCCCAGCGTCACGGAGCCGGGCACGGCCGGCGACGTCACGGTGTCGACCTGGTAGATGACCTTGGCGTTGGCGTCCAGGTTGGCCACGGTGGTGGCGGTCGAGGTGGCCTTGGGCGCCACGTTGGCGGTGGGCAGCTGCAGTTCGACCGGGTTGGCGCCGATGCCGCCGTTGGGGTAGCCGGTCAGGCGATAGCCCTGCGCGTTGACGATGAAGTTGTTCTTGTCGACCAGGAACTCGCCGTTGCGGGTGTACATCACGGCGCCGCTCTGGTCGGTGACGCGGAACATGCCCTTGGCGCCATCGATGGCGATGTCATATTCGCCGCCGCCGCCGTTGACCGTGCCCACCGTGAAGCGCTGGGTGATCGCCGACACCTTGGTGCCCAGGCCGACGCGCGAGCTGGCGTAGACGTCAGCGAACGACGCGGTCGACGACTTGAAGCCGACGGTGCCCGAGTTGGCGATGTTGTTGCCGATGACGTCCAGGTTCTGCGCCGCGGCGTTCAGGCCGCTCAATCCTTGTCCGAAACCCATGTTTTCTCTCGCTAATCTTTAAAGGGGAAACCGCCGCCGTGGCGCCGGCTGATAATCAAACCGGCTGGCCTCAGCCGATCACCTTGCGCACATCCAGCATGCTGGTCTGGCCATCCAGGCCCATATCCAGGCGCAGGCCGTTGGTGGAGTAGGCCACGCTCTTGACCTTGCCGTACTTCAGCACTTCGGCGGCCACCTTCTTGTCATCGCCATCCGTGGCCAGGACGGACACGGTGTAGGCGCCCGCATCCATTGCCACGCCGGCGTCGTTCTTGCCGTCCCAGTCCAGCGTGTACACGCCGGCCTTCTGCTCGCCCAGCTCGATGGTGCGCACGACCTGGCCGTTGGCGTCGGAAATGCGCACCTGGACCTTGGCGGCGTCCTTCTGCAGGTCGATGCCGTAGGGCGTGACCACGCGTTCGGAGGGGTTCGCGGCGTCCACGCCGACCTTGACGGCCGAACCGGGCACCAGCACACCCTTGCCGATCATCGCGACCGCGTTCATGGATTGCGACACGTCGATCTGGCCGCTGATGGCCAGCATGGTGTTCTTGAGGTTGGTGATGCCTTCCACGGTGGAGATCTGCGCCAGCTGCGAGGTCAGCTCGGCGTTCTGCATCGGGTTCAGCGGATCCTGGTTCTTGAGCTGCGTGACCAGCAGCTTCAGGAACTGGTCCTGCAGGCCCTGGGCGGTGCTGGAGCCGTTGGCGCCGCTTTGCGCCAGGCCCAGGCCGGTCTTGCTGGTGGATTGGTCAACGGTGGTCATGGGTTCACTTCTTCAAAGACTTCCGCGCGGGCGGCGCGGCGCGCGGAATCAGACGGATCAGGATTGGCCGATGGTGAGGGTTTTCTGCATCAGGCTCTTGGCGGTGTTCAGCACCTCGACGTTGGCCTGATACGAACGCGACGCCGCGATCATGTTGACGGTTTCCGCGATCGGATCGACGTTGGGCATGCTGACGTAGCCCTGCGCGTCGGCCATCGGATGCTTGGGGTCGTAGACCTGCTTGAGGGGGGACTGGTCCACCACCACGCCGGCCACGCGCACGCCGCCGATCTCGCGGCCCTGCGTCTGGCCGGCCGGCGGGTTGACCTGGAACACCACCTGGCGGGCCCGGTACGGCTGGCCGTCGGGACCGACCACGCTGTCGGCGTTGGCCATGTTGCTGGCCGCCACGTTCATGCGCTGTGACTGCGCGCTCAGCGCCGAACCGGCGATATCGAAAATGCTCAACAAGGACATTGCCTGCGGTTCCCTATGAAAATCAATCCTGGATGGCGGCCATCATGGTCCGGATGCGACCCGACAGCAGCTGCATCGTGCTCTGGTAGTGCAAGGTGTTGTCGGCGAACTGGACCCGTTCGATGTCCATGTCGACCGTGTTGCCGTCCATGCTGGGCTGGTACGGCAGGCGGTACAGCAGATCGGTCGGCCCCTGCGACACGGCCTTGGCCGGGATGTGACGCGCCGACGTCAGGGTCAGCGAGGTATCCGGCAGGCGCTTGGTGCCTTCCATGGCGTTCTGCATCGCCGTCTTGAAATCGAAGTCGCGCGCCTTGTAGTTGGGCGTGTCGGCATTGGCGATGTTCGAGGACAGCACTTCCTGGCGCTGCGCGCGCAGTCCCAGGGACTGCTGGAAGAAGCGGAAATCTTCATTAAGCCGGTCTAGCATCGGGTCGCCTTGAATACGGATGAAACCCGGGACAGCGGACGCACCGTTATCCCATTGGATGACGGCATCATAGAAGCGGGTGCCTCAACACAATCAGCCAAATAACCCGTCATTTCTCATCCAATTCACGTATTGCCAAGCCGCGCGGGCTTCTACAATTCGGACATGATGAAATTCTCCGCAAAGCTCCGCGCGCGCGCCGCCTGCCTGGCCGCCCTGCTGCTGGCCCCGACGGCCCAGGCGCAGGACGCCGCCGTCCAGGCGCCGGAGGCGATCATCATCGCCGCGCAGACCTATTTGCTGGAACAACTGGCCGCCCTGCCCGGCCAGGCATCGGTGGCCATCGATCCGCCGCGGGCGGACCGCCTGGCGCCCTGCGATGCCATGTCCCCATTTATGCCCTCGGGCATGAAGCTGCGCTCGCGCATGACGGTCGGCGTGCGCTGCAATGCGCCCAAGCCCTGGACCACCTACGTGCAGGCCACGGTCAGCGTGCCGGGCTACTACTACGTCGCTTCGCGCATGATCGCCGCTGGCCAGGCCCTGACGCCCGCCGACCTGGCGCCGCGCGACGGCGACCTGGTGGCCCTGCCCCCGGGCGTCATCACCAATCCCGACACGGTGGTCGGCATGACGGCGGCCTACCGGATCAACGCCGGCCAGCCGGTCAAGGGCGCCGCCCTGCGCAACGCCCAGTCGGTGGTGCGCGGCTCGAACGTCCGGATCAACGCCCGCGGCAAGGGTTTCGTGGTCAGCAGCGAGGGGCAGGCCCTGGACAACGCGGCGCCGGGCGCCACGGTCCAGGTCCGCACCGCCAGCGGACAGGTGGTCAGCGGCGTGGTGCGCAACGCAGGCCTGGTCGAAATACAACTTTAGTCAATGTTACATATCGCGTTGCGGCAAGCGCCCTCCTGCCCTAAAGTTCCTTCCGACCCTGTCGTTACAGAGACATAAGTAGGCGGAGCCGTCGCAAACCGACCCAGGACGCCCTGCGGAGAAAACCTTGAAAATCAATTCGACAACCAACCGGCCCATCTCGGCAGATGCGGTCAGCCCTCGCGCCGAGTCCGCGGTCGCCCAGGCCTACGGCGCCGGCAGCGGCAGCGGCGCCAGCAGCTCGCAGGTCGCGCTGAGCTCGGCCTCGCGCAAGATGCTGGCCCTGCAGGACGGCTCGAACGACATCAACGTCGAGCGCGTCGCCGCGATTCGCGCCGCCATCGCCTCGGGCCAGCTCAAGATCGACACCAGCCGCATCGCCGATGGCCTGATCGCCAGCGCCCGCGACCTGCTGAAGTAATAGCGTTTTTGCAAGATCGCCGTTTTTTCGACCCGTCCGCCCGAGTATGACCATGAGCCCTGTCGAGTCCCTGCAAGCCTGTATGAAGCAGGAAGATGCCCTGATCACCGAGTTTTCCTCCATCCTGGAAGAAGAAACCAAAGTGCTGGTCGGGCCGGGCAACGTCGACGCGCTGCATGACATCACCGAGCGCAAGGGCAATATCGCCCAGCAGCTGGTCGACCTCAGCCACACCCGCGACGGCCTGCTGGCCGAAATCGGCCTGCCCGCCGGCCACGCCGGCACCGAGCAGGCCGCCGTGCAGCACCCGCAACTGTCCGACGTCTGGCAGGCCCTGCTGGCCAAGTCGGCGTCGGCCAACGAAATCAACATGCGCAACGGCGCCCTGATCGACGTGCACCTGCGCTATACCCAGCAATCGCTGGACGCCCTGCGCCAGATCGGCGGCCTGGGCGGCACCTCGACCTACGACGCCCAGGGCCGCGGCGCCCGCGCCACGCCGGGCCGAAAGCCCATCGTCGCCGGCTGAGCCGGATCCCGACGCCCCAAGACAAACAGCCCGCTTTCGCGGGCTGTTTGTCTTGGCGGCCATGCGGCCGTCCCGAGTCGGGGCGCGCTAGACGCCGCCGGCCATTTCCAGCATGGCGAACATCTTCAGCAGCGCCACCGGCAGCAGGCGTCCGGACAGCTTGCGCTCCGGGCTGACGACGCCGGCCAGCGTGGCGCGCACGCCGTCCGCCGCCGACGCATGCGCCAGCTGCCAGCAGGCCGCGCCCAGCTGGCCGGCCATGAGCGACTGCCGCGCCAGCGTATGCGAGCCGTCGACCGCGGGCAGCGCCTGCCAGGCATTGGCCATGTAGCGGAACCCGGCTCGCGCCTCTTCCTGCAGCACCAGCCAGCGCGCCACCGTGGCGGCGTCCGCCTGGCCCGCGGCCAGGTTGGTCAGGCCGAACAACTGGCCGGCCACTTCGCCGCTGGCGGTATCGATCAGGCGGGCGCACACCAGCCGGAAGCGGGTCTCGTCGCCGCGGCCCGGCAAGCCGATCTCGGTGCCCGAGGCCCACAGCGCCAACGGCGCCGGCCGGGCGCCGGGCACGGCGCGCAGGCCGGGCATGTCGCCCGGCTGGCCCACCGGCAGGTAGCCGACGCTCTTGCCCACCGCGTTCAGGTTGGTCGGGCATTCATCCTGGATCACGCGCATGCCGCCCGGGCTGCGCGCCACCCACGACACGCCCTGCTCGCTCAGGCTCTGCCACAGCGCCGAAGTGCCGGCTTCCAGCATGTGCACGGCCGGCACCTGGGCCAGTTGCTCGTTCAGCCAGCGCACCCGCGCTTCCAGGGCCACCGCCGTGTCCGGCTGCGCGGCGGCGGCCGGCGCGAACGACGACAGCATGCCGTGCGGCAGCACCAGCTGTTGCGCCGGCGCCGCCAGGGCTGCGCCGCGGTCGCTCATCAGCACCGCGCTGAGCAGCGTGCCGCCGGGCAAGGCCTCGCCCTTCATGCTGGTCTTGCCGTGCATGACCAGCAGGTTGCGGCTGCAGGCGGTGGAGAATTCGCGCCGCACCATCGCCAGGGGCGTTTCGCCCAGCGCCGCGAGGCTCGAACCCGCGCCGTCGCTGACATACTCGCGCCACGAGGCGCGAGCCTGCACGCAGGCCGGGTCGCTGTCGAGCCAGCCCAGGGTGTCATCCAGGTTCTGCGCGGCCTCGATCGTGCCGGCGCCGCCCTGCGGACGCAGGATCGCCGAAGCCAGCAACTGGCGGCGGCGGGCGGGATCGACGGTCGTCTCGGTTTCGCGCGGCGTCGACCACAGCGACGCCATGTCGGCCTCGCTGGGCGAATACAGGGCGCGGGCGCGCTCGACCATGGCGAAGGCGCGGTCGATGAGCGCATCGGCGCGCGCCAGCTCCAGGTGCTCCGGCACCTTCTGGCCGATCGACGAATAATGGATCGGCAGCCGGTGGCGGATCGCCGTGTCCAGCGCCGCGCCCAGGCGCGAGGCCTCGTCGAGCTTGGTGATGATGCAGCCGGCCACGTCCTCGCCGACGCCGTTGCGATAGGCGTGGGCGACTTCGTCCAGCGTGTCGCCCTGGCTGGCGGCGTTGAGCACCAGCAGGCGGCGCACCGGCTTGCCGGCGTTGCACAGCATCGCGGCCTGCTCGGCCACCTGGCGGTCGCGCTGGCTGATGCCGGTGGTGTCGATCAGCACGATCTTGCGATTGCCCAGCTCGGCCAGGATGCGGCGCAACTCGCCGGCATCGCGCACCGAGTGCGCAGGCACGCCCATCAGGCGGCCATAGATCTGCAGCTGCTCGAGCGCCCCGATCCGGAAATTGTCGGTGGTCAGCATCGCCACCTGCTCGCGGCCTTCGCGGGCGACGCAGCGCGCCGCCAGCTTGGCCAGCGTGGTGGTCTTGCCGACGCCGGTCGGGCCGACCAGCGCGTACACGCCGCCGCCCAGGAATTCATCTTCCGAGCCCAGCACCGGCAGGTGCGTGACCAGTTCATTGCGGGCCCAGGCCAGCGCGGATTCGGCGCTCATGCCTTGCGGCATGCGCTCGACCAGCGCGCGGACCAGCTTGGTGCTGAAACCGGCGTCCAGCAGGCTGCGGAACAAGGCGGCTCCCGCCGGCTCGCGGCCGGGTCCCTGGCGTCCGCCCCACAGCAAGCCGTCCATGCGGCTTTCGAGCGCGCCGCGCAAGGCGCTGATGGCGTCCTGCAAGCCTGCCGCGGCGTCGCCGGGCAGCGCCGCGGGCGGCATCCCCGGACCATTGCGCAGCGGCGCATCGGGCATGCGCGCCATGGGCGACGGCGCCATGGGCGGCATCTCTCGCGCAGGCGGCAAGGCCGGCATTTCCATCCGCACCGGCGCGGCGGGCGCCATCACCGCGGGCGCGGCCGCTTCCGCCGTCACGGCGGGCGGCGCGGCGACCGGCGCCGGCGCCAGGGCGGGCGGCGCCTGACGCGCGACGGGTTCGGGCGACACCTCCGGCTCGGGCAGAGACTGCGCGGCGTAGGTCGACTGGTAGGCGGCGATCGAACGCGACGGCACCGCGTAGGCGGGCTGCGCAGCGGCGACGGACGCCGGCGGCGCACCGTAGGCCGGTTGCGAGGCGCTCGGCGCCGCGCCATAGGCGGGTTGCGGCGCGGCGGCGGCGGCCGGCGCGCCATAACCGGACTGCGCGCCATAAGGCGGTTGCGAGGCCGTGGCCGGCGTGGCGCCATAGCCGGGAGGCGGCGCCAGGTTGGCGGGCGCGGCGTGACCGTACGGCGCGGGCGCCTGCGGTGGCACCGGCGCGGCCGGAGCGCGAGCCGGCGCGTGGCCGTCGGCATACCCCTGCGGCGCCGGCGTCTGCGCCTGCGGCGACGCGTCGTCGAACGCGCCGTCCACCGTGGCCAGCACCTCGATGCCCCCATCCACGCTGCGGTTCGACACGATCAGCGCGTCAGGACCCAGCACCTGGCGCACCTGGCGCATGACGTCACGGCTGTTGGCGCCGAAGAAGCGGCTTATTTTCATTGACCATTACCTCCGCCGATGAGCGCCGTCACGCGGACCATGCGCTCATCCGGAATTTCCGTATTCGACAACACACCCAGCTGCGGCAGGTGGTGGCGCAGGAAGCGCGACAGCGGCGCGCGCAGCACCGGCGACACCAGCAGCACCGGCGCGTTGCCCTGCGATTCCTGGCGCTCGACCGCCGCCTGGGTTTCGCGCAGCAGGGTGTCCGCCAGGCCCGGCTCCAGGCCGCCGCTGGTGGTCAGCGCCTGCGACAGCACGCGTTCGAGCTTGACGTCCAGCCCGATCACGCGCAGTTCGCCCTCGCCCGGGAACCATTGCTGGGTGATGGCGCGGCCGAGCGAGCGGCGCGTCAACGCGATCAGCTCGTTGATGTCGGGCTGGCCGCCCGTGCCGGCCGCCAGCGCCGCCAGGCGCGGGCCATGCTCGGACAGGGTGTCGATGATGGTGCGCATGTCGCGGATCGGCACTTCCTCGGCCAAGAGGCCCTGCAGCACCTTCTGCAGCGCCGTGAGCGACAGCGTCTTGGGCACCAGGTCCTCGACCAGCTTGGGCGCGTCGCGGCCGATGCGGTCCAGCAGCTGCTGCACTTCCTGGCGGCCCAGCAGGTTGGAGCCGTGGCGGTGCATCAGGTGGTTCAGGTGGGTGGCCACCACGGTGCCGGCATCCACCACGGTGTAACCGACCACCTGGGCCTGGTCGCGCAGGCTGCCGTCGATCCACAGCGCCGGCAGGCCGAAGGCCGGGTCGGTGGTGGGCGTGCCCTTGATCTGCATGGTCACGCCGCCCGGGTCGATCGCCAGCCACTGGCCCGGCATGGCCACGCCGTGGCCGATCTCGACGCCGGACAGCAGGATGCGGTAGTCGTTGGGCTTGAGTTCCAGGTTGTCGCGGATGTGCACCACCGGCGGCAGGAAGCCCACGTCCTGGGCGAATTTCTTGCGCAGGCTGCGGATGCGGTGCAGCAGTTCGCCGTTCTGGGCGTGGTCGACCAGCGGGATCAGGCGGTAGCCGACCTCCAGGCCGAGCTGGTCCACCATCGAGACGTCGTCCCAGCTGGCTTCGGCCGCCGCGGCCTGCGCCTGCGTCACGGCCTGCTGCGGCGCCTCGCTGGCCGCCACCTCGGCGGCCTTGCGCCGCTTGAGCATCGCCCACCCGCCCCAGGCCAGCGCGCCGGCCAGCGTCAGGAAGGCGATGTGCGGCATGTTGGGAATCAGGCCCATGATGCCGATGATGCCAGCGGTCAGGAACATCACGCTGGGGTTGGAGAACAGCTGGCTGATGATCTGCTGGCCGATGTCCTGGTCGGTCGACACACGCGACACCACCACGCCGGCGGCGGTCGAGATCACCAGCGCCGGGATCTGCGCCACCAGGCCGTCACCGATGGTCAGCAGCGTGTAGACGCGGGCCGAGTCGCTCATCGACATGTCGTGCTGCGCCACGCCCACGATCAGGCCGCCGATGATATTGATCGCCATGATCAGCAGGCCGGCGATGGCGTCGCCGCGCACGAACTTGCTGGCGCCGTCCATCGAGCCGAAGAAGTCGGATTCCTGCGACACCTCGGCGCGGCGCTTGCGGGCCTCGTCCTCGCCGATCAGGCCGGCGTTCAGGTCGGCGTCGATCGCCATCTGCTTGCCGGGCATGGCGTCCAGGGTGAAGCGCGCGCCGACTTCGGCGATCCGCCCCGCACCCTTAGTGATGACGATGAAGTTGATGATGGTCAGGATGATGAAGACGATGATGCCGACGGCGAAGTTGCCGCCCACCAGGAAGTGGCCGAAGGCCTCGATCACCTTGCCCGCGGCGTCCGGGCCGGTGTGGCCGTGCAGCAGCACCACCCGGGTCGAGGCGACGTTCAGCGACAGGCGCAGCAGCGTGGCGAACAGCAGCACGGCCGGGAAGGCGGCGAAATCGAGCGGCTTGCGGGTGAACATGGCCACCAGCAGGATCATCACCGACAGCGCGATGTTGAAGGTGAACAGCAAGTCCAGCAGGAAGGTGGGCAGCGGCAACACCATCATGCCCAGCACCATCACGATCAGGATGGGGCCGGCCAGGAGCCGCGCATGCGCGGCGCCGTTGCTTTTCAACATGGTGAGCAGAGCGCTCATTCCTTAGACTCCTTGTGCTGCGGTCTTTGCCTGCGGGTCCAGCGCGGCCGGCACGGGCAGGGACTTGGGCGCCGTCGGTTCGGCCCCCCCCCATCCCGAGCGCCACGAGCGCAACTGGAAAACCCACGCCAGCACTTCCGCGACCGCGGTATATAGCTCGGCCGGGATTTCATGCCCCAGCTCGACGTGTTGATACAAAGCGCGCGCCAGCGGCGGCGCTTCCAATGTGGGAATGCGATGCTCGGCGGCCAGTTCGCGGATCTTGGCCGCCACCAGCCCGGTGCCCTTGGCCAGCACGCGCGGCGCGCCGTTCTGGTCTTCCTCGTACTTCAGCGCCACGGCGTAGTGGGTCGGGTTGGTCACGACCACGTCGGCCTTGGGCACCTCGGACATCATGCGGCGGCGCGCGGCCTGGCGCTGCTGCTGGCGGATGCGGGCCTTGGTGTGCGGATCGCCTTCGCTTTCCTTGTGTTCCTGGCGTACGTCTTCCTTGGACATGCGCAGCTTCTTCAGGTGGCTCCAGATCTGCCACGGCACGTCCAGCAGCACGATCACCAGCAGCGAGGCGACGATGAAGGCGCTGCACATCGCCACCAGGCTCAGCGCCTTGGTCAGGGCGGCGGCCGGCGCCACGTGCATCAGGCCCAGCATGTCGTCGTGGTAGCGCCAGATGATCCAGACCGCCACGCCGCCCACCAGCAGGGCCTTGGCCAGCGCCTTGATCAGCTCGACCACGGTCTGCGACGAAAACATGCGCTTGAGGCCGGCGAACAGGCTGAGCTTGGAGAAATTCGGCGACAGCGGTTTGCCCGAGATGACGATGCCGCCCAGCAGCACGCTGGACAGCACGGCGATCACCGCCAGCAGGCCGAAGATCGGCAGAATCACCATCAGGGCGTGGCCGAAGCCGTTGACGGCCTGCTCGACCATCACGCCCGGGTCGGCGACCACGCGCTGGTCGAACGCCAGCCCGTTGCGCAGCACCCCGCTCAGTCCCTGATAAATCGTGCCACCGCCGGCCCAGATCGCCGCGACACCGGCGGCCAGCATCATGAACGTGCCCAGTTCCCGGGAACGCGCAATCTGCCCCTCCTCGCGCGCCTTTTCCAGGCGCCTGGGAGAGGCGGCTTCGGTTTTCTCGAGGTCGCTTTCTTCGGCCATGCTCTGCGGTGTCGTTGCGGCTCGCGGATTGACGGATTACGAGCTGCCCGCCGAGATTCTAGGAGGCCTGGGCCTTGGGCGATAAGCCAAGAAACGGGGGGAAAGCGGCGCTATTCCCGGATGCGCCCGGACCGGGCCGGCCGGGGCGGGCCGGCGACCGGGCGCCCTGCCCCGCCTGCCTGGCGGATCGGTCTGGTTCAGCCGGCCGCCGCGACCACCGGCCGGGCCGATCCGCCGGCGTCCAGGGTGGCCTGGAAACGCACGTAATCGAGCCCGATCCGCACCGCGCCCCAGTGCTCGCCGTCCAGGAACAGGGGCACGGAGATGTCGTTGACGATCTCGCCGGTATCACGGGAATAGGTCTGAAACAGCAGGGTTTCGGTGTTGGCGGCCAGCCGCGCCCCGACCGGGTCGTCGAAGATGCGCTTGTGCCGCACCCGGGCGATGTCCTGGGCCGGGTCGCCGCTGGGCGGGTGCGAATAGCGGCTGTTGTGCGCCGGGGCGTAGCCGCGCGCATCCACCAGCAGCGCATAGCTGCCGCCCGGCACGGCCTCCAGCACACGGTCCAGCAGGCGGTTCAGCGCCTCGTCGATGCCGCGGTCATAGGCGGTGTGGTAGCGCGGCGGTTCGCTGCCCGCGATCCGCTGGTAATGGCGGTCGAACACGTCCAGGCCGCGCTCGCGCGCATGGTCGAGCAGCCGGATCGCCGCCAGCCGGAAGGCGTCGAGCGTCTCGGACAGGCGGTCGAAGGCGGTATTGCCGGTGCGCATGTCCGACAACACCTCCTGCACGCTCTCGGTCTGGCGCCGGATGCGGTCGATCTCGCCGGACATGCTGGCCACCCGCTCGCGCACGTCGGCGCTCAGCGCGGCGATGCGGCTGACGTCCTGGCTCATGCCGTGGTTGGTGGCGTCGACCTCGCCGATCGCCTGCACCACCTCGCCCACCTGCCGGTTCATGCTGTCGAAATCGCGCACGAAGTGCTGGAAATCCTGGCGCGTCTTGTCCAGCACCGCGCCGGACGCGTCCACGTCCTCGCGCAGGGCGCCGGTCTGGCGCTGGGTCGAGTCGACCAGTTCCAGCATCTCGCCGGTATGGCGGCCGATGTCGCTGGTGGCGGCGTTGACCCGCTCGGCCAGCCGGCCGACCTCGCTGGCCACCACGGCGAAGCCACGCCCGGCGTCGCCGGCCCGGGCCGCCTCCACCCCGGCATTCAGCGCCAGCAGCTGGGTCTGCAGGGCGATGTCCTTGATGAGCTTGCTGATGTCGCCGACCGAGCGCGCCCGGCCGGTCAGCTGCGCCACCACGTCGGTGAAGGCCGCCATTTCGCGGGTCATGCGGTCGACCCGTTCCTTGACCTCGGACAGCTCGGCCAGCGCCTGTTCGGCCGCGCGCAGGTTCTGCCCGGAGACCTGGGCGATCTCGCGCGCATGGGTCGACGTCGAGGCCGACAGCGCCGCGATCTGGGCGCCGCTGGCCGCCAGCGCCTCGGCCGCGCGCGCCTGCTCCTGCGCCAGCAGCGCGCAGCGGCCGGCCTGGAACTGGGTCCGGGCGGTATTCAGGGCGATCTCGATGCTGGATTGCCGCACCGTGCTGATCCGGCTGCGGATGCCGGCCAGGAAGCGGTACAGCGGCCAGGCGGCCGGGCTGAGGGACAAGGGGCGTTCGGACAGCGTGGCGCGGCCGCGATTGAGCCGGCGCAACAACCCCCAGATACCTCCGAATCGGAATATGGATCTGGCCAAGATGGCACCTCCTTGTGCGGCCCGGATTGCCTTCTGTGGGCATCCGTTGCCTGGGCGCGATGCGCCCTGTCTCCTGCTGCGGCCCCGATTCTTATTGTTTCGCAGTCTACCCAAGGGCGCGCGTTCGCACCCTTAGGGAATACGACCATGCCCGGCCAGCGGGCATGGCGGCAGGCGGGCCCGCGCGGCCCGCCGCCCGGGCGGGCTCAGAAGCCCAAACTGGCCAGCAGGTCGTCGACCTGGTCCTGGCTGGTGACCACATCGGTCTTGCCTTGCGGGCTGACCTGCGGGCCGTTGAGCAGGCTGTTGGCTTCGTCGCGGCGCTCTTGCGGCACGTTGTCCAGCAGCACTTGCAGCAGCTCGCGCTCGATCGCGCCGACCACGTCCATCATGCGCATGATGACCTGGCCGGTCAGATCCTGGAAGTCCTGCGCCATGATGATTTCCATCAGCTTGGACTGGGTCTGCTGCGTCTGCTTGGGCACGTCCTGCAGGAACGCGCGCGTGTCCTTGACCAGTTCGCGGGCCTCGGGCAGTTCCAGCGGCTGGTCGTACCATTGCTGCCAGCGACCGTCCAGCGCCTGCGCCGAGCGCGACATGCCGTCCTGGATCGGGCCGGCGGCCTCGGTCGCGTTCAACACGCGGTTGGCGGCCTGTTCGGTCATCTGCGCCACGTAGCGCAGGCGGTCGCGGGCATCGGGGATGGCGTTGGCCGCGTCCTTGATCGCCTGGTCCAGGCCCAGCTCGCGCATGCTGTCGCGCAGCATGCGAGTCAGCGAGGCGATGCGGTGGATCAGGTCCGGGGATTCCGTCGAGTCATCATTCTGCGTCGTGCTCATTGCGCACCTCAACCGCCAATTTTCTCGAAGATCTTGACCAGCTTCTCTTCCAGCGTCGCCGCGGTGAAAGGCTTGACCACGTAACCGTTGGCGCCGGCCTGGGCCGCCGCGACGATGTTTTCCTTCTTGGCCTCGGCCGTCACCATCAGCACCGGCAGCGAGGCCAGGCTGGCGTCGGCGCGGATCTGCTTGAGCATTTCCAGGCCGTCCAGATTGGGCATGTTCCAGTCGGACACGACGAACTGGAAGCCGCCGTTGCGCAGCTTCTCCAGTCCGATCGCGCCGTCTTCGGCCTCATCCACGTTCTCGAAACCCAGCTCCTTGAGCAGGTTGCGGATGATCCGCCGCATGGTGGGGAAGTCATCCACCACCAGAATCTTGATGCCCTTGTCTACCATCTTTTACTCCAGAAGAAATTTGCTTGAGATCGATCGGGATCACAGCCGCGTCAAACGCGGTGTCCCCGGTCGCCCAGGCGAGTCAGAATGCGCTCACTCATTGCCGACAGCGGCACCACTTCGTCAGCCGCGCCAATTGCGATGGCCTCCCGGGGCATGCCGAAGACCACGCAACTGGCTTCATCCTGCGCAATGGTATGGGCGCCGGCTCGGTGCATGGCCAGCATGCCGGCCGCTCCGTCCTTGCCCATCCCGGTCAGGATGACGCCGATGGCGTTCTTGCCTGCCGCCACGGCGGCGGAATTAAACAACACATCCACCGACGGGCGGTGGCGATTGACCGGTTCGCTGGCTTCCAGCTCGATCACGTAGTTGGCGCCGCTGCGGCCCAGGCGCATGTGCATCTCGCCGCCCGGGGCCAGGTACACGTGGCCCGGCAGCACGCGCTCGCCGCGCACGGCCTCGCGCACCGTCACCGCGCACAGGGCATCCAGGCGCTGCGCGAACGACCGCGTGAAGCCGGCCGGCATGTGCTGCGTGATCAGGATGGCCGGGCTGTCCGGCGGCAGCGGCTGCAACACCTCGCGGATGGCCTCGGTGCCGCCGGTGGAGGCGCCCACGATGACCAGTTTTTCCGAGCTGGCCAGCGGCCGGCGCAGCATCGGCGCCGGCGCGGGCGCCGGGGCGTGCGGGCTCGGCGTGCGCAGCTTGGCGCGCGAAGCGGCGCGGATCTTGTCGGCGATGATCTCGGTGTATTCCAGCAGGCCGTCGCGGATGCCCAGCTTGGGCTTGGTCACGAAGTCGATGGCGCCCAGTTCCAGCGCGCGCAGCGTGATTTCGCCGCCGCGCTCGGTCAGCGACGACACCATCACCACCGGCATCGGCCGCAGGCGCATCAGCTTTTCAAGGAAATCCAGCCCGTCCATGCGGGGCATTTCCACGTCCAACGTCAACACGTCGGGATTGTGCTTTTTGATCAGCTCGCGCGCCACCAGCGGATCAGGCGCGGTCGCAACCACTTCCATATCCGGCTGGCTGTTGATGATCTCGGTCATCAGTCCGCGCACGAGCGCGGAATCATCCACACATAGAACTCTGATTTTCTGCATTGTTTACCGCCTCAGGCGGACCTGGAACCCGTCGCCACCGACAGGTCTAGGCCTTGCCCGCGCATTCGTAGACTGTCTGCCCGCGCAGACGGAAATCCCGACTGATATAGGTGAAGTTCTCGGAATGGCCCGCAAACAGCAGGCCGCCCGGCTTGAGCAGCGGAACGAACCGCTCAAGGATCTTCGCCTGGGTCGGCTTGTCGAAGTAAATCATGACGTTGCGGCAGAAGATGACGTCGAACTTCTCGCTGATCTGCCACGAGGGCGCGAGCAGGTTCAACGTCTCGTACCGCACCATGTCGGCGATCTCCGGACGCACCCGGACCTGCCCGGCGTTGGAACCGCGGCCCTTCAGGAAGAAGCGCTTGAGGCGGCTCTCTTCCATCTTGGCCACGCGCTCGGCCGGATAGACGGCCGCGCGCGCCCGGTTCAGCACGTTGGTGTCGATGTCGGTCGCCAACACCGAGCAGCCGCTGGCGCGTGGCCCGAGGGCCTCGGCCAGGGTGATCGCGATGGAGTACGGCTCTTCGCCCGTGGACGCCGCGCAACACCACACCGACACCGGGCCGCCGCGCTTTTGCACGAAGTCGGCCAGGATCGGGAAATGGTGCGACTCGCGGAAGAACGCGGTCAGGTTGGTCGTCAGGGCGTTGACGAAATCTTCCCATTCGGCCGCGTCCGGCTCGTTCTCGAGCTGGTCCAGATAGCTGCCGAAGTCCTGCCGGCCCAGCGCCCGCAGGCGCCGCGCCAGCCGGCTGTAGACCATTTCGCGCTTGTGCGCGCCCAGCGAGATGCCGGCGCGCGCGTGAATCATCTTGCGGACGCGGGTGAAGTCCGCGTCCCGAAAATCGAATTGGCGGTCCACCGGGATGGACGGCGCCATGTTTGCCGCTGTCGCCACTGCCGTCCTCAGCGCTCAAGAGCAAGCGCGTCAGGCGCTTGCAGCCGTGATTCGTCGGCGGCGGCGCGGCCCGAAGACAGGCGATGGGCCGGCACTTCGATCACTTCGCCGATGTTGACCTTGAACACCGCCACCGCTTCGGCCAGGCGCTGCGCCTGTTCCTGCAGCGAGCCGGCCGCGGCCGCGGCCTCTTCCACCAGCGCCGCGTTCTGCTGCGTCACTTCGTCCATCTGCGACACCGCGCGGTTCACCTGGTCGATGCCGCTGGACTGCTCTTCGGACGCCGCCGAGATCTCGCCCATGATGTCCGTCACGCGCTTGACCGACGCCACGATCTCCTGCATCGTCGCGCCCGCGCGCTCGACCTGCTGCGAACCCGCGCCCACCTTGGTCACGGAATCCTCGATCAGGCCCTTGATTTCCTTGGCCGCCTGCGCGCTGCGCTGCGCCAGCGAGCGCACTTCGCCCGCCACCACCGCAAAGCCCTTACCCTGCTCGCCGGCACGGGCCGCCTCCACCGCCGCGTTCAGTGCCAGGATGTTGGTCTGGAAGGCGATGCCGTCGATGACCGACACGATTTCCGAGATCTTGCGCGAGCCGGCCGAAATGCCCTGCATCGTGCTGACCACTTCGGACACGGCGGAACCGCCGCGCTCAGCCACATCCGACGCGCTCGCCGCCAACTGGTTGGCCTGGCGTGCGTTGTCGGCGTTCTGCTTGACGGTCGAGGCCAGTTGCTCCATCGAGGCCGCGGTCTCTTCCAGCGA
>NZ_CYTY01000065.1:0-1419 GCF_001298995.1 Achromobacter sp. 2789STDY5608615
GCGCGGCGGCCACGGCGGGCTCGGCCGTCTGGCGGGCCGGCGTGGCGGGCGCCTCGATGGCGGTCTGCGGACCGGCGTCACCGTTGAGCGCCAGCATGCGCAGGCAGGCCATGATGAAGCCGGCGTACTCGTCCGGCGCCAGCGTCAGTTCGCCGCGGCTGTGCACCGCCACCGAATAGAACAGTTGCACCGCGTCGGGATGCAGCGATTGCGCCAGGCGGGCGATGTCGGCCGCCAGCGGATCCTCGGCCGGCATCACGCCGGACACGCGCTGCTCGATGGCGACGCGCGACAGCAGCACCGCCAGGTCGGCCAGCGCGCCGGCGTACGACAGGCCGCGCGTGGCGAGTTCGTCGGCCACCGCCAGCACGCCCTTGGCGTCGCCGGTGGACAAGGCGTCCAGCAGGCGCACCAGGTGACGCTGGTCGATGGTGCCGAGCATGCCGCGCACGGCGTCCTCGGTCAGGTTGCCAGCGCTGTAGGCGATGGCCTGGTCGGTCAACGACAGCGCGTCGCGCATCGAGCCCGACGCGGCCTGGCCGATCAGGCGCAGGGCCGGCACTTCGAAGCCGACCTGTTCCTCGCCCAGCACCGCCTGCAGGTGGCCCACAATGGAGTCGGCCGGCATCTGCTTCAGATTGAATTGCAGGCAGCGCGACAGCACCGTGACCGGGATCTTCTGCGGGTCGGTCGTGGCGAGGATGAATTTGACGTGCGGCGGCGGCTCTTCCAGCGTCTTGAGCATCGCGTTGAACGCGTGCCCCGTGAGCATGTGCACTTCGTCGATCATGTAGACCTTGAAGCGGCCCGCGCCCGGCGCGTAGACGGCCTGCTCCAGCAGCTGGGTCATTTCCTCGACGCCGCGGTTCGAGGCCGCGTCCAGTTCGAGGTAGTCGACGAACCGGCCGGCATCGATCTCGGTGCAGGCGCGACAGACGCCGCAGGGCTTGGAGGTGATGCCGGTTTCGCAGTTGAGCGATTTGGCCAGGATGCGCGACAGCGTGGTCTTGCCGACGCCGCGCGTGCCGGTGAACAGCCAGGCGTGATGCAGGCGCTGGGTGTCGAGCGCATGCGTCAGCGCGCGCACCACGTGATCCTGTCCCACGAGGGTATCGAACGATCGCGGCCGCCACTTGCGGGCCAGTACCAGATAAGTCATGGCGGGATTGTAGAGCCTTTGCAAGAGCCGATGCGATTGCCGGCGTGAAATGCAAAAGGGACGGAATCATCTTCCGGGGAAATCCCCTTGGAAAACAACCCCGTCCCCTTTGCGAAAACCGGTTGGCGAGCCTTACTCCGGCACTGACCCTAAACGACTATGGCTGCTTCGTTCCCGACCTGACCAGGTTCACCGTCGAACCATGCGAAGGGGCCCGCCAGCCAAGAGGCTAGCCGAGCGAGCAACGCGAAGCTCTGCTA
>NZ_CYTY01000065.1:1608-24754 GCF_001298995.1 Achromobacter sp. 2789STDY5608615
GGTCTATCCAGGCTTGGGCTCGGGGGAAATATAGGGCGGCGCGGGCTTTGCGGCCGTCCAGGGCGGTTACCTGGGCGCAGTAGCGCAGGAGTTGGTCGCCGTGGCGTTGGCGCATGCGTTGGGCGAAGGCGGCGGGGGATTCGTTGGGTTGGGGGCGGCCGGTTTTGTAGTCGACGATCAGCCAGCCGTCTTCGGTGCTGAGGGCTAGGTCGATGACGGAGACTTTGCCGGCGGCGTCGATGAGGGGCCATTCGCGGCGGGCGCCGGATTGGGAGAGGAGCCAGAGGCCGCGGTCGTCGGCGAGGGTGGACTGGAGCGTGTCCAGGACGGCTTCGGCGGCGGCGTCGGCCTGGCTGGCGGGGATGCCGGCGCGGGTCAGTTGGCGGCGCATGGCGGGCAGGCGCTGGGACAACGCTTCGGCCGACCAGGCGGCGACGCCGTCCTGGCCGATGCGGGCCAGCCAGGCGTGGGCCAGGGTGCCGATGGCGGCGTCGTAGCCGGATTCGAGTTGCCAGGCGGGATGCTCCGCGCTGTCGCCCCAGGCGCCGCGCGCGGCGGCGGCGAAGCCGGGGCTGATGGCGACGTCGGCCTGCCGCGCCAGTTGCGCCAGGCCGTCGCGGTGCAGCCGGCGCAGCGGTTCGCCCTGCCATTCGGGCGCGTCGGCCACGGGCTCAGCCGTGTCGCCGTCGGCGGCCGGCGGCGTGGGCGTGGCCAGGCAGGGCCAGAGGCGGCCCAGCAGGCTGGCGGAGGATGGCGTCTTGGGCTGACCGCTGGCCTCGTCGACGTTGACGTGGCCGACCAGGTGCAGACGCTTGCGGGCGCGGGTGGCGGCGACGTACAGCAGGCGGTCGATCTCGTAGGAGGCGCGGCGGGCCTCGCGCGCGCCCAGATAGCGCGACACGGGGTCGGCCTCGGTTTCGGCGCGCGGCTTGACCGGGCCGAACAGCACGCGGCCGCCGCTTTGCTCGAAGCGCACCAGTGGCGGCTGGTCGCCGCGCGGCGCGCGATGCAGGCCATACAGGATCACGGTCTCGAACTGCAGGCCCTTGGACTTGTGCATGGTCATGATCTCGACCGCGGCCTCTTCGTCGGCGGCGTCGGGCGCGGCGAACAGGCGCGCGATGCCGGTGTCCAGCGCGGCCGCGTCGATGGCGCCGTGCGGCGCCAGGCGCTCGACCAGCTGGAACAGGCTTTCGGCGTCGTTGGCGACCGACGGGCCGCTGTAGAGCGCGGGCCCGCCCAGGCGGCGCCACAGCGTCTCGACCCAGGCCGCGAATGGCATGGCGCCCGAGGCGTTGCGCGTATCCAGCAATATCGCGGCCACCTGCCGCAGGCGCGCGTATTCATCGGGACGCAGCAGGGCCTCAGCCGAACGCGGGGCGTCCGCTCCGCCGAACGAAGGTTCGCCCTCGCCCGCCGCGACCGGCGTCAAGACCGGATCAACGCGCGATGCCCCAGGCGCCGCATCGTCGAACAAGGCCCCTTGCGCCGGGTTCTCGGTGTCGTCGAACAGGGATCCCTGGCGCGCCGCTGGCGCGGTGGCCAAGGTCGCCGCCACGGCCTTCACCGGCGCCGGACGCAACAGGCGCTCCAGCAGCACCGGCACCGGCGTCACATGGTCGGCGCCGAACAGGCGCTGCAACGACTCCAGCGTCAGGCCGCAGAACGGCGCGCGCAGCACCGACAGCCACGCCAGCCGGTCGCCCGGATGCGACAGCGCCCGCACCAACTGCACCAGGTCCGCCACCACCGGCCGCAGCGCCAGCGGCACCAGGTCCACCGCGCGGCAGCGGATGCCTTCCTGCGCCAGCCGGCGCGTCAGGTTGCCCAGGTGGCTGCGGGCCCGCACCAGGATGGCGACCGGGTGCTTGCTACCCGCGTGTTCGGCCAGCGCCTGCCGCACCAGGCCGACGGCAATGTCCTCGGCCTGTTCCTCGGCCGGCGCGGCGCCGGCGCGCGACCAGGCGGGATGGAAGCGCACGGCCGGCTCCGGCAAGGCGCCGTGAAAGGCGGTGGACGGGCTGTACTTGATGGCGCCCGCGGCCGCGTCGCTGCGCTTGGGCAGCAATTGCGCGAACGACTGGTTGACCCAGTCGACGATGCCGGCCTGCGAGCGGAAGTTGTCGGTCAGGTTGAGGAAACCCGGTTGCAGTTCGCCCACGCCCGTTTCCGCGACTTCGAGGAACAGCCCCACTTCCGCCTTGCGGAAACGGTAGATCGACTGCATCGGATCGCCCACCAGGAACAGGCTGCGGCCGTCGCCCTCCTGCCAGCCGGAGGTCAGCGTGCGCAACAGGTCCAGCTGCGTCTGGCTGGTGTCCTGGAACTCGTCGATCAGCAGGTGGCGGATGGACGCGTCGAGCTTGAGCAGCAGCTCGCCCGGATCGTCGGCGCTGCCCAGCGCCGAGGCGGCGCGCTGCGAGATCTCGATGAAGTCGACCTCGCCGGTGTCGGCGAAGCGCAGCCGCAACTGCGCCACCGCCAGCGCCAGCGTCATCAGCTGCGCGCCCAGCACTTCCCATTGCGCGTCGCTCAAGCGCGGCGCCGGAATGTCGCGCACCGCCGCCAGGCGCCGCACCCAGGCGGCATCGGCGTCGGCGCTTTCGAGCCAGGCGACGAACGGTTCCTTGTGCGCGCACTTGGCCGGAAAACCCAGGGTCTTGGTGACGGTCTTGCGCAGCGAACCGGTGCCGGTCAGCAGCAGGTGCGCGACGGCGCGCCACTGGTCCAGCACCTCGGCATCGGCCGGCAGTTCCTCGGTCCAGTCGAGCAAGGCGGCCAGCCGGTCGTCCTCGCCGCCGTCCTGCAATTGCGCCGCGGCCAGCCGCGCCGGGCCGGACAGCGCGTCGGCCCAGCCGTAGGGCATGGCCTCGCACAGCGCCTCCAGGTCGTCGCCGATAGCCGCGGCCAGGGTTTCCTCCAGCGCCTCGCGGTCGGAACCATGGCGCAGCAGCGGCAGCCATTGATCGCGCTGGCCGAGCATGTCGGCGATGGCGTCCTTGGCCGCCTGCACGTCCACGTCCATGTGCTGCAGCAGGATGCGGACCGCGTCGTAGTCATCCGCCAGATCGAGCGTGGCGCGCGCCGCCGCTTCGTAATGGGCGCGGGCGTCGTCGGTGATCTCGGGCATGCCGCCCAGTTCGGACAGCCACGGCATGCTGCGGACCAGGCCGGCGCAGAACGAGTCGATGGTGCGGATCGCCAGCCGCGCCGGATGCTCCAGCAGGTGCCATTCCTGTTCGGCGTTGCGCGCCAGCGCGGCGCGCGCCAGTTCCCAGCTGCGGCGTTCGTGCGCGGCCTCGGGCGGCGCGTCCAGGCCACGGCGCAGCTTGCTCAGCACGCGCGCATGCATCTCCGAGGCAGCCTTGCGCGTGAAGGTGATGGCGACGATTTCCTCGGGGCGATTGACGGTGGCCAGCAGCGCCAGGATGCGGTCGGTCAGCAGTTCCGTCTTGCCGGAGCCGGCGGGCGCCTGCACCAGAAAAGAGCGCGCGGGATCCAGCGCCGCCGCGCGCGCGGCATGGTCCTGGGGCTGGCGTTCTACATCGGCCATGGCTCAGGCGTCCTCGTCATCCAGGTGCAAGCGCAGGAAGGGCAGCGCGTCGCAGTATTTCAGGTCGTCGCGGCGGTAGGCGACATTGGCGGCATGGCCTGCCACGTATTCATCGGCCAGCGACTCGATCGCGGCGCGCCAGCGCTGGCGGATCTCGGGCCAGGACAGGCCGTCGAAGTACTTGCTTTCGGCGGCCAGCGTCACGCCCGCCATGCCCAGGTCCTCGTCGGCCAGGCCCTGCGCCGCCACCTGGCGCGCGTGGATCTGGGCCAGCACCAGGCCGGCCACTTCGCCGCCGGCGGCATCGGCCAGCACCGAGGCGTAGAACGGCAGCTGCACGTTCACCGGACGGCTGCGCGACCAGTCGGGCTCGGGCGTGGCCGCGGCCACGCCGGTCTTGTAGTCGACGATGACGTTGCGGCCGTCGGTCAGCGTGTCGATGCGGTCCAGCCGCAGCTTCAGGTGCAGCGCGCCATGGCGCCATTCGTGGTTCTTCTCGACCTGCGCCACCGCGAACGGCAGCCGCTGGGCTTCCATGTCGAGCCATGACGCCAGCACCGTCAGCGCGCGGGCGCATTCCAGTTGCTTCAGCGCCGGCGCGTACTGCTGCAGTTCTTCCTCGGCGGCCTGCGCCACCGCCTGCTCCAGCAAGGCCGGCAAGCGGCCGCCAGCCAGCGTGTCGTGCAAGGCCTCCTGGTCGGGCAGCATGCCCCACACCAGTTCCAGCGCCTTGTGCAGGAACTGGCCGCGCACGTTCACCGTGGCCGCGTCGGCATAGGCCGCGAGTTCGCGCCCGCCGAGTCGGTGGCGCACGAACGCCCACAGGGGATTGCGCGCCTGCGTGTCCAATACATCCAACCCGCCGCCGCCCCGGTCGTCCGGCGCCAGCGGCGGGCCCTGCGCGTCGTCCAGCGTTTCCTGCGGCAAGGCGGCCACGGACGGCGCCAGCGCCGGCCGCCAATCGGTCAGGGCAGCGGCGGCAATCAATGGCGACGGCCGCAGCTCGCGCTCGCCGTCCATGTGCGCGTGGCTGACGATGACCTCCGGCGCGCAGCGGCACAGCGCCGCGTAGATGTCCTCGGCCCACTCGCGTTCGCGCTCGGGCGTGGCGCGCGGCGCCTTGGCCTGGCGCAGCACCGCCAGCGGCAGCAGCGGGTTCGGCTTGGGCGAGGCCGGCAGCACATCGTCGGTCAGCCCCAGCATCCAGACGCCATCCCAGAAACCGCCCTCGGCTTCCAGCAGGCCCAGCACGTCGAGCCGCGCCAACGGGTCGCGCTGCGGCTGGAACGCGGCCGAGCGCGCCACGCTCTGGAGCAGGTTGACCGCCGCCACGCCGCCCAGCTTGCCGGCGGCCGGCGCCAGCGCCGAGAAGCCGCCCAGCGCCTCGCCGAACGCGCCCAGCACCTGGTAGCCGACGCTGTCCAGCACGCCCTCGCCGGGAAAGCCGAGCGCCGTCAGCGCCGCTTTCATGCGCAGCATCCAGACATCGCTGGTGGCGCGCGCGCCCCCCTTCGTCCAGATCTCCATGGCCTGGTCCCAGGCCTGCGCCAGCGGCGGCAACTGCGACAGCTGCTTGCGCCATTCCATCGCGGACAGGTGGATCTGGCCGCGACGGCGCCAGCGCGCGTCCAGGGCGGCCAGGCGGGCGCGTTCGCTGGCATCGCCCGCGCAGTGGCCCGCCAGCAGCGCGGCGCCCAGCACCTCGACGCCACAGCCCTTGCCCGCCGCGCATTCGGCCAGCGCGCGCAGCCACGCCAGCGCGGCGCGCGCCATCGGCCATTCATCCAGCGGACGGCCAACCGCCACGTTGAAGGCGAACGCCGGCGCGCCGTCGTGGCCCGCCAGCGCCTGGCTGAGGATGCGCCGCGCGAACGGCGATTCGGCTTCGAGCTGGGGCGAGACGATGGCGTAGCGGCCGGCGGGATGACGCTTCAGCTGACTGGCGGCCCACTCGGCCGCCGCGCGCCACTCGGCGCCCTGCTCCGGCGCCTCGTAGCGGCGCGGCTCGGCGGGCGCGCGCTGCGTGTCGCGCCATTGCGCGATCAGGCAGCCCTGTTCCTCGAACGCCCGCAGCAGCCGCTGGAAGCGCGGCGACATATCGGTGAAGCCGGCCAGCACCAGATGGCCGGGCACGGCCAGCCGGCCATCCTCGAGCGCCCGCAGCACGCGGGCATAGCCCTGGTTGGCGTCCTCGGCGTCGATGGCGGCCAGAACCTGGCGATAGCGTTCGCGCCAGCGCGCGAAACCGCGGTACTCGTCGGTGTCGGCGCCGGACGGCACGCGCAGCACCCACTCGTCCATGAGCTGGTCCGCGTCCATCGACAGGCGCGCGGCCTGGCTCGCGTCCAGCAGCACACGCTCGGCCTCTTCGGCGCGGATGGCCTCGGTCCAGACCAGCTGGGTGGCGAAGCCGTCGAGCCGGTAGGCCGGCACGTCGTCATCGGTCTCGAACGCCAGTTCATTGGCGGATTCGGCCAGCCAGGCGGACAACGGCAGGATGCGCGGCAGTTCGCTGACCTGGCGCTCCTGGCGCAGCAGCCCGGCCAGCTCGAGCGTGAGCCGGCGCGACAGGCGGTTGTTGACCGTCAGCACCAGCATGTCGGCGGCAGGCATGTCGCCGATGGCGGACAGGCTCAGGTCGGGGTAGGAAAGCGGGTCGTCCTGCATGGGCGGCGTCAAAACGCGATACGGAAACGCGGTGTGGAAACGA
This sequence comes from Achromobacter sp. 2789STDY5608615, assembly GCF_001298995.1. NCBI lineage: Bacteria > Pseudomonadati > Pseudomonadota > Betaproteobacteria > Burkholderiales > Alcaligenaceae > Achromobacter > Achromobacter sp. 2789STDY5608615. The sequence goes on from NZ_CYTY01000065.1 coordinate 7,872, forward strand.
TTACCGCCGTAGGATACCGCGCCCCCGCCCCGCCCGCGTGGCTAGAAACCGCACAGCGACGCCAGGTTTTCCCAATGGATCTGCATGTCGGGCTGGGTGTAGCCCCAGAAGGCCAGGCCCAACACCAGCGCCAACGCCGCCCAGCCCGCCAGGCGCCAGCCGCGATGGCGGCGGGCGGAAGCGACGGCAGGCGTGTCGGTCATGGCGGTTCGCCTCACGCGGTCGCCGGCTGCGCCAGCGGCTGCTCGCGCACCGGCAGGCACAGCAGCGCGGCGGCCACCGCCAGCGCCACGCCCAGCCACCAGACCAGGTCGTAGTTGCCGGTCTTGGCATAGGCATAACCGCCCAGCCACACGCCGATGAAACTGCCGACCTGGTGGCCCAGGAAAACGATGCCGGACAGGGTCGCGGCATAACGCAGGCCATAGATCTGGCCGATCAGCCCCTGCGTCAGCGGCACCGTGCCCAGCCAGAACAAGCCCATCCAGGCGGCGAACGCATACAGCACCCACGGCGACAGCGGCAGCCACAGCAGCAGCAGGATGCCGAAGGCGCGCATGCCGTAGACCACCGCGAGCAGGCGCTTCTTGCTGTACTGGCCGCCGAGCTTGCCGGCGTAGAACGAGCCCAGCACGTTGAACAGCCCGATCAGCGCGATCGCGGTGGCGCCCTGCCCCGGCGTCAGGCCGCCGTCGGTGACATAGGCCGGCAAGTGCAGCGTGATGAAGGCCGTGTGGAAGCCACAGACGAAATAGCTCCAGAACAGGAAATGGAACGACGGATGCCGCACCGCCTGCCGCACCGCCGCCGCCAGCGACTGCTGCGGCCCGCCATGGGCCTGCGGACGGCCGCGCAGGAAATAGGCCAGCGGCGCCGCGCAAGCGACGAACAGCGACAGCACCCACAACGCGCCCGGCCAGTCCAGGCCGGTGATCAGCGCCTGCCCGGTCGGCACCACCGCGAACTGGCCGAGCGAGCCGCCGGCGCTGGCGATGCCCATGGCCGTGCTGCGGTAGGCCGGCGGCACGGCGCGCGCCACCACCGGCAGGATCACCGGAAACGTGGTGCCGGCCTGGCCCAGGCCGACCAGCAGGCCGGCGCTCAGGTAGAGCGTGGTTTCGTCGGTGGCGAAGCGGGTGCCGATCATGCCCAGCATGTACAGCACCGCGCCCAGCGCGATGGTGCGGCCGGAGCCATAACGATCGGCCAGGATGCCCATGAAGATGCAGGCCACGCCCCAGACCAGGTTCTGCAGCGCGAAGGCCATGGAAAACACTTCGCGGCTCCAGCCATGGGCCAGGCCCATCGGCCGCATGAACAGGCCGAAGGTGGCGCGCACGCCCATGGCCAGCAGCACCACCAGGGTGCCCAGGACGATGGTGCGCACGGAAAGCGTATCGGTAGTGCTCGACATGATTTTTCTTATTGATGGAGAAAGACGCCCCCTCCTCGGGACGGCCGGGCCTTGGGCCAGACGCGCACATCATAAACAAATAACCTGGCGCAATCGGGAATACCCGCGTCGGCGCATCGCGCATGGCGTGCGCGATGCGTTCGCCGGGCCGCCGGGCCGCCGCTCAGAATATAGTTGATTTTATCAACCATATATTCCAGAATGGGCTTTTCCCCATTCTGATTCGCCATGACTCTGCAAACCCCGCTGACCCGCTTGCTGGGCACCCGCTACCCGATCATCCAGGGCGGCACGAGCTGGGCCTCGTCGAACGCGGCGCTGGCGCTGGCGGTGTCGCGCGCCGGCGGGCTCGGCGTGATCGCGGCCGGCCCGATGTACCCCGAGGCGCTGCTGGCCGCCATCCGCGAGGTGCGCGCCGGCACCGACGCGCCCTACGCCGTCAACATCCCGCTGTACAACAAACGCGCGCAGGAGCACATGGATATCGCCCTGGCCGAAGGCGTGCCGGTCATCATCGCGTCGCAGGGCGGACCGCAGAAGCACATCGGCCGCGCGCGCGAGGCCGGCGTCAAATGGTTGCAGGTGATCGCCAGCCCCGAACACGCCGCCAAGGCCGAAGCGGCGGGGGTGGACGCGGTGATCGCCGTCGGCCTGGAAGCCGGCGGCCATCCCGGCCCCGATGAAATCGGCCTGCAGGTCCTGCTGCGTTCAGTGGTGCGGCGCGTGTCGGTGCCAGTGGTGGCGGCCGGCGGCATCGCCGACGGCGCCGGCATCGCCGCCGCGCTGTGCCTGGGCGCGGCGGGCGCGCAACTGGGCACCCGCTTCCTGCTGACGCCCGAGGCCGGCGTGTGCGATGCCTACAAGGATGCGGTGCTGGCGGCCGGCGTCGCCGACACCACGCTGGTGGGCCGCGGCCGTTCGCCCGTGCGCATGCTGCGCAACGCATTTGCCCGCGACTACCTCGCGGCCGAACGCGGCGGCGACGAGGCCACGCTGGAAACGATGTTCTCCGGCAGTTCCCTGAAGCAGGCCGCCTTCGACGGCGACGTGCAGGGCGGCAAGGTCGAGGCCGGCCAGAGCGCGGGATTGATCGACAGCCTGCAACCAGCCGGCGCGGTGGTCGAGCAACTGGTGGCGGAAACGCGCGACGCGCTCAGGCGCGCGGCGCTGCTGGTGGGGTGAGCCAGGGATTCACAAGGTTGACGCCGCAACCGGAAAAATCAGACACGTTTCGCGTCACGAGCGTCATCCCGTGCACCAGCGCAGTCGCGGCAATGAAGGCGTCCCGCTCGGGCCGCAGGTCCGGCACATGCAATCTGGCGCAGCGCAATGACACCGCCGTATCGAGCGGCAAGGTCCGGTCGGAGAATTCCGGCAGGACGCGATCGCGCATCCAGGCGCGCAGGCGGCTGCCTTGCCCGACATCCCGCCGCTCCATGCGCAGGATGCCGATCTCGATCTCCATGAGCGTGATCGCCGAGACGTAGAAATTCACCGCGTCCTCGTTGGAGAACCAGGCGACCACGTTCACGTCCGCCTTGCCGTCGCCCGCCTTGCGCAACTCGGACAGCACGTTGGTATCCAGCAGGAACATCATTCGACGTCCGCGGGGCGGGGCAGCTCGCGCGAACGGGGGGCATCGAGATCGATCCCGGCAAGGCCCGGCATCGACAGCGCGCTGACGAGACTTCGTTTTTGGCCGACCAGGCGCCAGTACTCTTCGATGCCGAGCAGGACATGGGTTGGCTTGCCGCGGTCCGTGATGAACACCGGGCCGAGCAGGGCCGCCTTCTTGGCCCGGGTCACGTCCTGATTGAGTTCCCGGCTGGACAGTGTGGTGATGGACATGCGCATCCCTTGATCCTTGTAAATAACGTAGTAACGTTACTACATTAAAATTGGCAAAACAATCCCGGCAGCCGAAGCCACCGGGCAATTGTCCCGCTCACCAGGATGCAACCAGGGCGGCAAACCGTCACTCCGGCCGCCGGAATAGTCCTATTTCTTCATCAGCCCCGCCGCCTGCACCAGCTTGCGCATGGCGGTCTGGTCCTTCTCCACGAAGGCCGTGGCTTCCTGGGGCGTCATGTTCCACAGGTCCACGCCCTGCGCCTGCATCAGCTTGCTGTATTCCGGATTGGCGTTGACCTTGGCCACCGCGTCGTTCAGGCGCTGCAGGATCTCCGGCGGCGTGCCCTTGGGCGCGGCCAGGCTGTACCAGGAGGCGGACTCCGCGCCCTTCACGCCGGATTCGGCCAGCGTCGGCACGTCGGGCAGCAACGGCGAACGATGATCGTTGGCGTAGGCCAGCGCCTTGAGCCGGCCGCTGCGGATGAACTGCAGGCTGGCGGCCAGGTTCAGCACCGCCATGTCCACCTGCCCGCCCACCAGGTCGTTGATGGCGGGCGCCGCGCCGCTGTAGGGGATGTGGACGATGTCCACCCCGGCGCGTTCGCGGAACAGTTCGGCGCCCAGGTGCGGCGAGCTGCCGGGCCCGGCCGAGGCATAGTTGATGCGGCCCGGCTCCTTGCGCGCCATGGCGATCAACTGCTCGACGCTGTCGGCCTTGAGCGTGGGCCGCACCACCAGCATGTTGGGCTGGTTGGCGACGATCGAGACGAAGGCGAAGTCCTTGATGCCGTCGTACGGCGTCTGCTGCATCAGCGGCGTCACCACGTGGGCGGCCGACGTGCCGAGCAGCAGCGTGTAGCCGTCCGGCTTGGCGCGCGCCACGAAGTTGGCGCCGATGGCCGCGCCGCCGCCGGCCTTGTTCTCGACGATGATGGTCTTGCCCAGCTGCTTTTCCAGCTCGCGCGCCAGGGCCCGGCCCAGCACGTCGGCCGGCCCGCCGGCCGCATACGGGTTGACCAGCGTGATCGGCTGCGAGGGATAGGGATCGGCGGCGACGGCCGACGCGCACAGCGCGCCCGCCACCGCCGCGCCGCACAGCAGGCGCTTCAGAATCTTCATGGTTTGTCTCCTGGGATATTGTGTTTTATGTGTGTGATGTTGTGCGAGGGATGGCCGCGGGGCGTCGCGCCCCGGCGGCTAGATCGCGCCCTGCCCGCGTAAAGCCTCGATCTGCGCCGGCGACAGGCCCAGCCGGCCGGCCAGCACGCTGTCGGTGTGCTCGCCCAGCAACGGCGGGCGCTCCAGGCGCGGATCGTCGAAACCGTCGAACTTGAACGGCACCGGCACCGCGCCGAAGCGGCCGATGGACGGATGCTCGTAGCTGGCCACCATGCCGCGCGCCAGCACGTGCTCGTTGTGCAGGATCTCCTCGACATCCAGGATCGGGCCGGCCGGCACGCCGCGCGCATCGCAGCGGCGGCACAGTTCGTCGCGCGTCAGCCGCGCGGCGGCCGCCGACAGTCCGGCCATGACTTCGTCGCGGCGCGCCACGCGCACGGCGTTGCGCGCCAGCTCCGGATCGTCGGCCCATTGCGGCAGTTCGAGCGCCTCGCACAGCGGCTTCCAGTGCTGGTCGCTGCCCGTGATCTGCACCCAGCGGCCGTCGCCGCACTCGAACGCGGCGGAGGGCACCCGGCCGGGATGTTCCGTGCCCAGCCGCGGCGGCACTTCGCCCAGCGCGAAATAGCGCGCCGCCGCCAGCGACAGCAGGCCCACCTGGCCGTCCAGCATGGAGAAGTCGATATGGCAGCCCTGCCCCGAGCGCACCCGTCCCACCAGCGCCGACAGGATGCCGATGGCGGCCCACAGGCCCGAGGTCAGGTCGCTCACCGGCAGGCCCGGCTTGACCGGACCGCCGCCCCGCTCGCCGGTCAGGCTCATGATCCCGCCCATGGCCTGGAACACGGTGTCATAGCCCTTGCGCGGCGCGTACGGCCCGGTCATGCCGAACCCGGTGCACGAGAAATAGATCAGGCCGGGGTTGTCCGGCGCGATGTGGTCGCGGTCCAGGCCATACTTGGCGAGCGTGCCGACCGGGAAGTTCTCGACCACCACGTCGCAGGTCTGCGCCAATCGCCGGATCAGCGCCTGCCCCCCGGGATGGCGGAAGTTCACCGTGACCGACTGCTTGCTGCGGTTGAAGGCCAGGTAGTAGGCCGACTCGGTGCCGCCCTCGCCTTGCACCTTGGGTTCGAAGCCGCGCGTCTCGTCGCCGCCGCCGGGCTGCTCGACCTTGATGACCTCGGCGCCCAGCTCGGCCAGGATCATCGAGGCGAACGGGCACGCCAGCACGCGCGACAGGTCCAGGATGGTGACGCCTTCAAGCGGTCTCATCGCGCCGCTCCCTGGCGAAAGCCGCGCATGATGACGTTGGCGTCGCGGCCCACGCCCAGCGCCTCGCCCAGCCCGAGGTCGGCCGCGCGGTGGAAGGCGCGCTTGGTCAGCCCCATCGCGGCCGGCTCCCAGCCGGCCAGGCGCTGCGCCATTGCCAGCGCCTGGTCCAGCACCTGCGCGGCGGGCGCGACGCGATTGGCGATGCCCAGCTGCAACGCGCGCGCGCCATCGATCGGTTCAGCCATCGCCACCAGCTCGAAGGCATGCTTGCGGCCGACCTGGCGCACCAGGTTGGCCATGACCACCGCGGCCACGATGCCGTGGCGCAGTTCCGGATAGCCGAAGCGCACGTCCTCGGCCATCACCGTCAGGTCGCAGGCCAGCGCCAGGCCGGCGCCGCCGCCGAGCGCATTGCCATGGACCGCGCCGATCACCGGCTTGACCATGCGCGAGAACACCAGGTGCAGGTCGGTCGTCAGGTCGGCGCGGCGCAACACCGCGTCCGGCTGTTCCGGCGTCAGGGCCGAGAACTCGCCGGTGTCGGCGCCCGCGCAGAACGACTTGCCATTGCCCGTCAGCACCACCGCGCGCACCGCGTCGTCGCGATCGGCCTGGCGCAGCGCGTCCAGCAGCGCCGTGGTCAACGCGGTGTTCAGCGCGTTGTGCTTTTCCGGACGGTTCAGGCGCAGCAGCCGCACCGCGCCCAGGTCTTCAATGATCAGTTCCGACATCACGGATATCCTCTTCCAATGGCGACAATCAAAGTGATTGATTAAATCAACAATAAGGGTAAAAAAAGCGCGGGCGCGCCCCGCGCGTTCAGCGCGGCTGCACGCCGCGGCCGCGACGCGCCGGCACCTCCGCCTTGCATTCATTCAGCATCTCCAGCGCGTGCGCCGTCAGCTTGTCCAGCATGCGTTCCATGGCCTCGCGCTCGGCGTCCGACAGCACCGACAGCATGTCTTCGTTGCGCTCGACCGCGGCCGGGAAGATCTCGTCGTACAGGGCGCGGCCGGTGCGCGTCAGGTCCAGGCTGACGCCGCGGCCGTCCTGGCTGTCGGCGTTGCGCTGGATCAGGCCGCGCTCGATCAGTTCCGACACGGTGCGGCTGGCCTGGCTCTTGTCGATGTTGGCCTCGCGCGCCACCGCGTTCAACGACATGTCCGGCGCCGCGCCCAGCAGCGCGATGATGCGCCATTCGCGCGGCCCGACGCCGTAGCGGCTTTCGTTCAGGCCGGCGGCGATGCGGCTGGACACGTAGGCCAGCCGGTTCAGGCGGTACGAGAACAGCTCCTTCAACGCCCGGGGTTCGGGACGCGCGGAGGCGGCGGACTTGGATGCGGTTCGGGTGGCCATGAGGGACTCTTCAGATGCGGGGAAAATCGGCGCGCGCGCGGGTCGCGCGCCGCTGCCCGCATGATATACAAACGCGGCGGGCGGTCATCATGCGGCCGCCTCCCGCGCGACGCCGAGCAGCGGGTTCAGGCCGCTTTGCGCCACGCGGCTGTGCAGCGCGCGCCCCAGCACCGCCTCGCAGCGCCGCGACACCGCGTCCATCGCCGCCAGGTCCAGGCCGGTGCGCACGCCCATCGACTCGAACAGGTTGACCAGGTCTTCCGTCGCCACGTTGCCGGTATGGCCGCCGCCGTAGCGCACCTTGGCCGGATGGCCGCCGACGCCGCCGAAGGCGCAGTCGAAGTGCGTGACGCCCTCCTCCAGCGCCGCCACGTAATTCACCAGGCCGGTGCCGCGCGTGTCGTGGAAATGCGCTACCGGCGTCACTTCGGGCACCTCGCGCGCCATGCGGCCGTACAGGTCTCGCACCGATGCCGGCGTGGCCATGCCGGTGGTGTCGCCCAGCGTCACGATGCCCACGCCCAGCGCCGCGAAACGCCGCACGTCCGCCATGACGGAATCCGCGTCGACCGCGCCCTCGAACGGGCAACCGAAAGCCACCGAGATCGTGCCGATCAGGCGGAAACGGCCATCCGCCAGCCGCGCCATCTCGGCAATGTTGTCCCACTGGGCAGCGCGCTCGCGCTTCAGGTTGCGCGTCGAATGCGACTCGCTGGCCGAGACCAGCAGGCTGATCTCGTTGGCGCCGATGCCGGCGTCCAGGTCCGCCAGCGCCCGCTCCACCGCGCGCGCATTGGCGCAGGTGGCCTTGTACCAGACGCCCGCGCGGCGCGGCAGCGCGGCCAGCAAGGCGCTGGCGTCGGCGAACTGCGGCACCACCTTGGGATTGGAGTACGAGGTCGCCTCGACCCGCTCGAAGCCCAATGCGGCAAAACTGTCGATCAGGTCGGCCTTGACCGCGGTATCGATGAAATCGGGCTCATGCTGCAGGCCATCGCGCGCGAAGCATTCGCACAGCACCACGTCGCGCGCGCTCATGCCTGTTGCTCCAGTCCGAACAGCGCCAGCGCGTGGGCGCGCAGCTTGTTCTTCTGCACCTTGGAACTGCCCGTCATGCCGATGTGCTCGAAGCTGTCGACGATCTCGACATAGCGCGGCACCTTGAAGTTGGCGCAGCGCGCCTTGCACCAGGCCGTCAGTTCCTCGGGCGTGCAGTCCTGCCCGTCCTTGAGCAGCACGAAGGCCGCCGGCACTTCGCCCAGGCGCGCATCGGGCACGCCGACCACCTGCGCCATGCGCACGGCGGGGTGGCCGTGCAGGGTCTCTTCGACTTCCGCCGGCGCGACGTTCTCGCCGCCCACGCGGAACATGTCCTTGAGGCGGCCCACCATCCGCAGCCGGCCTTCCGCGTCCATCTCGCCGAGGTCGCCGGTGCTGAGCCAGCCATCGGCGCCCAGCGCGCGGGCGGTGGCCTCGGGCATGTTGTAGTAGCCCTTCATCACGCTCCAGCCGCGCGCCTGGATCTCGCCCTGCATGCCGGCCGGCAACGGCTCGCCCGTGCCCGGATCCACCACCCGCACCTGCATGCCGGGATGCGGCAGCGCCCAGCCCATGGCGCGCAGTTCAAAGGGATCATCGTGCGCCGACAGCGTGATGTTGGGCGAGGCCTCGGACTGGCCGTAGGCGTTGCAGATGCCCGGCACGCCCATCACGTCGCGGATCTTCTGCATCACCTGCGGGCCGGCCGCCGCCCAGCCGCCGCGCAAATGGATGCGCGCGCGGTCGAAATCCGGATGCCCCATCAGCATGAGGAAGATGGTGTCGTTGCCCGACGTCAGCGTGCAGCACTCCTCATCGAGCATGCGCAAGGCATCGGCCACGTCGAACTTCGGCAGCGTCAGCAGGCAGCAGCCGCTCATCAGGCTCACCAGGATCGACAACGTGGTGCCGGCCACGTGGAAATACGGCCGGATGCTGAAGTAGCGATCGTCGGGCCGCACGCCGATGCGCTGCGCCGCGGCCCACGCATTGGTCAACATGTTGGCGTGCGTCAGCATCACGCCCTTGGGAAACGAGGTGGTGCCCGAGGTGTACTGGATCAACAGCACGTCGTCCGGAACCACCGCATCCATGCGGGCCTGCAACGCCGCATCGTCGACGGCCTCGCCCGCCCGCAGGAAGTCCGCCCAAGCGCGCGCGCCGCGCGGGCAGCGCTCGCCCAGCACCACCACCTGCCGCAGCAGCGGCAGCGCCGCGCCCGGCAGGGCCTGGTCCAGCGCCGGTTCCACCTTCGTCAGCAGGTCCAGGAAATCGATGCCCAGGAAGGTATCCGCGGTCAGCAGCACTTTGACGTCGGCCTGCTTCAGGCAGAACGCCAGTTCATCGGTCTTGAAGCGCGTGTTGACCGGCACCGTCACGGCGCCGAGCAGCGCGCAGGCGTAAAACACCTGCACCCAGGTGCCGCCGTTGCCCAGCAGCACGCCAACATGGTCGCCGCGGCGCACGCCGGCCGCATGCAGGCCGCGGGCGATGCGCCGCGCGCCGTCCTGCAGCGCGGCCCAGGTGTGGCGCTCGCCCGGCGCGACGAACGCTTCGGCGGCGCCACGTTCGGCCACCTGGCGCGCCAGCGCCCGCGACAGGGTCGTGGGGTCGATCATGCCTTGTCTCCCGCCGCGCCGAAGCCGGCGATGGCCTGCTTCCAGTCGGTGCCGCGCAGGTTTTCCTCGATCGCCAGCAGCTCGATCGCCATCGCGCCTTCGCGCGTCGTCGCCAACCCCTGGTCGATACTGCGCTTGGTCAGCCTGACGGTCAGCGGCGCGGCGCGCGCGATGGCCGCGGCCATCTGCGCGGCCTCGGCCGCCAGCGCCTCGGGCGCGTACACCTGGTTGACCAGGCCGATCTCACGCGCCTCGGCCGCGTCGAAGCGGCGGCCGGTGAACAGCAGTTCCTTGGCCTTGCGCGCGCCGGCCACGCGCGGCAGCCGCTGCGTGGCGCCGACGGTGCCCCAACCCACTTCGGGATAGCAGAACGTCGCCTCGGACGAGGCCAGCACGAAGTCGCAGGCCGCGGCGATCTCGCAGCCGGAGCCGAACGCCGCGCCCTGCACCACCGCGATCACCGGCTGCGGCATGCGCTCGATGGCGGCGTAGGCGGCAAAGCCCTGCACCCGGCGCGCCGTCATTTCGGCGTTCGACATGGTCTTGCGTTCCTTCAGGTCGGCGCCGGCGCAGAACGCCGCGCCCGCCGCGGCGATCAGCACCACGTGCGCGTCCGGCCGCTCCGCGAGATGCTGCATGGCCTGCACCAACTCGGCGCACATGAGGGAATTGAGCGCGTTGCGGCTGTCGGGCCGGTTCAGCGTCACCGTGGCGACACGGTCCTGCACGTCCAGCAGGATCGTGTGAAAAGTCGGGGTCATGCCTGCTCCTGGATGTTCTAGGTATGGGGCCAGGCCGCGCGCGGCGACCTGGCCATGCCAGGAAATATAGGGCATATAGTTGATTAAATCCACTAATTTTCGGCGGCTATCCAATGGTGTTACACTTGCGCCCCTGGTCTTTCCCTGGAATATCAAGGCACTAGGCTCCCCACGGGCCCGGCGCGATTCCGGCGCGAAGCCATCCCGCCCGCCTCGCCGTAGTTAACGGCGAACTCTACAGGCCGGAGAACCTCTTAAACATTGGGTTTTTCCAATGTGCTGTAGTAGTTTTGTAGTAGTAACGCCGCCCCACCCTTCCCTTTTTCTATCCTCCGCAACGCGGTATGTCCGCGCCGTGACATCGTCGCGTTTGCTACATGCTGACAAGCGCACCGGCCACCGCCGCCAACTGCAGATCTCGATCACCGCGCCCAGCAGCACCGTCGCCAGGCCAGCGCACCGCGACCGGCCGCATCGAGCTGCTGACCAGGTCCACCGCAACCTGCGGCGCCGACACCTGGCCAGCACGCCGCCGCGCGATCAAGAATCCCGAGCAACGACGGCAAGAGCACCAGAAACCGGCGTGACAGAGTGCCTTTTCAATATTTCCGGAGGGGCTGGGAAAAATCTAACCTTCCTAACCAGGCATCGCGAATCGGGCGGAACGCCTTTATTCATGCGGGTTTCCGACGTTTCGGAAAACCTAACCTTTTCCTAACCAAAGCCTAACTCGGTTAGGTTTCCATACCCTAACCTAACGAAAAACAGATATTCATATAAATCAAACACTTACGTGTAGGTTAGGTTTCAGGTTAGGTCAGGTTAGGTTTTGAACCTAACCAATATTATTAATATAAATCAATGCCTTACACAGCATCTTTAGGCTCAGTTAGGAAGGTTAGGTTTTCCCCAGCCCCTCCCCCAAATGTTATGTACCTAACATTGAAGCAGCCCGGAAAGGTCGGCAAAATGCCCCCCGAAAGCAGCCACCATTTAGGAGCTTGAACCCATGGCGTCAAACCTTGATCGATACAAAAAAGACTTTGAAAGGCTGAGCAAAGACGCCATCAAGATTGAGCAGGCGTTTTCGCATCATTGCTACGGTGAACAGTACGAAAAAGCTGTTCTCAAACTCTGCGACGGCGATAAGAAAAAAGCCGCCGAATACCTCACCGCCCTCCCTGATTTCTTGACCGCGTATCAAGCCTGGTATTCCGAGTCCCTGGTGTTGATCAAACAGCTCCTACCTGATCGGCTCGGCGACTTCATTCGCCTCTACGAGAAGCCAAAGGGGCGCAAGGATCTCGGTATCGAGAACTACCGGATTGAGGACGCCCTCCAGGGTTTGCGCGTCACCCGATATCAGACTGAAGTATTAGCCGATGCGAAATCGGCGATGCCCCACCTGAAACAACAAATTGCTATTCTGAAATCAATAAAAGGGCGGTTTGAGAGTTCGCTTTACGACATGCGAGCTCTTGTGCAGGCGGATCTACTGGACTCCGAGCTCGACGCCGCCAAGGAGTTGCTCAAGCACAAGTTCACACGTGCCGCAGGTGCCATCGCCGGTGTCGTGCTCGAAAAACACCTGCATGAAGTGTGTAGTCAGCACAATGTTCGAATCACAAAAAAAAATGCGACCATCGCAGACTACAACGAAGCCCTGAAAACCGAAGGCGTAATCGACACATCGCAATGGCGGTTCAATCAGCATCTGGCTGACATCCGCAATTTATGTGACCACAACAAAGAAAAAGAACCCACGCCGGCTCAAGTTTCGGATCTCATAGATGGGGTGGCAAAGGTTACCAAGACCATCATGTAAATGCTCGCAAGACACCTGCCTGTAGCAGCACGGCGTGCATCTACCAAGCATTGTTCATACAGCACCTCGCCTGCCGCGCCCCACGAGGGCCAAGAGAATATCTAACACGCCCGCGGAACTGGAGGCCCGAGCGGCATATTCTCACCGGCCAACCAGGCGCAGCAGTTCAATGGGTAGACGGAAAACTGCGGCCCCGATGAACCTGCAAAAGACCCCCGCCAGAACCGCCACCAAAGCGGAGAGCCACAAAGGGAGTTCCGCCCAGACAATGCCTGCGTAAGCGGCCGCAACTGTCGCCAGCCCCACAATGACGGCATACCGTTCCGGAACGCCCATGATCCTCTTTCCGCTAGGACGGTAGACGGCTGTTGCACCTGCCTCCAATAGTTCCAAGAACACTACCGGTCCCGTCGCGTTGTTCGTAACCGTAGACAAAAACAAAAAGGTTGCGCGTTGCCGCCGATTAAAAATGGGAAGCACGTACTCCCGCGAGGTCAGGAGACGGCGCACCTGCTCGGCGTTCAACTCTGTATCAATGGACGAGGGTAAGAATGCTTGGAAACCCGGAGAATAACCAACGGCCAAGCTCGAATTGCTAATTGCGCAATGCTGCGTATGTAGAAGAGTGTTTGGACCAGCGATGATCCGCAGGGTTAAATCCGTGAAGTCATGATGAGATTCATTTATGAGTTCGACTTGTGTGGTAAATAGCCGGTCGAGCACTTGGCCCGCCCAACGCACTTCAATCCTCCCCAATACGCCTTCGGTCGACGCGCCAATTTGCGTATGCCAAACCGTGTAAGGAAGCGCCCTTATCCGCCCGCGCAGACGCATAAGGAGCGATCCGCCGATCAACCCCAAAACTCCGGTTATCACGTATCCCGCCACGCTGTTCCACAGGTCGCCCATTAGATCCTCTGTCCCACATGTAAGTGTGGCAAATGTAACTCGCGCCTGCCATTTCAGGGGTGCAGGAAGCATGGAAAACGCTCAATTTGCCGCAGCCAGGCCACTGCGCGAAGTATCGCCTCCGATCTGCGTCGTTTTGCGTCCGCCTGCAGCCCCCCCAAATCGGGCCGTTGAGGCGCTTAAAGCCTGGCGGCGAGGGGTGACGCAAGGGTGAGTCTTTTTTTGCCGATTTAGCGCGCAGGCGTGGAGGGGGGGGAAGACTGCGCGCCAGCGGTGGTGACACATCACATTACTGTATATTTATACAGTACTTTGAGGTGCCATCATGACCATGCTCGACCGTCCCCCGCCCACGCCCATGTCTGCGGCTCGCATACGCGAGCTGTACGCCCGCAACCCGTCGCCCGAGGGGTACGCCTTGGCCTGGGAAATCTGGCGCCTGCAGCGCGTCGTAATCGCGTTGGAAGCCGGCATGCGAAACGCCGCCAGCTTGCGTCACCGACAGGACATCATTGACCACGTCGTAGGGCTGTTGGAATACGTGCAGGGCGAACCCTGTTTGGCCGAACCCCTCGCGGTCAAGCAAGGGCGCAAGCGTGGCGAACAGCGTTGACGCACAGCCGCCCGGCGCTGGCCGGAGCACTGGCGAAAAAAAAGCCCCGCGAGTGCGGGGCTGATCGTGACCACTGGCTGCGCGGCTACTCGCTCGCGCCCTGGATGACGTAGGGTTTGAAGCGGACCACTTCATAGCCCAGCCAGTCGTTGATCTCCAAGAACTTGGCCTGCAGCGGCTCCAGCTCGTTGCGCGCGAAGACCTGGGCGGCTGATATCGGTGTGCCGAAGCCGCCGGAATTCGATGGCACCAGGCCCATGAGCTGCGGCGGCACGCGGTGCGCGGCGAGCACGTCGTCGCGCGACACGTTCTTGATGTTGAAGAAGTCATCGCGCGCGGCCACTTCGCTAACCGGGATTATCTGCATCCCATCCTTCTTCCCACCCGGCGCGTACACGAACAGATTGCGGAAGTTGCCCGGCCCCTTCGATTCTTTCATGGCCTTGCGGATGTCATCGACATAGCTGGTATCCGTCACCGTGTCCGTCAGGTACATGATGAACCCCGCATGACTGCCGTTCAGGTAGTACTTGCGCCGGAAGAGCGTGGCGGACTCGTTCAACCATGCCGCGTTGAGCGCGGCCAGATACTCGGGCAGGCCATAGATTTCCTGGTTGATGTCCGGTTGCGTGAGCTGGCATACCGTCCCGGTCCGGAACTCATGTTCCTGGCCCGAGCTGGGAACAAAGAAGAACTGGCCGGGCAGGACGCCGCGTCGCGTGTACTTGGCCAATGCGTGCTTCATGGCCAACACCTTGCCCGTCATGCTGTCGCACCGCTCCGCATAGGCATTGCCGAACGTCAGGAAGTCGATGGCCATCTTCAAGCAGGTATCGCGCCCAAACGCGGGATGCGGCTCCAATGTCGAAGCCAGGATGTTGGCCTTGAAGTAGATGGCCGAGCTGTGATGCGGGCTGGCCCGAAACGACTTGGACAGGCCGCCGAAGCTCACCGGCGGCTCATACCATCGCCCGTTGCGCCAGCACTCCGCATAGTCCAGGATTTCACGCCGGTCCAGCACCGGCACCGCGTCGCCGAAGCTGAACGCCTCCACCTGAGCGGGCGCGGCCGCCGACTGCGCGGCGGGCGTCTTGTTCTTTCGTTTCATCCGTACATCTCCATAATGATTTTTCCTGCGTCTGTCGCCCCTTCCAACGGCTCCCAATCCAGCGCATGCATGAGCGCCCAGGCCAGGTCCGCATGCCCGGTGTCGCCGGATCGGCCGGCGTCATAGGTGACGCTGCGCCCGCTGGCGGTGGTGGTCTTGCGTATCGCCATGAGCGACTGCGCCAGGTCGGTGGCGCCCGCGTCGAACTCCAGGCGCTTGTTGCGGATCACATCGCCGGCCTTGAGCACCAGGCGGCCTTTGACCTCGGGCGAATAGCTGTAGGCCCGTGCGCCTGGAAAGAACTGCTTCACCAGCTGATACACGCCTTGGCCCATGCCGGTGGCATCGATCCCGATGTAGGCCACGGCGTACCGCTTCGTGATGTCCTCAATCTTCTTGGCCTGCGCGGCGAAGTCCATCCCCTTGAACTGGTGATGCTCCAGCACGCGGAATTTCCCGCCAGGCGTGCGCGGCGCGGCCAGCACCACGCAGCCGGCGGAATCGCCCGACAGCGAAGGGTCGTAGCCGATGAGCACCGGCCAATGCCCGTAGGGCCGCAGCAGAAATTTCTGCACATCGACCCACTCGACCATGGAATCAACCATGCACCCCTACAGCACCGACAGCGGGAAGATGGACGCGGTGTCGTCGATGAAGCCGCACATCAGCAGGTTTTCGAACTGATCCGGGCTGTACTCAAGCCGCAGCTCTTCGATATCGAACAGGTTGCAGCCGCCGGCCTCCGCGTCCAGGATGGTGACGATCTGGCGCCAGATGCGGTCATCGCACTGGTGCCCGTTCTTCAAGATCGAATGCGCCACCTCGATGGCCACCTGCTCGCGCTTGGCTCGGCGCTTGTTGAGCGTGTCACCCGTCCACAACGGATAGGCCTCATGGGCCATACTCGACGGCGTCGAAAAGTAGGTCTTGCGCCAGTGCTTATGCAGGGCCATGCCGCTGGCCACCTTGTTCAGCTCGCCGAACTTCGGCACCCAAAAGAACTCATCGAAGTAGAAATTGCCGTGATAGCTCTGCGCGGTGCGCGCGTTCGTGCCGAGGAAATAGAGGTGCGCGCCATTGGGCAGGACAATGGGATCGCCCTTCAAATCGACATCCGCGGCCTCACGCGCGAACTGGATGATGTACTGCTTGAATACGTGCGCCTGCGCCTTGGACGCCGACAGGAAGATTTGATTGCGCCCGGTCCTGATCGCATCGTCCAAGGCCTCGCGGGCGAAGTACCAGGTTGCCCCGATCTGGCGGGACTTGAGAATCATCCGCGTCCGCTGATCGCCATTGCGCAACCAGACCTTCTGATAGTCGAACAACGAATCTCGGAAGGCCTGCGATAGCTTCTTGGCCTGGTCATCGCTGATCGCGTTGCGTTCGGGCTTGCGCTTGGGGCCAGCGTTGCGCCGATCCAGCGCAGGATTGAGCGTTGAATCGCGCCCGTCGTCATCGAACTTTCGCACCCGCGCCGTGCGCTCAAGCTGGCGCCCCAGCAGGTCGATTTCCTTGAAATCCCTCCCGTCCTTCTCGGGCTTGGCGATGAGCGCGCACAGCCGCGCATCAAGGGCGGTCTCCACCCGCTGAACCGGCGATGCCTTGTCCCAGCCGTCGCGCGTCTTCCAACTGTTGACGGTGGTCCGCTTCTCGTTCAACTGGCGCGCAATGGACGAAACGCGCCAGCCCTGCCAGTAAAGGTCACGGGCAACGCGGCGCGGGTCGAAGTGGTCGGTTGATTGCAACATGCCGCCATCCTGCCGGGCTTCTCCGCGCGCGCGTGAAGCCTGCCCTTCTAGAACGCCCGCGCACAACGCCGCAGCGTTGAGCGTGCAGGCCGCCGGGGCCAGTATGGCAACACCCGAACACCACCGACGAGCCAAAACCCTCATGAAAAAAGACCGCTGGTTGGCTCTGTTGCAAAAATCGTGAAGCTTGAGCATGCTTGGCGGAGATTGGACGGACGGAACGATGACGGATTTCAAGTGGCGC
>NZ_CYTY01000066.1:0-5128 GCF_001298995.1 Achromobacter sp. 2789STDY5608615
CTCCCCCCCACCCGCCGCATGGAGACGCACGAGCGGCGGGCTGCGGCGGCCGGGTGGGTGCGGGGCGTGTAGATGCGCCCGAGGGAATCTGAAGGGAGCCGCAGGCGGACGAAGATGACGACGGGGCAGTCCGGAGCGAAGGCTCCGGACCGCAATCGTAGCCCCGCACCCACCCGGCCGCCGCAGCCCGCCGCGCCTCAAGAACCCTCTCTAGCCACGTGCAACATATGCAGCGTGATCTTCCGAACCTCAGCCTTGCTCATCTCAATATGCCCCCGCAACATCCTCCCCGCCGCCTCCCCCCCCGCCGAGCCAGCACCGCCCGCAAAATCGCCCCATGCTCCTCATACGTCGCATCCACCCGGAACTCCTTGGTGAAATCCAGCCGCCGCACGATCCGGATCTTCTCCGTCACCTCCCGGTGTATCAGCGCCATCTCCGCATTCCCGGCAGCCGCCACCAGTGAGCAGTGAAAGGCCTCGTCCAGCTCCGCCACCATCCGCCCATCCAGGATGCGCTGCGCCGGCGGCACCAGCCACACATCCGCCAACGCCCCCAGCAGCCCGCGCTCATCCATCTGCTCGCGCGCGCACAGCCGTTCCACCGCCGCCAGCTCCAGCACCACGCGCACGTCGTACAGCGCCTCGAAGCGCTCGAAATCGAACGGCCGCACCTGCCAGCCGCTGCGCGGGCTGGGCAGCACGAAGCCCTCGCGCTCCAGCCGCGCCAGCCCCAGCCGCACGGGCGTGCGGCTCACCCCCAGCCGCAACGCCAGCTCCGCCTCGGTGAAGCGGTCGCCCGGCAGCAGCCGGAAATCGAACAGCTCGTCCTTGATGCGCTGGTAGACCTGGTCCGCCAGCGAGCCCGCCAGCGCCGGCGCCTGCCGCAGCGCCGGGCTGATGCGCACCGGATCGCGCAGGGTCAGGTCACGGGGCACGTGGCGTCCTCGGCCAGCACCAGCAGCGCGTCGCCGGCATTGACCGGCTTGCCCGGCACGCAGCGGATCGCCGTCACCGTGCCCGACACCGGCGCGATCACGGACAGTTCCATCTTCATGGCCTCGACCACCACCAGCGTGTCGCCGGCCGCCACGCTCTGGCCCACCTGCACCGGGATCTTCCAGATGTTGCCGCACATGTCGGCGCTGACCAGGCGCTCGCCCTCGCGCAACGCGGTCTCGGGTTCCGGCGCGGCCTCGGCCTGCGCCACCGCCACATCCTCGTGCTTCCACAGCGCCACCTCGGCGTCGAACGCCGTCTTCTGGCGCGCCTGGAACGCGCCGATGCTGTCGGCCTGCTCGGCCAGGAAGCGCTGGTGCGCGGCGAAGTCGAACACCTCCTCCTCGATCCGCACCGTGGCGCGGCCCTCGCGGAAGTCCTCGCGCAGCGTGTCCAGCTCGGCCTCGCTCACCGGGTAGAAGCGCACCTGGTCGAAGAAGCGCAGCAGCCACGGCTTGCCGTCCTGGAACACCGGGTTCTTCAGGAACTTGTTCCAGATCGGCAGCGTGCGGCCCACCAGCTGGTAGCCGCCGGGCGAATCCATGCCGTAGATGCACATGTAGACGCCGCCGATGCCCACCGTGCCCTCGGCCGTGAAGGTGCGCGCCGGGTTGTACTTGGACGTCAGCAGGCGGTGGCGCGGATCGATCGGCACCGCGCACGGCGCGCCCAGGTAGACGTCGCCCAGGCCCATGATGAGGTAGCTGGCGTCGAACACGATGCGGCGCACGTCCTCGCGGCTGGCCAGGCCGTTGATGCGCTGGATGAAGTCGACATTGTTCGGCAGCCACGGCGCGCTGGCGCGCACGGTTTCCTGGTAGCGCTGCACCGCGCCCAGCGTGGCCGAGTCCTCGAACGCCATGGGCAGGTAGACCACGCGGGTCGGCACTTTCAGCGTCGCCACGTCGGCCAGTTGCGATTCGATCTGCAGCAGGCGGTCGATCAACGCCTGCTGCAGGATCACGCGGCTGTCGTAGCGGATCTGCAGCGAGCGCACGCCCGGCGACAGCTCGCGCACGCCGTCGATCGGCCGCGCCGCCAGCGCCTCCATCAGCAGGTGGATGCGCATGCGCAGCGCCAGGTCGAGCACGTTGTCGCCGTACTCCAGCAGCAGGTAGCCGTCGCCCGCCTGGCGGTACGACACCGACGGGCGCGCGTCCGTGGCCGGCAGCGCGGCGATGATGGTTTCCGAGGCCGTGGCGGGCGGCGCCGACGGCGTGGTGGCCCGCGGCGCCACGGCGCGCAGCTGTTCGACGCTGCGGTCCTGCGCCGCTTCGCGCGCCACCGCCTCGGCATAGTCGATGCGCACGAAGCGGATGCGGTCGCCCGGCTTGACCTGGCCCACCTTCCACAGTTCGGCGCGCGCGATCGTCACCGGGCAGACGAAGCCGCCCAGGCTGGGGCCGTCGCGCGTCAGGATCACCGGGCTGTCGCCGGTGAAGTTGATGCTGCCGATGGCGTATTCGCAGTCATGGATGTTGGACGGATGCAGGCCGGCCTCGCCGCCGTTCTCGCGCGCCCAGGTCGGCTTGGGGCCGGTCAGCCGCACGCCAAGGCGGTTGGAGTTGTAGTGCACCTCCCAGTCGGCGGCGAAGAAGGCCTCGATGGCTTCGGGGCGGAAGAAGTCCGGAGCGCCATGCGGGCCGTACAGCACGCCGATCTCCCAGGCGTTGCCATAGGCGGGGATCAGCTCGGCCGGCGCGGCCTGCGGCGCGTTCACCGGCGGCTCGGCGTTCGCGGCCGGCAGATCGGGGCGCACCACCGGCAGCATGTCGCCCACCCGCAGCGTGCGCCCGGCGTGGCCGCCGAACTGGCCCAGCGCGAAGGTCGAACGGCTGCCCAGGTAGACCGGCACGTCCAGCCCGTTGCGCACCGCCAGGTAGGTGCGGCAGCCGGACAGCGCCCGGCCCGTCGCCAGCACCTGGCCCGAGCGCACCGTGACCGGCTGCCACATCCGCACCGGCGCGCCATCGAGCGTGGCGGCGCATTCGGCGCCGGTCAGCGCGACGATGGCGTCGCCATGAAAGCGCAGCGTCGGCCCGACCAGCGTGGCCTCGATGCCGGCGGCGTCGGGCGCGTTGCCGACGATGCGGTTGGCCAGGCGGAAAGCGTAGTCGTCCATCGGCCCCGACGGCGGCACGCCGATGTCCCAATAGCCGGTGCGGCCCGGGTAGTCCTGCACGCTGGTGTAGGTGCCGGCCTCCAGCACCTCGATGGCCGCGGGCCGGTAGGTGAAGCCTTCCAGGAAACGCGTCGACAGCTGCCCGGCGCGAAAGCGCGCGTCGGCCACGATCTGGCGCAGATAGTCCAGGTTGGTGGCGATGCCGTGCAGGCGCGTGTGCGCCAGCGCGTCGGCCAGCTTGTCGAGCGCGGCCTCGCGAGTGTCGGCGTGCACGATCAGCTTGGCCAGCATCGGGTCGTAGAACGCCGGCACCTCGGTGCCCGTCTCGACCCAGCCATCGAGCCGCACGCCGGCCGGGAAATGCACCTCGGTCAGCACGCCGGGCGACGGCTGGAACTGGCGCAGCGGGTCCTCGGCGTACAGCCGCACCTCGATCGACGCGCCTTGCGGCGCGCGCGACATCGCGGCCAGGTCCAGCGGCTCGCCCGCCGCCACGCGCAGCATGCATTCGATCAGGTCGAGCCCGGTCACCGCCTCGGTCACCGGGTGCTCCACCTGCAGGCGGGTATTGACCTCCAGGAAGTAGAAGCTGTCGCGCGCCGGATCGTAGATGAATTCGACCGTGCCGGCCGAGCGGTAGGCCACCGATTCGCCCAGCTTGACCGCCGCCGCCAGCAGCGCCGCGCGGGTCGCGGCCGGCAGGTGCGGCGCGGGCGTTTCCTCGATCACCTTCTGGTTGCGCCGCTGCACCGAGCAATCGCGCTCGCCCAGCGCCAGCACGCGGCCGGCGCCGTCGCCGAAGATCTGCACCTCGACGTGGCGGGCGTTGTCCACGTAGCGTTCGATGAAGGCGCCGCCGTCGCGGAAGAAATGCTCGCCCATGCGCTGCACGCTGTCGAACGCCACCGTCAGCTCGGCCTCGTTGTCGCAACGCGACAGGCCGATGCCGCCGCCGCCCGCGGTGCTCTTGAGCATCACCGGATAGCCGATGCGCTCGGCCTGCGTCAGCGCCTCGCCCAGGCTGGCCAGCAGGCCCGTGCCCGGCGTCATCGGCACGCCGGCCTCGGCCGCCAGCTCGCGCGAGCGGTGCTTCAGGCCGAACTCGCGGATCTGCAGCGGCGTCGGGCCGACAAAGGCGATGCCGGCGGCCTCGCAGGCCTCGGCGAATTCGGCGCTTTCCGACAGGAAGCCATAGCCGGGGTAGATGGCCTGGGCGCCATGCTCGCGCGCGGCCGCCAGCAGCAGGTCGGTGCGCAGATAGCTGTCGACGGCCTTCTCGCCGCCCAGCGCCACGGCCACGTCGGCCTCGCGCACATGGGCCGCGTTGCGGTCGGGATCGGAATACACGGCAACGCTGCGGATGCCCAGGCGTTTCAGGGTACGGATGGCGCGGACGGCGATTTCGCCACGGTTGGCGATCAGGACGGTATCGAACACGGTTCGGCTCCCAGGGGCGATTGGCATTAGCGGGGGGTGGCGTTCAGGCTGGCGAGGTAGGCGCGCCAGCCGCCGAAGGCGGTGATGTCGCGGGCGCCGGCCAGGCCGCGCGGCTCGCAGATGAAACCCTTGACCTGGCGGCCGTCATGCAGCGTCAGCGTGCCGATGCCCAGCGGCGCGGGGATCTCGGCCACGAAGGCGCCGAACGCCGCCAGCGGGATGTCCCACAGCTCCACCTCGATCGGCGCGCCGCTGTCGGACTTCACCAGGCCCGGCTTGGGCGGCGTGGTGTTGGCCAGCGCGTAGAGCCGGTAGTCGGCGGCGGTGCGGGTCTTTTCCACCAGCACCGCGCGGCGCGAGGTCAGTTGATGGTTCAGGGGCATGCCGGTCAGGTGCGCGCCCACCACGGCCACGCGCAGCAGTTCCGGGTCGGCGGCGGGCGGCCCCATCGGCGGCAGCGGCTGGCCCGTGGCGCCCAGCGGCAGCCCGCGCTGCGCCTGCCATTGGCGGCCGAAACGCGCCAGCGCGCGGTCCTGCCACACCATGCCGATCAGCGTGATGCCGGCCGGCA
>NZ_CYTY01000066.1:5220-23467 GCF_001298995.1 Achromobacter sp. 2789STDY5608615
GCGCCAGCGCCGACAGGTCGGCCAGGTTGGCGAAGTTGGTGTAGATGCCCAGTTGCGTATTGAGCCGCACCGGGTCGGCCTGCAACTGCGCGATGGTGTAGATCGACGGCGAGGTCGGCACCACCAGCGCGTCGAAGCCTTGCAGCGACTGGTGGATGCGGCGCGTCAGTTCGGCGCGGCGGTATTCGGCCTTGAAGGCGTCGAGCGCGTCGTAGTTGGCCGCGCCCTCGACGATGCCGCGCACCACCGGGTGGATGGCCTCGGGCTTGTCGCGCCACAGCGCCTCGACCGCGGCGAAACGCTCGGCCACCCACGGCCCCTGGTACAGCAGCGCCGCCAGCTCGGCATACGGCGCGAAGTCGATGGCCTGGACCTCGGCGCCGCCGGCCTTGAGCGCCTGCACCGCCGCCTCGAACGCGGCGGCGGCCTGGGCGTCGCCGAAGAACTCCAGCCGGTCGGGCACGGCCAGCCGCGGCGTGGCGGGCCAGGGCGCGGCGGCGCCGGCCGGCTGTGCGCGCGAATAGGGATCGCGCTCGTCATAGCCGCCGGCGATGCCGGCCACGCGCTCGGCGTCGTCCACCGTCAACGCGAAGATCGACACGCAGTCCTGCGTGCGGCAGGCCGGCACCACGCCCGCGGTGCTGAGCCAGCCCTTGGTCGGCTTCAGGCCGACGATATTGTTGAAGCCCGCCGGCACCCGACCCGAGCCCGCCGTGTCGGTTCCCAGCGAGAACGCCACCAGTCCGCGCGCCACCACCGACGCGGACCCCGAGCTGGAGCCGCCGCTGATGTAGTCGGGGTTGAAGCTGTTGGCCACCGCGCCGTGCGGCGAGCGGGTGCCGACCAGGCCCGTGGCGAACTGGTCGAGGTTGGTCTTGCCGATCAGGATGGCGCCGGCCGCGCGCAGGCGCCGCACCACGGTCGCGTCTTCGTCCGGCGTGTAGGCGAACGCGGGGCAGGCCGCCGTGGTCGGCCAGCCGGCCGCGTCGATGTTGTCCTTGATGGCGAACGGCACGCCGTACAGCGGCAGCCGGGCGCGATCCCCGCCCGCCGCGGCCAGCAGCAGGCGCAGGTCGTCGAGCTGGCGCGCCAGCACCGGCGCGTCGACCCGCGTGATCCAGGCGTTGTCGGCGGCGTCGCCCGGCGCGGCGGCCAGCGGCCCCAGCAGCGTGTCGGGCGTGGCCCCGTCGTCATAGGCCGACTGCCATTGCGCGATCGTCCAACCGATGGGGCCCTTCTGCGTTGCTACGGCATTCATGCTGGAATCCTCTCTTGTATACAAGTACGGATTCCCAAGCAATACGCGTGCCATGTGCGCCGCGCCCCGCGCCGCCACTGCGCGCGCCGGGCGGCGGCGCCACGCCGGGCGCCTCGCGCGCGCGGCCGCCGCACCCGGAGCGGGCAAGGTCCGCACCGATTTTGTGCACGCGGCACCAGATTGAACCGTGCCGTCGTCGTCCCGCCGCCACCGCCGGCATGCCCCTTTCCCTATCGCTCCATACAGCGCATCGCGCCCGCGATGCGCCTGGCACGCCTTTTGCTTTTGAGTCCTGGTCACGCCCTTGCTTCGGCAGGGCCGCGCGCAGAGGTAGTTGGATGCAGCCCCAGGCTTTGAGACCGTTATTGCCGGCGTCGCCGGCTTCTTCCCATCCAGGAGTCACCATGAAACGCAGACTAGTCCTCAAGCAATTGACCGCCGCGAGCCTATTGGCCATGTCGGGCTGGACGCCGCAACTGTTCGCCGCCGAAGACACCATCAAGGTCGGCATCCTGCATTCGCTGTCCGGCACCATGGCCATCTCGGAGACGTCGCTCAAGGACGTGGCCCTGATGACCATCGACGAGATCAACGCCAACGGCGGCGTGATGGGCAAGAAGCTCGAAGCGGTGGTGGTCGACCCGGCCTCGAACTGGCCGCTGTTCGCCGAGAAGTCGCGCCAGCTGCTGTCGCAGGACAAGGTGGCGGTGGTGTTCGGCTGCTGGACCTCGGTGTCGCGCAAGTCGGTGCTGCCGGTGTTCAAGGAACTGAACGGCCTGCTGTTCTACCCGGTGCAATACGAAGGCGAGGAGCTGGAGAAGAACGTGTTCTACACCGGCGCCGCGCCCAACCAGCAGGCCATTCCCGCCGTGGAATACCTGATGAGCGAAGACGGCGGCGGCGCCAAGCGCTTCGTGCTGCTGGGCACCGACTATGTGTACCCGCGCACCACCAACAAGATCCTGCGCGCCTTCCTGCACTCCAAGGGCGTGAAGGACAGCGACATCGACGAGGTCTACACCCCGTTCGGCCATTCCGACTACCAGACCATCGTCGCCAACATCAAGAAGTTCGCCGCCGGCGGCAAGACCGCCGTCATCTCCACCATCAACGGCGACTCCAACGTGCCGTTCTACAAGGAACTGGGCAACGCCGGCCTGAAGGCCACCGACGTGCCGGTGGTGGCGTTCTCGGTGGGTGAGGAAGAACTGCGCGGCGTCGACGCCAAGCCGCTGGTGGGCCACCTGGCCGCCTGGAACTACTTCGAGTCGATCAAGAACCCGGTCAACGAGGAATTCATCAAGAAGTGGAAGGCCTACGCCAAGGCCAAGAACCTGCCCAACGCCAACACCGTGGTCACCAACGACCCGATGGAAGCCACCTACATCGGCATCCACATGTGGAAGCAGGCGGTCGAGCAGGCCAAGACCACCGACGTCGACAAGGTGATCGCGGCCATGGGCGGCCAGAAGTTCAATTCGCCGAGCGGCTTCTCGATCGAGATGGACAAGACCAACCACCACCTGCACAAGCCGGTCTACATCGGCGAGATCAAGGCGGACGGCCAGTTCAACGTGGTCTGGAAGAGCAAGGGCCCGATCCGCGCGCAACCGTGGAGCCCCTACATCCCGGGCAACGAAAGCAAGCAAGGCCTTTAAACCGGAACCGGAAGCGCAGCCATGCTGAATGCGGTCATCGCGAAATTCCTGCGTCACCTCCTGCTTGCATGGCTGCTGGCCGCGCCGGCGCTGGCCGCCCACGCGGCCGCGCCGGGCGTGGACCCGGCGCTGCTGGCGCCGCTGGCCGGCGACGACACCGACGCCCGGCTGCAGGCCATCGCCGCCCTGGGCCAGCAGACCGGCCCGGGCGCGGCCGCGGTGCTGCAGGCGCTGGGCAGCGACCAGCTGTATGCGCTGCCGGACGGCCGCGTGCTGATCGGCGACGGCAAGGGCCAGGCCACCGATCCGGTCTCCGGCGCGGCCCTGGCGCTGCCGGCCGAGGCGTCCTCCATCAGCATCAACAACCGGCTGCGGCGCGCGATCGAGGCGGCGCTGGCCGGCTCGCGGCTGTTCTCCGACAACCCGCAGGAACGACTGGCCGCCGCCCGCCGCCTGCAACAGACCGGCGATCCGGCGCGCCTGCCGCTGCTGGAGAAGGCGCTGGCCGCCGAAAAGGACCCGGCCGTGCGCGCCGCGCTGGAAATCGCGCAGGCCAATCTCGAACTCAAGAGCGCCGACCCCGCGGTGCGGCGCCACGCGGTCGATCTGCTCGGCCGCACCGACAACGCCGCCTTCCGGCCGACGCTGGCGGCGCTGACGCAACAGCAGGACGGCGTCTACGCCGAACCCGACGCCGGCGTGCGCGAGGCGGCCGCCAACGCGCTCAAGCGCATCGACCGCCACCTGGCCACCATCGAGTGGGCCGGCAACCTGTTCTACGGCCTCAGCCTGGGCAGCGTGCTGCTGCTGGCGGCGCTGGGGCTGGCCATCACCTTCGGCCTGATGGGCGTCATCAACATGGCGCACGGCGAGCTGCTGATGATCGGCGCCTACGTCACCTACCTGGTGCAGACGGCGTTCCGCGCCTGGCTGCCGGGCTGGCTCGACTGGTACGTGGCGGCGGCGCTGCCGCTGGCCTTCGTGGTCACCGCGCTGGTCGGCATGGCGCTGGAACGCACCGTCATCCGCTGGCTCTACGGCCGGCCGCTGGAAACGCTGCTGGCCACCTGGGGCATCAGCCTGATGCTGATGCAGGGCGTGCGCACGCTGTTCGGCGCGCAGAACGTGGAGGTGGGCAACCCCAGCTGGATGTCCGGCGGCTTCACGGTGCTGGGCGGCCTGGTGCTGACCTACAACCGGCTGGTCATCATCGGCTTCGCCCTGTTCGTGGTGTTCCTGGTGTGGGCGCTGCTGAACCACACCCGGCTCGGCCTGTTCGTGCGCGCCATCACCCAGAACCGGCGCATGGCCGATTGCGTCGGCGTGCCCACCGGCCGCGTCGACATGCTGGCCTTCGGCCTGGGCTCGGGCATCGCCGGGCTGGCCGGCGTGGCGCTGTCGCAGCTGGGCAACGTGGGCCCGGACCTGGGCCGCGGCTACATCGTCGATTCGTTCATGGTGGTGGTGCTGGGCGGCGTCGGCCAGCTGGCCGGCACCGTCATCGCCGCGCTGGGCCTGGGCGGCGTCAACAAATTCCTGGAGCCTTACGCGGGAGCGGTCATGGCCAAGATCACCATCCTGGTGCTCATCGTGCTTTTCGTGCAGAAGCGGCCGCAAGGCCTGTTCGCCCCGCGCGGCCGGAGCGTCGAATGAAGCAGACCGCGCTGACCGATCTCAACCTGCTGGCGCGCCGCCCCCTGTTCAGCGGCCGTGCCTGGGCCGCGCTGGCCGCGGGCGTGCTGTTGCTGGCGCTGGCGCCGCTGCTGAACCTGGCGTTTCCCGCCGGCCATCCGCTGCACATCTCGGCCTACGCGGTGGCGCTGCTGGGCAAGTTCATGTGCTACGCCCTGGCGGCGCTGGCGCTGGACCTGGTGTGGGGCTACGCCGGCATCCTGTCGCTGGGCCATGGCCTGTTCTTCGCGCTGGGCGGCTATGCCCACGGCATGTACCTGATGCGCGCCATCGGCCACGACGGCGTCTACCAGAGCCGCCTGCCGGACTTCATGGTGTTCCTGGACTGGAAGGACTACCCCTGGTACTGGGCCTTCACCGAGCACTTCTGGTACGCCATGCTGCTGGTGGTGCTGGTGCCCGGCGCGCTGGCTTTCGTGTTCGGCTACTTCGCCTTCCGTTCGCGCATCAAGGGCGTGTATTTCTCCATCATCACGCAGGCGCTGACCTTCGCCGCCATGCTGCTGTTCTTCCGCAACGACACCGGCTTTGGCGGCAACAACGGCTTCACCGACTTCAAGCGCATCCTGGGCTTCGACATCACCGCGCCGGGCACCCGCGCCGCGCTGTACTGGATCACGCTGGCGGCGCTGGCCGGCGCGCTGGTGCTGGCGCGCGCCGTCACCCAGTCCAAGCTGGGCCGGGTGCTGACGGCGGTGCGCGACGCCGAGAGCCGGCTGCGCTTCATCGGCTACGACCCGCTCGGCTTCAAGCTGTTCGTGTGGACGCTGTCGGCGGTGCTGTGCGGCATCGCCGGGGCGCTGTACGTGCCGCAGGTCGGCATCATCAACCCCAGCGAGATGTCCACCGAGAACTCCATCGAGATGGTGATCTGGGTGGCCACCGGCGGCCGCGGCACGCTGATCGGCCCCATCATCGGCGCCGGCGCCGTGAACGGCCTGAAGACCTGGTTCACCAGCGTGCTGCCCGAATTCTGGCTGTACGCGCTGGGCCTGATCTTCGTGCTGGTGACCCTCTTCCTGCCAACCGGCATCGTCGGCCTGGCCCGGCGACTGGCCGCCCGCTACCAGGAGCGACGCGCATGACCAGCACCCATACCGAAAGCGCCATGCTGGATGGCGGCCCCAGCGGCGACGCCGGCTACGGCCGCGTCAGCCCCAAGGGCCTGGACACCAGCCACGGCGCCATCCTGTACCTGGAGGGCATCACCGTCAGCTTCGACGGCTTCAAGGCCCTCAACGACCTGACGCTGGACATCGGCGTGGGCGAGCTGCGCTGCATCATCGGCCCCAACGGCGCCGGCAAGACCACCATGATGGACGTCATCACCGGCAAGACGCGCCCCACCGCCGGCACCGCGTTCTTCGGCCAGAGCATCGACCTGACCACGCTGAGCGAGGCGCAGATCGCGCACGCCGGCATCGGCCGCAAGTTCCAGCGCCCCACCGTGTTCGAGCAGCACACGGTGTTCGAGAACCTGGAGCTGGCGATGAAGACCGACAAGCGCGTGCGGCCCACGCTGTTCGCGCGCCTGACCGGCGCGCAGGCCGACCGCATCGGCGAGACGCTCGACCTGATCCGGCTGCGGCCCGAGGCCTTCCGCCCCGCCGGCCTGCTGTCGCACGGCCAGAAGCAATGGCTGGAGATCGGCATGCTGCTGATGCAGGAGCCGCAGTTGCTGCTGCTGGACGAACCGGTGGCCGGCATGACCGATGCCGAGACCGAGCGCACCGGCGAACTGCTCAACGAGCTGCGCGGCCGCCATTCGCTGATGGTGGTCGAGCACGACATGGATTTCGTCAACCAGATCGCCGGCGACGGCAAGGTGACCGTGCTGCACGAGGGCTCGGTGCTGGCCGAGGGGCCGATGACCAAGGTGCAGGCCGACCCGCGCGTGATCGAAGTCTACCTGGGGCGCTGACATGCTGAACGTGAACACCATCGACCAGTACTACGGCGGCAGCCACACCCTGCGCGGCGTGTCGCTGGCCGTGAACCAGGGCGAATGCCTGGCGCTGCTGGGCCGCAACGGCGTCGGCAAGACCACCCTGCTCAAGTGCGTGATGGGCGTGCTGCCGGTGGCGCGCGGCGCCATCGACTTCGACGGCGCCGACATCACCCGCCTGGCGCCACACCAGCGCGCCGCGCGCGGCATGGCCTACGTGCCGCAGGGCCGCGACATCTTCGCCCGGCTGACGGTGGAAGAGAACATCCTGATGGGCATGGCCACCAAGCCGGCCGCCCGCGCGCGCCGCATCAAGGAGGAAGTGTTCGAGCTGTTCCCGGTGCTCAAGAGCATGCTGGCGCGGCGCGGCGGCGACCTGTCCGGCGGCCAGCAGCAGCAACTGGCCATCGCCCGCGCGCTGGTGGCCGAGCCCAGGCTGATCATCCTGGACGAGCCGACCGAGGGCATCCAGCCGTCCATCATCAAGGACATCGGCCGCGTCATCCACATGCTGCGCCAACGCGGCGACATCGCCATCCTGCTGTGCGAGCAGTACTTCGACTTCGCCCGCGAGCTGGCCGACCGCTTCGTGGTGCTGTCGCGCGGCGAGGTGGTGGCCAGCGGCGACCGCGCCGCCATCGACGGGGAGGACGTGCGGCGCCATCTTTCCGTCTGAAAAGGCTTGGATATAATGCGCCGTCATGCACCTCGCCCTCTTCCTGAACCGCGGCTACGCCTGGATCGCCCTGATCGCGATCCTGTGGGCGTCGCTGGTTCCGTCGTTGGCGCATGGCAATCACCTGCCCAACGCCAGCCGCCAGGTCACGGTGGACTACTGCGCCCCGGACGGCCGCTCGTCCCTGACCATCGAGGTGCAGAGCGATGACGGCGCCGGCGACCACGCCGCCCATCATGGCGACAGCAGCCACTGCCCGTTCTGCCGCAATCCGCAGGCCGATCTCGGCATTCCCCCCGCTTCCCTGACCGTGCTGCCGGCGCCCGCCAGCGGCGGCGTCACCTACCCGGCGCTGTTCTACCGCGCCTCGCACCCGCTCCACGCCTGGCACGCGGCCCAGCCGCGCGCCCCGCCCGCGGCCTGAGCGCGCGCACGCCGTCCCCCGCGGACGGCCGCCGCGCCGCTTCCGCCCGAGCCCGCGCCGCCCGTTTCCGGCGGCGACGCCCTGGAGACCCCGCGCCCGCGCCTTTTCGCCGCCCCCTGACCGCGGCGCCCGCGCGAGCGTGCATGCCGGCCCCGCCGGCCTGGACCATGAAAAAAAACTACGCAGCATCCCTGCTGGCCGGCGCCTGCGCGGCCAACCCCGCGTTCGCGCTGACCGCTGAACCCGCCATCGAGACCCTGGCCCCGACCCGGGTCGAAGGCGAACGCGCCGAGGACTCGCCCAACGGCCCGATCAACCTGGAGCGCATCGACGGCACCGGCAGCCGCCTCGGCCTGCGGATCAAGGACACGCCGGCTTCCGTCACCGTCATTTCGCGCCAGCAGATCGAGGCGCGCGGCGCGCTCAACACCCAGGACATCGCGCGCGGCATCCCGGGCGTGAACAACGCCGCGCCTCCCGGCATGGCCGGCGCCGTCAGCTACCGCGGCTTCAGCGGCGGCCAGGTGTCGCAGCTGTTCAACGGCATCTCGGTGCAGTACGACTCGGTGGCCGCGCGGCCGATCGACAGCTGGATCTACGACCGGGTCGAGGCCATCGGCGGCCCGTCGACCTTCCTGTTCGGCGCCGGCGCGGTCGGCGGCGCCATCAACTACGTCACCAAGCTGGCCGAGCGCGACACGTTCTATGAGGGCCAGCTGCGCCTGGGATCGTTCGACACGCGCCAGGCGTCGGTCGGCATCAACCAGCAGCTGGCCGGCTCGCCGGGCGGACGCGGCCATTACCTGCGCATCGACGCCAACACCACCGCCAGCCACGGCTGGGTCGACGGCGAGCGGTCAAATTCCACCCAGGTGGCGGCCTCGCTGCTGTCCGACCTGGGCGACGACGTCACGCAGACCTGGGCCTTCGAGTACCAGCGCGAACGCGTCGACCGCCCCTACTGGGGCACGCCGCTGACGGTGGGCGCGAACGGCAAGGTAAGCGGCGAAGGCCAGATCCGCGGCGGCACGCGTTTCAAGAACTACAACGTCGACGACGGCCTGTACGAGCAGTCGGTGCTGTGGGCCCGCTCGCTCACGGAATGGCGCGCGGCGCCGGGCGTCACGTTCAAGAACACGCTGTACTACTACCGCGCCGAACGCGACTTCCGCAACCTGGAGACCTACCGCTACAACGCCGCCAACAGCCGCGTGCTGCGCTCGGGCGCGCTGCTGCAGCGCCACGAACAGAGCCTGATCGGCAACCGCGTCGAAGGCCTGGTCGAATCGACGCTGGCCGGCCTGCCCACCAGCTGGTCGTTCGGCGCCGACCTGAGCGTGAACAAGCAGACCCGCTATCCCACCAGCCTGCCGGCCACGGTGGACGCGGTCGATCCGTACGATTTCCAGCCGGGCTATTTCTACGACATCCCCGGCATGACGCGCGGCCACAACCCGGACCGCGACAACCGCGTCCGGACGCTGGCCTTCACGCTGGAGAACCGCACCGAGGTGCTGCCCGGCGTGGCCATCGTGTCGGCCCTGCGCAAGGACTTCATCGACCTGGACCTGACCAACCGCCGCGCGGTCACCGCCAGCTCGCCGGCCTCGGCCTCGCGCAGCTATTCGCCCACCACCGGCCGGCTGGCGCTGAACTGGGCCATCACGCCGCGGGCCTCGCTCTACGCGCAATACGCCACGGCCGCCGATCCCCCGTCCGGCATCATGGCCACCGCCTCGTTCGCCGACGTGCTCAACAACGACAAGCTGACCACCGGCACGCAGAAGGAAGTGGGCGGCAAGTTCGAGTTCTGGGACGGCCGCGGCTCGGCCACCGTCGCCGCCTACGAGATCACGCGCAAGAACATCTCGGCGCCCGACGCCAGCAACCCGGCGGTCAGCGTCCCGGTGGGCCAGCAGTCGGCGCGCGGGCTGGAACTGGCCGGCGGGCTGCGCCTGACGCGCCCCCTGTCGCTGCAGGCCAACGTCGCCTTCGTCGACCCCAAGTACGACGACTTCTCGGAAACGGTCGGCGGCGTGCGCGTCTCGCGCAACGGCAATGTGCCGACCAACACGCCGCGGCGCGTGGCCAACGCCTGGATCGACTACGCCTTCCTGCCGGACTGGAACGCCAGCCTGGCCGCGCGCTACGTCGGCCGCGCCTACGCCGATGCCGCCAACACCGTCTGGGCGCCGTCGTACACCGTGTTCGACGCGGCGCTGTCGCATCGCATCGACCGCCACTTCACCATCACCGGCCGGGTCCGCAACCTGACCGACAAGGTGTACGCGGCCAACGTCAGCGGCACGCCGATGTTCTACCTGGGCGCGCCGCGCTCGTTCGAACTGACGCTGCAGGCGCGGTTCTGAGGACAGCCATGGACGCCATCCCCTCCCCCCGCCGCCGGCCCGCGCCCGTGCCGTGGTCCACCCGCGCCAAGCGCTGGCTGTACCTGACGCACCGCTGGGCCGGCATCGTGCTGTGCCTGTTCTTCGCCATGTGGTTCATCTCGGGCGTGGTGATGATGTACGTGGGCTACCCCAAGCTCACGCCGCAGGAACGCATGACACACCTGGCGCCGCTCGACCCGGCCCGCGTCGCCGCCACGCCGGCCCAGGCGCTGGCCGCCGCCGGCGCCAGCGACATGGCGGGCCTGAGCCTGGCCGCGCTGCGCGGCGGCGCGCCGGTCTACCTGGTGCCGATGGGCCGCGGCCGCGCGCCCAAGGTGGTGGATGCCGCCAGCGGCGCGCTGCTGCCGCGCGCCGACGCCGCGGTCGCCACCGCCAGCGCCGCGGCCTGGTTCGACGGCCAGTACGCCGCGCACTACCAGGGCGAGGTGGAGGAGGACGTATACACCCACTCGGGCGCGCTCGACATGCACCGGCCGCTGCACCGCATCGACCTGGACGATCCCGCCCGCACCCGGCTGTACGTCTCGTCCGCCACCGGCGAAGTGGTGCTGGACGCCACCCGCCGCGAACGGCTGTGGAACTACGTCGGCGCCTGGATCCACTGGCTGTATCCGTTCCGCGGCAACCTCTTCGATCCGTGGTGGCACGACATCGTCGTCTGGCTGTCGGTGGCCGGCGTGGCCGTGGCGCTGACCGGCACGGTGGTCGGCATCCTGCGCTGGCGCTTCACGCGGCCCTACGCCAGCGGCAGCCGCTCGCCCTACCGCGAGAACATGATGCGCTGGCACCACCTGGCCGGCCTGATGTTCGCCGGCATCACCCTCACCTGGATCTTCAGCGGGCTGATGTCGATGAATCCGTGGAAGGTGTTCAGCAGCGGCGCGGCGCCGCTGGCGCAATCGGCCTACGCGGGCGGCGCCTACGACGCGGCCGCGCCGCAGGCGCCGCCCGCCGCGCTGATCGCCGCCCTGCCCGCCGCGCCGCGCGAACTGCGCTGGACCCGCGTCGACGGCCGCGACCTGGTGCTGGCCCGCAACGGCCCGGGCGCGCCGCGGCTGCTGTCGGCCGCCGACGCGCAGCCCGTCACGCTCGACCCCGTGGCCTTGCGCGCGGCCGCCGCTCGCCTGGTGCCCGGCGCAGCCCTGACGGACCTGCAGGTGCTGGGCCATTACGACTTCTACTACTACGGCCGCGACGAACACGCCATGCTCGGCCATATCGAGAAGCCGCTGCCGGTGTGGCGCCTGGTGTTCGACGACCCGCAGGCCAGCTGGGTCTACCTGGACCCGCGCACCGGCCAGGTGCTGAGCCGGCAGGACCGCGGCAACCGCGCCAGCCGCTGGCTGTTCGCCTTCTTGCACAGCTGGGACTGGACCGGCCTGCTGACGCGGCGGCCGCTGTGGGACATCCTGCTGGTGTTCCTGAGCCTGGGCGGCGCGGCCCTGAGCCTGACCGGCGTGGTGATCGGCTGGCGCCGGCTGGGCCGCAAGCTGCGCGCCTGAGGCCGGGCGGCGGCGAGGACCGGGCGGGAATGCACTATGCTCCTGCCTTGTCCCCGCACCATCGCAAGGAAAGCGCCATGTCCGACGTCACCATCTACCACAACCCCAAGTGCGGCACCTCGCGCAACACGCTGGCCATGATCCGCAATGCCGGCATCGAGCCGACCGTGGTGCTGTACCTGGAAACGCCGCCCTCGCGCGCCGACCTGAAGGCGCTGTTCAAGCGCGCCGGCATCACGGTGCGCGACGCATTGCGCGAAAAGGGCACGCCCTACGCCGAACTCGGCCTGGATGACACCTCGCTGAGCGACGACGCCCTGCTGGACGCCATCGAGGCCCACCCCATCCTGCTGAACCGCCCCTTCGTCAGCACCCCGCTGGGCGCGCGCCTGTGCCGCCTGTCCGAACTGGTGCTGGACATCCTGCCCGCGCCGCAGCAGGGCGCCTTCACCAAGGAAGACGGCGAAGCGGTGATCGACGCCCAGGGCAAGCGCATCGCCAAGTGAGCGCGCCGTCCCGCGACGCCGCCTACCCAGTTTCAGGGATAGCCAGCCCGGAGAGAGGCCGGCAAAATGCCATGCGGGCAAATTCGCCCGTGGCTCCCCTGTCCGCCGCCATGACCGACCTGCCGCCCGTCTCCGCGCTTGCCCTGCCCGCCCCGGCCCTGGTGGTGGAAGACGAACCGCTGGTCTGCCGCCGGCTGGAACGGCTGCTGGGGCAGCTGGGCTACCCGGCCGACGCGCTGCTGTTCGCGGCCTCGCTGGCCGAGGCGCGGCGCCGCGCGGCCGACGAATCGGTCGCGCTGGCGCTGATCGACCTGGGCCTGCCCGACGGCAGCGGCATCGACCTGATCGCCGAGCTGCGCGCCGCCGACCCGGCGCTGGCGATCCTGGTCATCTCGGCCTGGAGCACCGAAGACGCCATCCTGGCCGCGCTGCGCGCCGGCGCCACCGGCTACGTGCTCAAGGAGCGCGACGACCTGGAAGTGCTGCTGTCGCTGCGCAGCGTGCTGCGCGGCGGCGCGCCGATCGATCCGTTCGTGGCCCGCCGCATCATCGCCGAAATGCGCCCCGCGCCGGCCCAGCCCGCGCCCGCCGACGCGGGCGAAACGCTCAGCCCGCGCGAAGGGCAGATCCTGCGACTGGTGGCCGAGGGGCTGGGCAACCGTGAAATCGCCGAGCAACTGTACCTGTCGCGCTACACCGTCGAATGCCACATCAAGCACATCTACCGCAAGCTCGCCGTCTCCTCGCGCACCCGCGCGATCCACACGGCGCGCTCGCGCGGCTTGCTCGACTGACGTGGCTGGCGCTGCTGGCCTGGCTGGCGCTGCTGGCCGCGCCGGCCCTGGCGCAGGACGCCTCCCCGGCCTGCGTGGCGCAAGTGACCGGCGTGCGCGCCGCGCTCGCCGGCCCCGGCGGTGAACGGCCCGCGGACGGCCCGGCGTGGCAGGCGGTCGCGCTACCCGACAACTGGGACGCCCGCTGGCCTGGCCATACCGGCGTGGTCTGGTACCGCATCGACTGGCGCCATGGCTGCGACGGCGCGCCGGCGGGCCAGGCCGCGCTGGCGGTCGAGTCCATCGTCATGGCCGGCGAGATCCACCTGAACGACGATCTGCTGTGGCGCGACGCCAGCCTGGCAGAGCCGCTGTCGCGCAGCTGGAACATGCCGCGCTACTGGCGCCTGCCCGAATCCGCGGTGCGCGACGGCGCCAACACCCTCTGGATACGCGTGACCGGCGTGGCCGGCCAGACGCCCGGCCTGGGTCCGGTCTACCTGGGCGAACCCGAAGCGCTGGCGCGCGAACACGACCTGCGCTGGTGGCGCAACCGCGACCTGTTTCTGGTCAACCTGGTGATCTCGGCCACGCTGGGCGCGCTGTTCTTCCTGCTGTGGGCGATGAAGCCGCGGCAATCGAGCCACGGCTGGTACGCGCTGACCGCGTTCTTCTGGGTGCTGTTCTGCGCCAACGTGCTGGCCGTCAGCCCCTGGCCGTTCGGCACCACCCTGATGGCGGCGCGCGCCAATACCGTCGCGCTGACGCTGCACATCGCCTGCTTCTGCCTGTTTACCTGGCGCTTCGGCGGCCAGTCCTGGCCGCGCCTGGAAAAGGCGCTGTGGATCGCCGTCGCCGTGATGCTGGCCGCCGCTCTCGGCGTGCCCGATGCGGCCGTGTCGACCATGCAGCGCATCATCGTGCTGACGGTCTCGGCGCTGTTCTACCTGAACTGCCTGCAATGCACCGTGCACGCCGTGCGCAGCCGCGACCGCGAGCAGATGCTGCTGGCCGCCTGCCTGGTGATCTTCCTGGCCGCCGCCCTGCATGACCTGCTGCTGATCCTCA
The DNA here is from genome assembly GCF_001298995.1 of Achromobacter sp. 2789STDY5608615. NCBI lineage: Bacteria > Pseudomonadati > Pseudomonadota > Betaproteobacteria > Burkholderiales > Alcaligenaceae > Achromobacter > Achromobacter sp. 2789STDY5608615. The sequence goes on from NZ_CYTY01000066.1 coordinate 19,134, forward strand.
AGCTCATCGACGGCGGCCGCACCTACATTCCCTACACCAGCGTCGCCGTGCTGATCGGCATGTCGGCCGTGCTGGGCCTGCGCCATGCGCGCAGCGTCCGGCGAATCGAACGCTTCAACCAGGAACTGGAAATCTCGGTCGAACGCGCCCGCGCCGAGCTGGCCACCACCCTGGCGCGCGAGCACGAGCTGGCGCTGGCCAACAGCCGGCTGCAGGACCGGCTGGAGATCGCGCGCGACCTGCACGACGGCCTGGGCGGCTCGCTGGTGCGCATGACGGCGGCGGTCGAGCAGGCCGGCGAGCCGCTGCGGAACCGGCAGGTCCTGTCCATGCTCAATTTGCTGCGCAACGACCTGCGGCAGACCATCGACAACGGCGCCAGCGCCGACATGACGCCGCCCGCCACGCCGCGCGAATGGATCGCGCCGCTGCGCCACCGCTACACCCAGCTGTTCGACGAACTGGACGTGGCGGTGCGCTGGGACGTGCCCGCCGCGTGGGACGGCGCGCCCTCGGCCCTGCAATGCCTGGCGCTGACGCGCCTGATCGAAGAGGCGTTGACCAACGTGGTCAAGCACAGCCGCGCCCGGCGGGTCGGCGTGACGCTGCGCCAGCCGGCGCCTGGCCAACTGGAACTGGAGATCGAGGACGACGGCGTCGGCTTCGACGTCGACGCCGTGCACCGCGCCAACCTGAGCGTCGGCGTGCGCAGCATGGCCACCCGCATCGCCCGCGTCGGCGGCGCGCTGGACATCGCCTCGGCGCCCGGCCGCACGCGGCTGTGCGCGCGCCTGTCCCTGCCGCAGCCGGCCAGCGCGGCAATTACCTGATTTCAGGGATACCCAAAAACCGGCGCGGCCGATGTAATGCGGCGTTGGCCGGCGCGCCTCGCGGCGCGCCGGCGTGCTTTTTTCGCAGACCGTCCATGCCCACGCCTTCGCTGTACCGCCGCCGCCCACCAGACGTCTCGCGAGAGGCTCTCGCCGCGCCGAGCTTGCATGACCTGCTGCGCCGCCACGCGGAGCCGCTGGCGCAACTGCTGCGGCGCCGTCTGGCGGACGGCGCCGCCGGCTTCGACGCCGCCGCCGCGCCTTGGCGCGAGCGCGGTCCCGGCCCGTTTTCGTCCTGGCTGTATGGCATCGCGCTGGGCCTGTTGCGCGAGGCGGACGCCTCGCCCGCGCCCTCGCCGGCCGGGGCCGGGTTCATCGACCGGTTCACCGAGACCCTGCCGCCGGAAGTGGCCCGGCCCCTGCTGGCGCTGGCGCGCTCCAGACTGGATGCCGCCGAATGCGCGCTCTACCTGTGCAAACCGGCGCGCGCCGCCGAATGGCTGGCCGGCCAGACCGGCTAAATCGCATCCAGAAGTAAATCCATGGATTCCGCCGCATTTTGCAAGGGATTTGACGGCAAACCTGTCTACCATCGCGCCTGACGAATAATTTCAGTCAGATGACGAGTCATGGAATTCCTGGAACCCCTTAATCAGTCCCTGTTTCTTCTGATCAACGCCGATCCCGCCAGCCCCGCCTGGCGCATCCAGGCCGGCCTGATCGTCGCCAACCGGCTGATCCAATTGCTGCCCATCGTTCTGGCCGCGCTCTGGCTGTGGGGCGGGCAGGCGCAGCGCGACCTGGTGCTCAAGGCCCTGGCCGGCATCGGCGCGGCGCTGTTCATCAGCTACCTGTGCGGCGCGCTGTGGCCGCACCCGCGGCCGTTCACCCTCGGCCTGGGCCACGCCTTCTTCGCCCACAAGGCCACGTCGTCGTTCCCCAGCAACCACACCATCATCCTCGCCACGCTGGCGTTCACGCTGATCTTCGACCGGCGCTGGGCCGGCTGGGGCTATGTCACGCTGCTGCTGGCGGCCGTGGTCGGCCTGTCGCGGGTCTACCTGGGCGTGCACTTCCCGCTGGACATCGCCGGCGGCCTGCTGCTGGCGCCGGTGGCGGCCGGGCTGGTCATGCCGGTCTGGCGCCGCGTCGGCGCGCCGCTGACCCTGCTGCTGCAGGGGCTCTACCGCAAGCTGCTGGCGCTGCCCATCGCGCGCGGCTGGATCCGCGCCTGACCGTTTCTCACGCCGCGCGCGCCACCGGCGCGCCAGCGGCCGCGCGCCAGCGGCCTTCGTGATCCAGCAGCCAGCGCTTGCGATGCAGGCCGCCGCCGTAGCCGGTCAGCGACGCGTCGGCGCCGATCACCCGGTGGCAGGGCACCACGATCCCCACCGGATTGGCCCCATTGGCCATGCCCACCGCGCGCACCGCCGAGGCCCGCCCGATGCGCCCGGCCAGCACGCCATAGCTGACCGTCTCTCCCGGCTCGATGTCACGCAGCGCCCGCCACACCTGGCGCTGGAAATCGGTGCCGCCCAGCGCCACCTCCAGCCCGTCGATCGCATCGACCTCGCCCTCGAAATACGCCAGCAACCGGCGGCTCGCGGCCGAGACCCGCGCGGCGTCCTCGACCCGCACCGCGCCCTGGCCGTACTGGCGCCGCAGCAAGGCATGCATGCGGGGTTCGTAATCCTGCCAATCGACCGCGCGCAGGCATTCCCGCGCATCGGTCAGCACGAGCATCTGCCCGATGGGCGTGGCAACGCGTTCCAGGGTGAAGGTTTGAATCGGCATGACGGGCTCCGGATGCGGTGGGAATGCGCCCAATATAGGCCGGCCGCCGGCATCGCGCTGGCGGATTCCGGACATGGCAGTGAGCGTGACAACAGTGTCCGAAAACCGCTAGCCGGTCGCCCGCGTCCGGCGCTAGCATGGCCCCATGAACCTCGACCATGATGCCTGCTACAGCGCCATCCGCGTGCGCGACGCCCGTTACGACGGCCGCTTCTTCACCGCCGTCAAGACCACGCGGATCTACTGCCGCCCGGTCTGCCCGGCGCGCACCCCGCTGTCGCGCAACGTCGTCTTCTACCCCACGGCCGCCGCCGCCCAGGAAGCGGGCTTCCACCCCTGCCTGCGCTGCCGCCCGGAAACCGCGCCCGCCGCGGGCGCCGCCCGGGAGCTGCCCGACAGCGTCGCGCGCGCCCTGGCCCTGGTCGAACTGGGCGCGCTGGACGAGGCCGGCGTCGATGCGCTGGCCGCGCGCCTGGGCGTGGGCGAACGCCAGTTGCGGCGCCAGTTCCGCCAGCACCTGGGCGCCTCGCCCGTGGCCGTGGCCCAGACCCGCCGCGTGCTGCTGGCCAAGCAGCTGATCCACGAAACCCGCCTGCCCATGGCCGAAATCGCCTTCGCCGCGGGCTTTGGCAGCATCCGCCGCTTCAACGAGATCTTCCAGGCCCTGTTCGGCCGTCCGCCGGGCCAACTGCGGCGCTCCGGCAAGCCCGACGTGTCGGCCGGCCCGCAAGGCGAAATCAAGCTGTTGCTGCGCTACCGTCCGCCCTACGACTGGCCCGCCATGCTGGCCTTCCTGCGCGCCCGCGCCATCCCCGGCATCGAACGGGTGAGCGATGACAGCTACACCCGCACCATCGGCCTGGACGGCGCCCAGGGCACCGTCCGCGTCGAGCCCGGCGCCGGCAACGCGCTGCAGGCCACCGTGCGCTTCCCCCTGCTGCACGCCCTGCCCGCCATCATCGCCCGCCTGCGCCGCGTCTTCGACCTGGCCAGCGACCCCGCCGCGCTCGCCGCCCAACTGGCCCACGACCCGGTCATGGCCGCCCTCACCGCCGCCCGACCCGGCCTGCGAGTGCCCGGCGCCTGGGACGGCTTCGAACTGGCGCTGCGCGCCGTCCTCGGCCAGCAGATCACCGTCGGCGCCGCCATCAAGCTCGCCGGCAAGCTCGTCGCCGCCCATGGCCAGCCGCTCGACCAGCCCGACGGCGACCTGACCCACCTGTTCCCGCGCCCCGAAGCCATCGCCCCCGCCGACCTCGCCCCCCTCGGCATGCCCCGCAGCCGCGCCGCCACCCTCTCCGCCGTCGCCGCCGCCGCCCTGGCCAACCCGCGTCTGTTCGAAGCCGCCGACAGCCTCGACACCGCCGTCGCCCGCCTGCGCGAGATCCGCGGCGTCGGCGAATGGACCGCCCAGTACATCGCCCTGCGCCAACTGCGCGAACCCGACGCCTTCCCCGCCTCCGACATCGGCCTGATCCGCGCCCTGGAAAAACTCGAAGCCCGTGAATACACCCCCGCCCAACTCCTCGCCCGCGCCGAAACCTGGCGCCCCTGGCGCGCCTACGCGGCCCAGCACCTGTGGGCGGAATATTGAAAAGGAATAACGGGCCGCGCCGCCATGCAAGCGCAAGTCACGCCGATGGCCCAGCCCAACAAGACCCAAACCCGCCAATCTCCGGAAAAGCCTCTAGCCCCCCCCGCGAGCGCGCA